>JBDTXI010000059.1:0-7049 GCA_040006255.1 Sphingomicrobium sp.
CGGCGAATGCTCTCGACGAGATAGCGGTAACTTTCCTCGTCGCCCGCGACGGCCTGACCGATGCGTGGGATCACCTTCTCGGCCCAGCGGTCGTAAAGGGTGGAGAAGCCGGGCCAGTCGCTGCTCGAGAATTCCATGCAATAGAACCGCGCGCCGCGTTTGAGCACGCGGTGCGCTTCTCTGAGCGCGGCAGGGATGTCCGTCACGTTACGAATGCCGAACACGATCGTGTAAGCGTCGAAGCTCGCATCCGCGAAGGTCAGGCTCTCCGCATTCTCCACCTTCCGTGCCAGGCCGGTAAGGCCGCGCGTCTCGGCCCGCTCCTTGCCGACCTCGAGCATGTCGGCATTGATGTCGGCAACCGTAACTTGCGCGCCACGCCCGGCGAGACGAAACGCCACGTCGCCGGTGCCTCCCGCCATATCGAGGATGTCCTCGCCTGGCCGCGGCTTCACGCGAGCGACGAAGCGGTCCTTCCACAGGCGGTGCATGCCGCCCGACATCAGGTCGTTCATGATGTCGTAGCGGCGCGCCACGGAGCTGAAGACCGCGCCGACCCGCCGCGTCTTTTCTTGGGGGTCGACCAGCTCGTCGCCGAAATTGACCTTCTCTGCCATCGCCGGCGCGCTCTAGCGGGGTCGGGCCCCGTTCGCCATATCGCGGGGATGCCCGAGCTTCCCGAAGTCGAAACGACCGTTCGCGGCCTTGCCCGCGTGCTCGAGGGGCGGAAGATCACGCGGGTGGAAGCGCGCCGCGCCGACTTGCGCCGGTCGTTTCCCGAGGACCTCGGCCAGCGGCTTACCGGCGCGCGGGTGACCGGCCTCGGCCGCCGCGCCAAATACGGCCTCATCCACACCGACCGCGGCGACACGATGATCTTCCATCTCGGAATGTCGGGAAGCTGGCGAATCGACCGGGCCAGCGTCGAGAAGCACGATCATCTGCTCCTCGAGACCGACGCGGGAACGCGCCTGGCGCTGAACGATCCGCGGCGGTTCGGATCGGTCGACCTCGTGCCGACGGCTGCGCTGGACGACTGGCCGGCGATCAGGGCGCTTGGCCCCGAGCCGTTCAATCTCGACGTTGACGATTTGCACCGACGTCTCCGCGGGCGGTCCGCGGCGATCAAGCTGCTCCTCGGCGACCAGCGCATCGTTGCGGGTCTCGGCAACATCTACGTTTGCGAGGCGCTGTTCCGCGCGTGGGTCCATCCAAAACGCGCCGGCGGCTCGGTCTCGCTCGGCCGGCTGAAGCGGCTGGTCGAAGCGATCGAGGCGGCGGTGCGCGAGGCGATCGAAGCGGGCGGGTCGAGCCTCAAGGATTTCGCCAGTCCGGACGGCGAGCTCGGCTATTTCTCCAAGCGCTTCGCCGTTTATGATCGGGAAGGGCAAAGGTGCGCCTGCGGAGGAATGGTCCGGCGGATCGTCCAGGGCGGCCGTTCGACCTTCTATTGCCCGAAGTGCCAGCGCTGAGGTTGACCTCCGCGCCCTGTCTGGGTAGGGGAACGCCCATGTCGGCGCAGGCGTTTGGCCATGCGCCGTTTTTTCATTGAGCCGCACGAAACACGAGGAAATTCATGGCGAATACGCCGCAATCCAAAAAGCGCATCCGTCGAAATGCCAGCCGGACGGTGATCAACCATTCGCGGGTGAGCCGCATCCGGACCTTCATCAAGGCTCTCGAGTCGGCCATCGCGGGCGGCAAGAAGGCCGATGCCGCCGAAGCGCTCAAGAAGGTCCAACCCGAGATTCAGCGCGGCGTCGCTCGTGGAGTTATCCACAAGAACACGGCCGCGCGAAAAATTTCGCGGCTTTCAAAGCGGGTTGCGTCGCTCGGCTGAAACGGTCGCTCAAAGATGAGACGTGCGAGCCGCGGAGAGACCCGCGGCTTGTCTCTTTTCTGGACCGTCAAGAAAATGCAGCAATTCCGGCGATTCGCGGGTTGGTTAACTCTTGGGTAACTTCAAAAACCGCAGTTTTGTGGGAATTTCCACAACTATCGGCCTGAATCCTATGTCAAGTGGCATTATTTCACTTTGATGAAAAAACGGCACTTGCAAGCTTCCCAATAGGGTTTCAGAAACAACCCTTCCGGGCGCGAATCCGTGCCGGGGGCAAGAGAGAAAAGAAGCTTAGGACGCGCGACTCGGTTCGCTCGTAACAGGACGCTTTTGTCTCCAGTCGGGGGTCAAGACTAGGGAGGCTCGGACCAGTGCAAGGCACAGGGGCGAATGTGATTGAGCCGGCCGCCGGTGGGGTGGTTGCGGCACCGCTCGATGCAGCGTGGGAATCGATTCGCTCGGGGCTTCGCCGCGACCTCGGCGCCCGCACGTTCGACGGTTGGCTGAAACCGTCAGAGCTGGGCGCGTTCGAGCCCGACACTGGGACTCTCGAGATGGTCATGCCAAGCCAGTTCATGGCCGACTGGGTGCGCTCGCACTTTGGCGAGCGGTTGACGCTTGCGTGGAAGACGGTTCTTCCGGTGGTGCGCAATGTCCGCGTGATCGCGGCGGCCGATGCTCCGCGCCCGACGCCGCTGTTGATCCTGGAGGAGACTCCGGCGCCCGCGGAGCGCGACCCCAATGCGCCGAATTTCGATCCCCGCTACCGCTTCGAGACGTTCATCGTCGGCAAGGCGAACGAAGTCGCGGCCACTGCGGGGCGGACGTTGGCGACGTCGAAGAGCGTCAGCTTCAACCCCTTGTTCATTCACGGTGGCACCGGGCGCGGCAAAACGCACCTGCTGCACGCGATCGGCCATGCGTTCCTGACTCACAATCGCGGCTCGCGAGTCGTTTCGATGTCGGCCGAGAAGTTCATGGTCGAGTTCATCCGCGCCCTGAAAGAAAATGACACGATCGGCTTCAAAAGCCGGTTGCGGAGCGCCGATCTGCTGCTGATCGACGACGTCCAGTTCATCGCCGGCAAGGATTCCACACAGGAAGAATTCTTCCACACGATGAACGAAATCATCACCGCCGGGCGCCGGCTGGTGATTACATCGGACCGCGCTCCGCAGGATCTCGACGGAATCGCTCCGCGAATCCTCTCGCGCCTGTCCTGGGGCCTGGTCGCCGACATCAACGCCGCGGATTACGAGCTGCGGTTCAACATCATCCTCGCCAAGCTGGAGGCGCTGCCCGGGGTCGAGATGTCCCGGCCGGTGGTCGACTTCCTCGCGCGCCGGGTGACGTCGTCAGTGCGTGAGCTCGAAGGAGCGCTCAACCGTATCGGCGCCTACGCGATGATGACCGGGCGCGAGATCGACGTGGCCTTCGTCGAGGAAGTGCTGGCCAACGTGCTGCGCGCCAACCAGCGGCGGATTTCGATCGACGAGATCCAGACCCAGGTCGCCGAGCATTACCGCATCCGCAAGGCCGAGATGACCTCGGCCAGGCGCGCCCGCGAGGTCGCCCGCCCGCGCCAGGTGGCGATGTATCTGTCCAAGCAACTGACGCCCAAGTCGCTGCCCGACATCGGCCGGCGCTTCGGCGGTCGCGATCATACCACGGTGATCCACGCCGTGCGGCAGATCGAGAAGCTGCGGGCGGCGGACGCCGAACTCGACGCGGATATCCGATTGTTGATGCGGCAGCTCGAAGGTTAGCAGAGCGTCGTTCTCGGCGGCGCTGCGCAGCGAAAAGGCCCGCCGGAATCGCTCGGGCGGGCCCTATTTTTTCAAACGGTCGCGGTCGCTTAGCGGGCGGCGACCGGCCTCGTCGGGATGGTGATCTTCACCGTCTCGCCATTCTGCCCGGGGAAGCCAGTGAACAAGGCTTCGATAAGGCTGGGTAGAACGACGTCGAGCCGGTTGGATTGCGAACGCGCCTGCGCGCGGCCGTCGAACAACGGCTGGCTGGTGCCCTTCGCGCGGATGTGGAGGTCGACCTCGCTGTGATATTCGACATAGGAATCGAGGCCCCCGCCCATCCAGAAGGGATCGTTCCAGCCGTAGTAAAATGGCGAGCCGAAGCGGCCGAAGCGGGGATAATAGAAGCTGCTGCGGCCGAAATAACCGGGATAGCCGAAGCCGCCGTACCCGCCGCCGAACGGATCGGATTCGACACGTACCTGCCCGTGGTCGATGCCGTAGCCAAGCTGGACCACCATGCTCGCGCTGTCGACGCTGCTCGCCGGACTGTAGCCGCGGGCGCCCAGCTGCTGGGCAACGATCGCCGCATAGCGCTGGAACTCGAGCCCGCCCATCGCGGCCATTCCGGGCTCCGGCACGACCATGAACGTCTGGCCCTGCGGCGCCGGCATCGCCTGATATCGGGTAACGCGGGTGTCGAGCGCGGTGGCGCAGGCAGACAAGGCAACGGCCGCGGCGCCGAGCGCGATCGTAGCTGCAAATTTACGGATACGCATGTGTACTCCCCTTCAGTCGGGACTCGAAAAACGAAACTTCGCCGCGCGTTATACCATTAAGTGCGGTGAACCGTCGATGAAGCGTTGTATGTACAAGTTGGAACGACCGCGAAGCGTAAGTGCCGCGGGTTTTCGCGCCGGTTCAGTGCGGGCGCAGCCACGCCGTGATATAGCCGAGCGCAACCACACCGGAGCCGACGATCGCCGCGTCGATCGCGATGCTGGCGACGCCGGCAACTCCGGCGGCGATGACCAGGGCTCCGTCGCGATAGATCAGAGCCAGCCCGAAAAGCACGATTGCCGCCGCGGGCGCGATGTGGAACAGCGGGATCGGGATTCCGGCGACCAGCGCGAGGAGGAAGCAGACTACCCCGATGAGCCGCGTTGCGGTGGGCCCGGTGAGGCTCGCCAGACGCGGCTTGAAGACTCGCTCGACGCGGCGCTCGAGCCATTCCATCTTGCCGATTAGGCGCTGCATCTCGGACTTTTTGACGCCGCGCCGGTCGATCCGCGCGGGGAACCACGGGCTGGGGCGGCCAAAGACCATTTGCGCCGAGACGATCAGCAGCGGGATAGCGAAAAAGGCACTGGTTCCCGGCGGGAGCGGGAGCACGTTGATCGCGGCGAAAATGAACAGCAAGCCGCCCCAGGCGCGCGAATGAAGCTGCGCCGAAAGGTGCGAGAAGGACAAACGGTCGGAACCGTGCTCGTCAACGATCTGCGCAAGCCGTTGTGACAGCGGAAGCGGGCGCGAGCGGGCGGCCTGGCTATCGGTTTGCAAGCGCTTTGTCCCTCTAGCGGGTGAGGCCGACAGCGGCGCGAGCCGC
The DNA here is from genome assembly GCA_040006255.1 of Sphingomicrobium sp. GTDB lineage: Bacteria > Pseudomonadota > Alphaproteobacteria > Sphingomonadales > Sphingomonadaceae > Sphingomicrobium. Next base: position 5,195 of record JBDTXI010000059.1, read on the forward strand.
GGCAAGCACCGGCGCGGCGATCTCGCTAGCGCGTTCGGAGCCGGCGGCGAGAATCCGGTCGAGCTCGGCGGGGTCGCGGCGAAGTTGATCGAGCCGCTGGCGGATCGGGGCCACGAGCGCGACGACGGCGTCGGCAAGCGCCGGCTTGAACGCCCCGAAGCCCTGGCCGGTAAAGCGCGCCAGCACCTGCTCGACGCTTTCGCCAGTCACCGCGGCGTACATTCCGACCAAATTCTTCGCCTCGGGCCGGCCGTCCAGCGCGTCCGCGGCGGCGGGGAGTGGCTCGGGGTCGGTTTTCGCCTTGCGGATCTTCTGGGCGATGGCGTCGTCGCTATCGGTGAGGTTGATCCGGCTCATGTCCGAGGGGTCGGTCTTGGACATTTTCGTTTGGCCGTCGCGAAGGCTCATTACGCGCGCCGCCGTGCCGCCGCCAATGAACGGCTCGGGCACGACGAAGAGATCGACGTCGAAGTCGGTGTTGAACTTGAGCGCGATGTCCCGCGTGAGCTCGACGTGCTGCTTCTGGTCCTCGCCCACGGGCACGTGAGTCGCCTTGTAAAGCAGGATATCGGCGGCCTGGAGCACGGGGTAGGTGAATAACCCAACCGACGAGCCTTCCTTGTTCTTCCCCGCTTTGTCCTTCCACTGCGTCATGCGGTTGAGCCAGCCCATGCGCGCGGTGCCCTGAAGGATCCAGGCGAGCTCGGAATGCGCCGGGATCGAGCTCTGGCGGAAGACGATGGACTTGGCCGGATCGATTCCGCTGGCAATGAGCCCGGCCGCCATTTCGCGGATGCTCGCGGACAATTGCGCCGGATCGACGTCGACCGTCAGCGCGTGCAGGTCGGCGAGAAAGAACAGGCATTCGGCCTCGTCCTGCATCCGCACCCAGCGAAGGATCGCTCCGAGCAGGTTGCCGAGATGGAGGTCGCCCGTCGGCTGAATGCCCGAAACCACCCGTTTCATGCCTTGCGTCGTCATGCTTCTCGCGCTCGTCGCCTCAGGAGGAGCTTCACATCGTCGAGCGCGAACGCGCCGGTCAAGAAGCAACCGACCGCGTAGACGAGCATCCCGGCGCCGACGAGCACGAACAGTCCGCCGCCGCGGCGCAGAATTGAACCCGTCAGAAAAGGACTGACCGCGGGCGTGATGAAAAAGAGCGCCGCGCCCATGATCAAGGCGGCGAGCGCGAGGCGCGGGACCCGGCGGCGCAGCTGGGCGTCGGTGGTGAAGTGGCCTCGCTTCTTCAGCGTCCGGTAGAGCATCCACACGTTGAGGGTCGAAGCGAGCGCGGTCGCGAGCGGCGGCCCGACATGGCCATAGCCGAACCTGCCGAGCAGCGGGATGAGGGTCAGGTTGCCGACCAGATTCACCCCGACCGACTGGATCGCATACCGCACTGGGGTCCGGGTGTCGTGGCGGGCATAATAGCCGGGGGTAAGCACCTTCACGAGGACGTAGGACGGAAGCCCGAGCGAGAAAGCGGAGAGCGCCCAGCTGCAGCGCACGCTGTCGATCGCGGTGAAATGGCCGTGCTGGAAGAGGCCGCGGATGATGGGTTCCGAGGCGAAGACGAAGGCGATCGTCGCCGGAAGCGTCAGGAACAATGCGAGCTCGATGCCGCGGTTCTGCGTGTCCATCGCTTCCTTCTCGCGCTTCTGGCTCAATTGGCGCGAAACGGTCGGCAGGAGAATCGTGCCGAGCCCGATGCCGATCAGGCCGAGGGGCAACTGGTTCAATCGGTCGGCATAATAAATGTAGGAGATCGAGCCCGGATTGAGCAGGCCCCCGGCAAGCGCGGTCGAGATCGCGAGGTTCACCTGAACGGCGCCGGCGCCGATCGCCGCCGGCAGGA
>JBDTXI010000060.1:0-20537 GCA_040006255.1 Sphingomicrobium sp.
CCGACGTCGCCCGCAACCGCGTCGGCGAGCTCGTCGAGGCTCTCATATTCCCACCATTCCGCTTCGATCATGTGATTCCCTTGTGCCTATCGCGGTGCTGGTTGCGCGTATCCGAACCATCCTGCAACCGCTTGTCCGCTTCGGTTTAGCGCCGGCCGAAAACGGAGCCGGTCGTGCGCGATGTTGCACATGGTCGAATCGATCGCCCGGACCCCGGTTCCGCGGTCCACCGAGCACTCGCTGATATAACCGCGCGTGTCGACCCGCAGGCGCAGGAACACCGTCGCCCCCCGCGGCCATTGGTCGAGCAATGCGCGCGGCAGATCGCGGCCGAGCAAGACCGGGCTCGCCAGCCGCGGCGGCTCGGCCACGCCATTGTCGCCGCCGCCCCCGGGACCGTTCCCGCCCGAGCCGCTGTCGGTGCCATTGCCCGCGCCGCCCGCGCCCGTGCCGGGACCGCGCACATCCGACGCCCCCTGAGTCGGCGCCGTGCCCTGGCGCGGGGTTTCGGCGGCGGCGCTCACGGGCGGCGTCGGGATGGTGACTTTCGGCGTCGGCGCGACGACCGGAGTCGCTTCGCTGCGGACATTCTTCGGCACCGATCCGCCTTCCTTTTGCTTCGGCCGGGGCTGCATTTTTTGTTGGGCCGGCGGTGGCGGTGGGGGCGGTTGCAACGCACTGACGTCGAACACGCGCATCACGCTTTGCTCGGCGCCGAAGTCCATCCTGCCGGATATATTGAGCAAGGCGAAGAGCAGCGCAGCGTGAATCGCGATGACCGCGGTTATTGCTCCGCCGCGGTCCTTCGCGCCAAGATGCTCCCGGTACATTGCACCCACTCAACGCGGCGAGGCGGCAGGCGTTGCGGGACACTCGCCGAGCGCGGATGCACCCGCAATCGGTTCAAGCGCGTCTAGCGGTTCGCGCTTCCCGCCTTGCGACCACCGCCATGGCTCGCCTTGCCGCCCTTGCTCGCGATTTCGCGCTGCTTCGCCGGATCCATTGCGGCAAATCCGCGCTTCGAAGTTCCGCTTTTGGCCATGGTTTTCTCCAATGTTTTCTGGTTAGCCGGGCAACGCTTCGAATCGTGCCCGGTTGCCATTGCTGATCGAAATTAGAATGGCCCGTGGAGACCTGCTGCTATCGCGCGTTGCCGGTGACGATTGGCGCCGCGGACGCTGCCGCTTGACGGACATTGACGCAGTGCTCGCCGCCAACGACGTCCCGCTAGTGGGCGCGCCCTAGCGGTATGGTCTCGACCCGCCACTTCGACCGGCGCACCCTTATAATGCTCTCGCCGCAGCGCTTGCAGCGGCTGTGCCACACCCCGTCGATACGGTGCGCGCACGAGACCGATCGGTAGTGGCCGACAAACCTGCAGAGGATGTGCGCGATCAATGCCCAGCTCCAATTTGAATCGTACCGAGCGCGTAACGATATGCGCGTTTCGCTCGCGTTTGCCAAATCGCGCATCGGACCGGATCACTTCAAGCGCAAGCCGATCCACAATGTCCGCGGCGTCGCCCGCTCGACCGATGAGTCGCCGTTGAGCCCCGCCATGACCAGCGCATTGAACAGGTTCTCGGCCCGCGCCACGATTTGCAGCCGGCGGGTCAGCGGCCATGACGCGAATGCGTCGAGCGTGGTCGCGGGCTTCAATACGCGCTGGTTCAAATCATCCTCAAATTGTCCGCCGACGCGGCGCACGACGAGCTGCGCGCCCTTCCCTCCTTGCTCCCAACTGGCCGCAAGCGTCGCCGCGAAATTGGGCGTCTGCGCCGGGCGCAATCCGTCGAGAAAGGCCGCGACCCCGCTCGCTTCGATGCGCGCGTGCGTCCAGCTCGCTCCGGCGCGCACCTGCCAAGACCCGCGCGTCCACTCCGCCGACGCCTCGATCCCGCGAACGTTCACGGCATCGACATTCTCGCGCTCGCGGTAGGTGCCGCCGGCGGCGACGAAGCCGACGCCGGGAAACACGCCCGGCCCCTGCCCCAGCGTCACGTTGGCGATCGCGTCTTTGAGCCGGTTGACGAAGCCCGTCAGCGACGCCCGCATTTCGCCACGGGCGTATTCGGCGCCGGCCTCCGCCCCGGCGAGCTTCTCGGGCTTCAGCTCGGCATTCGCGGCGGTCGCGTCGAGGCCCGCGCGGAACGGCCGGAACAGCTCGTTCAGCGTCGGCATCCGCCAGCCGAGATAAGCCGCCGAGCGCAGGCTGAAGTCGCCGCCGAGCGGTGCGACTAGGCCGCCCCGCGCGGTCGGAAGCCAACCGCCCCGCCGCGCATATCGGTCGTCACGAAGCACCGCGCCGCTGACAATGACCTTCTCGAACAAATGGCCGCCGGTGACTTGCCAGCGATCGAGCCGAGCTCCGCCTGTCAGAGTCACTCGGCCGAGGGCCGCGCTCGTTTCGGCGAACCCGCCGGCAGTCCACGTCTCGCCGCCCGCGAGTCGCCGCCGCGTCGCCACGCGCGCGACATAGGTGAACAGATCGCGCGATTCGCCGGCGGTGCGCCGCGCATCGATGCCGAGGCGAAGCTCGATCCCGCTCGGCAGCGGCGGTCGCAGCTCGACGCTTCCGCCGAGCCCGTGCGACGGCACCGAATCCTGCAGCGACACCCGCGCGGCGGTTACCCGGCCGGTGCTCACGTTGGCGAAGCTGCTCATCAGGTCGCGCCATTGCCAATAAGCGAGCGCGCTCCACTGCCACGCGCCGCGGCCGACCAGCCGCACCGAGGCATCAGCGCCATCTGTCCGGTTCTGCGTGAAATCGACCCCCCGAGTGCGCCAGTCGTGGAAGGCCGCGAAGCTCGCCTGGATCTCGGTCGTGTCGCCGACCGGAGCGGCCCAACGCCCGCGCCCGCTCCACTCGCGATATTGCGCGGGCTCATCGGCCGGGCCGCGCGTCGCTTCCGTCACCGGGACGAAACCGTCGCCGCGCTCCCCGCGGCCCGAGATGCTCAACACTCCGCCGCCTAACGCGAGCCCCAGCCGGCCGCGCGCTTCGACCGAATCGCGGCTTCCGCCATCGACTTCCCCCGCAACGCCGATGTCGGAGCGGCTGGTCATCTCGATCGTCCCGGCGAGCGCGCCAGGGCCGTTGCCGACGCTTCCGCCACCGCGCACCACGCGAATCTCGCTGAGCGCGGTCGGATCGTAGGCCGGCCAGTTGACCCACCCGCCGAAAGGATCGGCCTGCGGTACCCCGTCGAGCACGAGCAAGGCGCGGCTGGAGGCATTGCCGCCAAGCGCGCGCAAGGTGACGCCCTGGCTGGTCGGGTGGCCGCTGCGCGAATCCGAGCGGCGGAACAGCGCGACCCCCGGCACGTCTTTCAGCAGCTGGTCGATCTCATGTGTCGGCGACTGCTCGAGCTGGCGCCGGCCGATGCGTTGTACGGCATAGACCCGATCGGCTTTGGGTTCGGCCAGAGCCTTGCCGGTGACGATGATCGCTGCCGGCGGCGGCAGCAGCGGCAGCGCGTCGGGCACGCGCGTTCAGCCTTTAAAGGATGTCGTAGAGCGTGGCCGCGATCGTCAGGGCGCTCGTCGCCACGACTCCGAGCAGCGCCCAATTCGACCACCAGGGCCACGACAGCCGCTGCGTTTCAACCGCTCCGCCCATGGTCGCGAACCTGCCCCAAAGCAGGCGTTTCGTCGAGTGAATTTCCCGTTTCGAAACAGCCGTGGCGCGGCCAAAAGTAAACCGCCGTTAATTCCGGCTTGCCGCATCATGGTTAAGTTGGTCTAAACTTGCCGAACTTTTCCGAGTCCGACTCGGCAACTCCAACGGGGAGGGGGCCCCCGGTGAGCTTGGTTTGGAGACCTAGTCGCGGTTTCAGCCGCCACAGCCGGAGCGCCGTCCTACGGCTGCTCCTGACGTCGATTCTCGTCTCCGGCGGGGCGCCGGCTCTAGCCCAGTCGACCCCGCCTCCGGTGCTTCCTCCGACACGCGAGGAAGTGACTCGGTCGCCCGCTCCGCTGACCGCGGCCGCTGCCCCGCGACTCGAAGTCGAAGGCGGAGTCGAACGCGCGCCCTGCGCTCTCGACGGTCCGGAATTCAACGACATCCGGTTGACCGTGCGCGGGGTCGAGTTCGAAGGGCTCCAGGGTCTCAGCGCGGCCGAGCTCGGCTCCAGCTACGCGTCCTACGTCGGACATGAGCAACCGATCTCGGTCGTTTGCGAAATCCGCGACCGCGCGGCGACCGCCCTGCGTAACGCCGGTTACATTGCCGCGGTCCAGGTCCCCGAGCAGCGAATCGCCGACGGAGTTATCCGCTTCCGCGTGCTGATGGCGCATTTGACGCAGGTGCGCGTGCGCGGCGACGCCAGCGGTGCGGAGCAGCTAATAGCCGGCTATCTCGGCCGGCTGACCAAGCAGCCGGTGTTCAACCGCTTCGAAGCCGAGCGCTATCTGCTCCTCGCCAGCGACCTTCCCGGATACACTGTGCGCCTGACCTTGCGCCCGGCGGGCGGAGCGCCCGGCGACGTCGTCGGCGACGTTACCGTCCAGCACACGCCCGCCTATGTCGATTTCAACGTCGAGAACGGCGGCTCGCAGGCGCTTGGCCCGTGGGGCGGATTGCTTCGCGCGCAATTGTTCGGCCTCACCGGCCTTGGTGATCGCACGACCCTCTCGGTGTTCAGCACCGCCGATTTCCACGAGCAGCAGACGCTGCAGGTCGGGCATGACTTCCACCTCGGCCCCGAGGGCCTGAGCATCGCCGGCACCTTCACTTACGCCTGGGCGCGGCCTGACATCCCCGACGTCAAGGTGCTCGCCAAGACGCTGCTTGGAACGGTCGAGGTCGGCTACCCCTTCTACCGTCGCCAGGCCGAGACCATCCGCGGCTCGATCGGTATGGATTACGTCAACCAGTACGTGAAGCTCGACGGCATCCCGCTGACTCGCGACCGGCTGCGGGTCGCTTTCGCGCGCTTCGGAATTGATGCGCTCAGCGACGATTTCACCGATCCGCGCTTTTCGCTCGAGGAGCCACGGTGGCACCTGACGAGCTTGCTTGAGGTGCGCAAAGGGCTCGACATCTTCGGCGCCAGCGATTTCTGCGGGCCAACCGGAGCAAACTGCCTCGGGCCGAATGACGTGCCGCCAAGCCGGCTCGAGGGCCGGCCGACCGCGACGGTGGTTCGAGCGCTCATTTACGGTGAGGCGCGGCCCATTCCCAAGCTTACCTTCGCGCTCGGCGTGCGCGCGCAATATGCGTGGAAGCCGCTGCTCAGCTTCGAGGAATTCTCCGCCGGAAATTACACCGTCGGGCGCGGCTACGATCCCGGCATCCTGCTCGGCGATGAAGGTATCGGAACGCAAGCCGAGATCCGCTTCGGAAGCCGCATCCCGCAGAGCGCGAGCAAGCCGGGTATCGAAGGCTACGCGTTCTGGGATCATGCCGGGGTGAAGAACCACGACCGGCTCGCCACGACCACAAGCCGCGACCATCTCGATTCGATCGGCGGCGGCGCGCGCATCGCGTTCGACCGCTTCTCGCTCGATGCTGCGCTCGCGCTTCCGCTGACCCGCGCGGGCATCGACAGACGCCGCGCCGACCCGCGCCTGCTGATTTCGCTGACCACCCGGCTTTGGCCCTGGAGCTATCGATGATGTTGCCGGTGTTTCATGGGTACCGTGCCTCCCGCCGGCTGACGCTCAAGCGGAGCGCGCTGATGCTCTCGTCGGCCGCCGCGGCCCTCGCCGCGCAGCCGGCGCAAGCGCAGGCGCTGGGCGCGTTCCGGGGCGATATCTCGAGCACATCCGGGACCGTTACGCGTTCGCCCACAACCAACACGACCGAGTTAATCACGATCGGATCGAACACGGCGACGATCAACTGGACCCCGACCGACCAGCAGGTCGGCGGAGGAACGATCGACTTCCTGCCCACCGGCAACGTCGCGACCTTCACCAGCGCTTCGGGCGTCACCGATTACACCGTCCTCAACCGCATCGTTCCGACCGATGCCTCACGCTCGATCAGCCTTAACGGACAGGTCATCTCGACCCTGCAGGGCACCAACGCGACCGGCGGCCGGGTATGGTTCTACAGCCCCGGCGGAATCGTCATCGGCGCCAGCGCGGTGTTCGACGTCGGCAGCCTGCTGCTGACCACTAACGACGTCTCCAACCTCTCGACCAGCGCCAACGGATTTTCGGCGACGTTCACCGGACCGGCATCATCGACGTCCAAGATCCAGATCATGCCAGGGGCGCAGATCAACGCGCTCCAGCAGGGAAGCTACGTCGCGCTGGTCGCTCCGCGCATCGAGCAGGGCGGCACGGTCAAGGTCGACGGGTCGGCAGCCTATGTCGCCGCCGAAAAGCTGACCATGACGATGAACCAGGGGCTGTTCGACATCCAGGTCGACGTCGGCGGCGGGACCACGGATGCCAACGGTATCGTTCACACCGGAGAGACGAGCGGCCCCGCGAACAGCGTCGCCGGTGACAACCACAGCATCTACATGGTCGCGGTTCCCAAGAACCAGGCCCTAACCATGCTGCTCGGCGGAACGGTCGGCTTCGATGCCGCCAATGGTCAAGTTCAAAATGGCCAGATCATCCTGACGGCCGGCGCGGGCGACAGCGACAGCGGCATCACCTTCTCGAGCGGAAACTTCACCTCCTTGGTGAACGCATCGGCGACTGGCAACATCCTCGCAACCGGTGGCGGCAGCCGCCTGAATTTCGGCGCGGACGCCTTCCTCGACGCACTCGGCTATGTCTCCGTCGCGGCCAATGAAAACGGCAATGTCACCGCCTTGAACCTGTCGCTGACCGCGGGTGGCAATGTGTTCCTCTCCACCGCCGCCGGATCGAGCATCATCGTTGACGGAACGCTTTCGGCCATCGCCGGCGGCACCGCCGCGCTGAGCGACGACAGCACCGGCGGCTCGATCCGCGCGACGGACATCGCGATCGGCGGTTCGCAGATCGTCAGCGGCGCCCAGATCGATGCGAGCAACAGCGCAACGTTCACCGCCGACGGCCTTGCGAATTTCCTCGGCACTGTCAGCGCACCGACGATCACCGTGACTTCGGGTGACATCGACATCGCCGAGGGCGCTTCGCTTGGGGTACAGGGCGTCACCAACCTGCTGACGCTGAACGCAGTCAGCAACAGCCCGATTTATCTCGGTGAATTCCCGGACGGCGTCCCCGCCGGATCCTATCATTTCGGCAACGAGGACGGTGACATTGCGAGTGACGCGGTGGCAATCAATGCACTCAGCGCCGGGGAAGGCGGCACTCCCCAAGTCATCGTTGGTGATGCCAGCATTGAAGGAAGCCAAACGCCAGGCGGCGGAACACGGTCGCTCACGCTCGACACGGACGGCAGCGTTCGCGTTGAAGGCACCATCAACTATATCAACGCGGCGCCTACCGATTCCCTGCTGATTTCAGCCGGGCAGCGGATCGAGGTCATTACTCCCGGCGGCATCCAGATGACAAATTCGACGGGCGCGCTTTCCGGAATGCTGACCCTGCAGTCGGACAATATCGTGGTGACTGACTCCGCCCTTGCTGCACGTCTTGCTGCAGATCCGACTTTCGCGGGCTTTGAAGATGCACTGAAAACCAACAACGGAGCGACCAACCCCGCAGGTTATCTGCAGGCCGGTGGCATAGCGCTGCTCGGCGGAAGCAATATCTTCATCCAGAATACCGGCACTGCCACCGATTTCGCGGGATTGACCGTAGGCGGCGGCGGTTTGCTCGTCGGCCGCTACCAGACCGTCGTCAATGCCAACGGCACTCAAGGCTTCTCCTTCGTCGGGACTCTGACCACGGCGAACGACGTGCTTCAATTCAACTTCACGGTCACCGCGGAATCGGAAATCACGCTGCGAACCTACTCGTACGCCGGAGGGACGAACGCCGACGGCCAAGCGATCGCGTCCGGTGGCTTCGATCCGATCCTGGCGCTGTTCAATGCCGCGGGCCTGCTCATCGACCAGAATGACGATGGCGGCTCGAATGTCCCCGCCGATCCGACGACCGGCTCACGCTATGATACATTCCTGCAGGCCCTCTTGCCGGCGGGCACCTATACCGTCGCCGTAAGCGCATTCAGCAACTTCGCGAATGGCCCGACGCTCGCCGACGGATTCGAAGGCGGCGGAGGTCTTAACGGTCGGACACCCAATTTTGCATTCGATGTGCTTGGCGCGGATACCGCTACAGGACCGGGAGCGACGGGGGCTGTTCGGGTGATCGCCTTTGGCCGGCAGCAAAACGCCGACGGCACCTTCACCACCGGCACGGACTTCTTTAACCGCGTGAATTTCGGGCTCGATAACGGTGTCCAATATGCCGAGGGCTCGAGGTTCAACGATTGCCTGATCGGTGCGCAGTGCGGAGCTCCTCCTCCGCCACCGCCGCCTCCGCCGCCTCCTCCACCGCCGCCGCCGCCTCCACCGCCTCCACCGCCGCCGCCTCCACCGCCGCCGCCGCCGCCGCCGCCGCCGCCGCCGGAGCAGACGGGCGTCGCTTCAGGCACGATCCTCGGCCCCGTCGGTGGCGGGACAAGCTCGATCGGGGGCATGACCGACCCGGTCGGGAACCCGGAGCAGGTCGCCAGCGATGAAGGCAATCAAAGCGACCAGGGCGACGGCGGCAACGTCGATCCGTCGCTGCGCCTCATCAACACCACGCCGATCTTGCTCGATCAGAACATCGACGAGCCGGTGACGAGCGGCGGCGATGTGGTCATCGGCGACATACCGGGCGGAGAAAATTGTCGACAAGGTTCGAGCGGAGATTTGACATGCCCAGAACAGCAATCGCGATTGCAGCCATAATTTCGTGCCTCGGGCTCGCGGCTTCGGCCCCGGCTGCGCCGCTCAGCGTGCGCGACAGCTTCCGGATCGGGAGTTCGGGCACGATTTTCTGCTCGGCGCAGAGTGTCGCGACCGATCCCGCGCTACAGAGCATGTTCGACGCCGGTTACTCGGTGACGTGCCGCGATGCGGCGCTTCCGGTCGGCAAGATGTACAAGCTGCGCGATGCGGCCGCCGGCCCAGCGCGCCTCGCCGCCATTCGCGCGGACAAGATGCGGTGCTCGGCTCCGCATTCGGCCTCGGTCGCCGACCTCGGCCAGATCATTGTGAGCGAGTGCAAGCTTAAGGATTCGGATGTCGGCTACCGCGCCTATGAGCTGCGCAAGGGCCGCGTCTTTTACGAGGCCGAGGGCCTCATCGGCTACGACAGCGCGATCCAGCTCGCGCTTCGCAGCCTCGTCGCCGACCAGCCGGTCAAGGGCGAGATTTCGATCGCGACGACCGGCGTCGGCGACCCCGCGGCGTTCGCTCGCGTGCAAGCCGGGACGCTCGACCCAAGCCGCGCGCTCGCCGAAGCTTATCGCCGCAACAATTCGGGCAATTACGCCGAGGCCGCCGAATTCTTCGCTGCGGTGAGCAGCTCGGGCGATGCGCCGCTGAGCCGCCCCGAAGGATTGGCCAATGAAGCGCTGCAGAAGTCGAACCTGGGCCGCTACGCCGAAGCCGATTCCCTGTTCGCGCGCGCCGCCGAAGAGGTCGGGTCGGATGCGATCGTCGCCCGCCGCCTGCGCAATTATCGCGCAATGCACCTCCTCAACCAGGGCGACGCCAAGGGTGCATTGGAGGAGCTGGACAAGCCGCTTCCCAAGGCGGTGCTAGAAGATGAAGGGACGTCCAGGACGGCGCTCGAGATCGACGCCCTCACCGCTCGGCAGCTCAATGCGGATTCCAAGCTGGGCCAGCAGCTCGGAGCGCAGTCCGACGAGCTGCTTCCAAGCGAAAAGGCCGCGATTCTCGACGCGCAGGCGCTGCAGCTGCGCGGCACTTCGCTGCGCCTCACCGGCGACCTCAGCGCCGCCGGCAATGCACTGCGCAGCGCCGACGCCAAGCTTCAGGCGGTCCGCGGCGGCAAGGTCGCGTCGATCCTGTGGATGCGCGCGCAGATCCTCGGCGATCTCGCGGCGATCGCGGAAGACACGAAGAACCCCGCCGAAGCCGAGCGCCTGTATCGTCAGGCGGTTTCGCTGCTCGAGGTGAATTATCCGGGCTCCGCAGCCTTGCTCAACGCCCAGGCGCGGCTCGCCGGCTACCTCGCGCGCAACGGCCAGGTGGCGACGGCGGAGGCGATGTTCCGCGACATCGTCCGCTCGCAGCCGGACGCGGCCAACCTGCCGCCGTCCTTCGCCCACGTGCTGCGGCCGTACGTCGACCTGCTGCTCAAGAAAGGCGCCGACCCCGCGGCCAATGCGGAGATTTTCGCAGCGACGCAGCTGATGGTCCGTCCCGGTCTCGCGCAGACGCAGGCGGTGCTCGCGCGCGAGCTTAGCGGCGGCACCGACCAAGCCTCGCGGCTGTTCCGCCAGTCCGTCGCTCTGACGCGGCAGGTAGAACGCGCGCGCGTTGAGCTGGCGCGCCTCGAGGACCTCGCCAAACCCACGCCAGAAGAAGCCGTCCGTGCGCGCACGCTCAAGGGCGCGCTGCAGGTTTCGCAGAAGGAGCAGCTCGCGACTCAGGCCGCGCTTGCGAGCTTCCCCCGCTACCGCGCGGTGTCGAGCGAAGTCATCCCGATCGCGGACCTGCAGAAGCAGCTTCGTCCGGGCGAGGCTTATTACCGCATGACCAACGTCGGCGAGAGCATCTACGCGGCGCTTATTACGCCGACCGCGGCGCACGCGGCCAGGCTCGACGCGACGAGCAAGCAGCTCGGCGAGCAAGTCGATGCCTTGCGCGACACGATCTCGACGGTCGAGAACGGCCAGCGCACGACCTACGCCTTTGACGTCGGTCTCTCGCACCAGCTCTTCACCGAGCTGTTCGGCTCGTTCGAAACCGATCTCGCCGACGTGAAGCACCTGATCTTCGAACCGGACGGAGCGATGCTCCGCCTGCCCGCGAACCTGCTGGTGATGGATCAGGCCTCGGTCGATATGTACAAGAAGCGCGCCGCGGCCGGCGGCGACGCCGAGTTCGACTTCCGCGGAATCAACTGGCTCGGACGCGAGCGCGACATCTCGACGTCGGTCAGCCCCCGCGCCTTCGCCGATATGCGCGGCGCACGGCCATCGGCCGCTCCGAGAGACTATCTCGGTTTCGGTCAAAATACGCCGCCGTCCTCCTCGGCCGCGGCGCTGATCCCGGCCGCCGCCGACCGCGACTGCATCCTTCCGCTCTCATCGTGGACGCACCCGATCTCGGCGAAGGAGCTCCAGGTCGCTGCCGGCATCGTCTCGACCTTCGATCCCAAGGGCGTGCAGGTGGTCACCGGCGACGCCTTCACCGATACCGGCCTCGAAGCGCGCACCGATCTCGACCAGTATCGGATCATCCACTTCGCGACCCACGGAGTGGTGACTGCGCGGGCCCCCAAATGCGCCGCGCAGCCGGCGCTGCTGACCAGCTTCGGCGGCAATGGCTCGGACGGGCTACTCACCTTCCGTGAGATCTTCGACCTCCACCTCGATGCCGACCTCGTCATCCTCTCCGCCTGCGACACCGCCGGCAAGGCGAGCGCGGCGGCCACCCAGCAGGCCGGCCTTTCGACCGGCGGCGACGTTTCGCTCGATGGACTGGTGCGCGCCTTTGTTGGCGCCGGAGGGCGGCTGGTTATCGCCAGCCACTGGCCGCTGTCGGACGATTACAATGCGACGCAGCGATTGATCACCGGGATGTTCTCGGCGCCGCCGGGCACTCCGACGGTCACCGCGCTGCGGCTTTCACAGCGCCAGCTGATGGATGACGCGACAACGTCGCACCCCTTCTACTGGTCGGCTTTCGCCGCGGTTGGCGATGGAGAAATCCCGGTCATCCGCGCCAAGCCGCCGCAGATCGCCCAGATGAAGTAAGCTATTCCTCAATGCGAGCAAAGCTCGCGGTGAAGCGAACCATCGAACGAAGATTCGATGGTCTTAACTTAGCGCTGCTCTTCGGTCTGGCCGCCGCAGCGGCAGGTGGTGACCCGGGCCGCGCGATGCGGCTTGGCCGGGGTCGTCGATTGATCGGACGGGCCGGGCGTGCGCACCGGGTCGGCCGAGGCCAGCATCACCGGAGCAGGACGATTTGCGGGCTGCCTCGCATTCTGTTCGGCCGGCTTGGGCGGGTCGGCCGGAGCAGCCGTTCCGAGCGTCGTTCCTACTGCGGCAATCATCAAAAGACGGGCGTGCATCACGGACTCCATCGCGAACGCACCCGGATACGCTCGCGACGGTTTTCAATTCGTTTGGGTAAATGGTTAAAAGCGTTGGACTATTTCGCGTGTCGCGGCTGTCCTTCGATTGTTTTTCCAAGCAGAAGCAGCACCTTAGCTAGTGCTGCGGCGAACATTGATTGATTGACTCTTGATTAATGACCAGCCACAGAACTCGCCTCAGACTAGGCAAGGGGGCAACCATGGCCACGTCGTATACCAACAAGTCGAAGATGTACCTGACAACTGCGGGCGTGCTCGCATTCGGTGTAGCTGCGTACGGTCTCGGGCGGGTTTATCCGCCGATGGGACCCAGTGCCGGGACGATTGCTCCGGCGCAGCGTTACGTTTCGAGCCAGGTCGGCGAGGGCGATGTGACCCTCGGCGACACCGCGGTTCCAGAGCTTATGCAGACCGACGCGTTCGAGCTTATGGTCAAGGACCCGAGCTTCCGCGCGCTGGCCGCGAGCCCGGGCTTCCAGGCGTTGGCCGGGCAGCCGCAAGTGATGGCCGCGCTGATGGCCAATCCGAAGGCGTTCAGCGCGCTGGCGGCTAATCCCTCTGCGTTCGCCGGGGTCGCCCAGGCAGCGCGAAATGCTTCCGCTTTGGCCCCGCAATCGCACCAGGCGAGCGCGGCTCTTCTGAGCGCGGTCAGCGGCCATTCGGCGGCGATGCTGGCGCTGGCTTCGCAGCCTCAGGCGCTTGCAGCGATTGCCGCCAACCCGGCGGCGTTTGCCAACCTCGCGTCCAATGCCAATGCGTTCCGTGACGCGGCGTCCAAGGCCGCTGCCGATGCCCGCATGTCGAGCAGCGCCGTCGCCTTTCAGCGGCTCGCCAGCGACAATGCCGCGATGAGGGCGCTTGCCGCCGACCCGTCGGTGTTCAGCGCCCTTGCCGCCAACGCGGCGTCGTTCAAGGCGCTTTCGGGCCAGCCGCAGGCGCTTTCCGCCGCCGTCAGCAGTGCCGCCGCCGCCGCACACCAGCTGCAATCGTCGGGCATCTCGAACGCCGGCATGGCCGCCCTCGCGGCCAATTCGTCGGCCTTCTCGGCACTTGCGGCACAGCCGCAGGCTCTGGCTGCGGTCGCTGCGCATTCGAATGCCTTCGCTGCGCTCGCTGCGCATCCCCAGGCGCTCGCCGCGATCATGGCCCATGGCTCGGCCTTCAGCAGCTTCGCCAACAGCGCCAGTTCCTTCCAGAACGCCGCGTCCAAAGCCGCGGCCGACGCGCGCATGGCAAGCAACGCCTCGGCCTTCCAGCAACTGGCCAGCGACAATGCGGCGATGAAGGCGCTGTCCGCCGATCCCAAGGTCTTCTCGGCGATCGGCAATAGCGCGCTGGCCTTCGCCAGCCTCGCCAGCAATGCGCACCAGCTCAATCCGCAGCTGATGTCGGCGATGGGCCAGAATGCGTCCGCCTTCTCCAGCCTCGCCAGCAATGCGGCGCAACTGAGCCAGGCCTCGCAGGCACTGCAGGCGTTGAACGCCCAATCGCTCGTCGCTTCGGCGGCTGCGGCCGGAAAGCTCAACGCGGCAGCGTCTCAAGCGGTGCTTGCCAATCCGCAGGCATTCTCGGCGATGATGGCCAACCCGCAGGCGTTCGCCGCTGCAAGCCAGAGTTCGGCGGCGCTGGCGGCGCTTTCGTCGAACCAGAAGGCGTGGGCGGCGCTGGCGGCGCAGCCTAACCTCGCGGCGCTGATGGCCAACCCGAGCTTTTCCGCGGCGCTCAACCAGGCTGGCGTTTCTCAGTCGCATTCTGACTGACGCAGCGGTCAGGGGGACCGTTCTTGGAGTATGCGTTGTCTAACGGGCGCCGGCTTGCATATGGCACGCTGGCGCTCGTTTTAGCGACCTGCTCGACCGCCGCCCTCGCCCAGACCGCGACCAAGGAATCGCCGCCTCCGGCGCCCGCCGATACGACGACGATCGTCGAGAAGCCCGAGGCGGTCCCACCGCAACCGACCGGATCGCCACCGGCGGAGCCGGTGACTCCGGCGCCAACCAAGCCGGCCGCGCCGGAAGCGAAGACCGAGCATGTGCCGCAGGACGCGTCGGGCTTTCACCTGTCGACGCTGGAAACGAATAACCTCTCGCTTCTCTATATCGACCCGGTACAGACCTACCTGACGCCCTATCTCGCCCGGGCGTTCGAAAACTCCCTCGCCTTCCACGAGAAGAAATTGCACTGGAAGCCGTGGGACCGGACGACGATCCTGCTCAAGGACTTCTCCGATTACGGCAACGCCGCGGCCTTGGGCAGCCCAAGCAACATGGTGCTGCTCGACGTCGCCCCGCTCTCGCTCTCGATGGAGGCGTTTTCGCCCGGAGAGCGTTTCTTCACGCTGATGAACCACGAGATGACTCACGTCGGCACGATCGACGTGTGGAACTCGCGCGACGCGAGGTGGCGCCGCTTCCTCGGCGGCAAGCCGGTCCCGCTGCAGAAGCATCCGGAGTCGATCCTCTACAATTTCCTGACGTCCCCGCGGAACCTGTCGCCGCGCTGGTACATGGAGGGCAGCGCCGTCTTCATGGAGACGTGGATGGCGGGCGGGCTCGGCCGCGCCCAGGGCGCTTATGACGAAATGGTGTTCCGCGCCAAGGTGCGCGACCATTTGCGCTTCTTCTCGCCGCTCGGGCTCGAAAGCGAAGGCACGCAGGTCGACTTCCAGGTCGGCGCCAATTCCTACCAGTACGGCACGCGTTTCTTCTCGTACCTCGCGCTGACCTACGGACCCGAGCGGACGACCGAATGGCTTCGCCGCTCGGAGGATTCGAAGGCCTTTTACGCCAGCCAGTTCGAGCATGTGTTCGGGAGGCCGCTGGATGCAGTATGGTCGGACTGGATCGGGTTCGAGCACAAGTTCCAGGAGGCCAATCTCGCCCGCCTCGCCAAATATCCGCTGACCGATCCGAAGCATCTCGCCCCGCACGGGCTCGGATCGATGTCGCGCGGCTTCGTTGACGACAAGACTAACAGCCTGATCGCGGCCTTCCGCTATCCGGGGCGTATCGGTTTCCTCGGCAAGATGGACCTCGGCAGCGGCAAGGTGACGCCGCTCACCGACCTCGACGGGATGATGCTGTACAAGGTCACCAGCGTCGCCTTCGACCCGTCGACCCGTACCGCTTTCTACGTCAACCAGAATTACGCCTACCGCGACATCAACGCGATCGACGTCGATACCGGCAAGAAGCGGCGGCTGCTGACCGACGCCCGCATCGGCGATCTCGCGTTCAATAACGCCGACAAGAGCCTGTGGGGGATCCGCCATCAGAACGGCTTCGTCACGCTCGTCCGAATCCCGGCGCCCTACACCAGCTTCAACCAGATCAAGACCTTCCGCTACGGCGAGATCATCTTCGACCTCGACGTTTCGCCCGATGGGGAGCTGGTGTCGGCCTCCTACGGCACGCTCGACGGCAAGCAGTCGGTCAGGGTGTGGAAACGCGCAGACCTGGAGCAGGGGAATGCCGACGACCCGGTGGCGACGCTCTCGCTGCCGCCGTCGGTGCCCGAGAATTTTACCTTCACGCCCGACGGCAAGTCGCTGCTCGGCAATTCCTACTATACGGGCGTCTCGAACGTCTTCCGGCTCGATATCGCGACCGGCAAATATGACGTTCTGACCAACGCCTCGAGCGGCTTCTTCCGCCCCCAGCTCCGCCCCGACGGCACCTTGCTTGTCTACGATTACGCCGGCGACGGCTTCATTCCGTCCATCATCCAACCGCAGACGCGCGAGGATCTAGGGACCGTCGAGTTCCTCGGCACGCGCGTCGTCAACACTTGGCCCGAGCTCAAAACCTGGGGTGTTGGATCACCGGCCAAGGTCCCGCTCGATCAGCTGATCACCGCGCGCGGCACCTACGACCCAATGCAGCGCATGCGCTTCGACGCGCATTACCTGATCATGTCGGGCTACGCGCAATCGCCGGCGTTTGGTTATTACTTCCACATCGCCGACCCGCTGCAGTTCCGCCAACTCAGCGCGAGCCTGTCGATCTCACCGTTCGGCAGCGTCCGCGGCGGCGAGCGCCTTCACGCCAATGTCGAATATCAGACGCCCAACTGGAAGCTCACCTACTGGCACAATCTCGCCGACGTTTACGACCTTGCCGGGCCGGTGCTGCGCAGCCGCAAGGGCGACGCGTTCATCGCCAGCTACACCAAGCCCCTGATCTACGATCCGCCGCGCCAGCTCGACGTTTTCGGATCGGCATCGGCCTTCTTCGGCCTCGATCAGCTGCCCGGCGCACAGAACATCCCAAGTCCCAAAAACCTGCAGTCGGCCGAAGTCGGGCTGCGCTACACCAACACCACCAAGGCGCTCGGCGGGGTCGACCATGAGAAGGGCGTTGCCGGCCGCATCGCCGTCGGCAGCGACCAGGCCGAGGGGCATTTCTATCCCAAGCTCTACGGCGGCTTCGATCTCGGCACCGCACTGCCGTGGGCCAACAGCTCGGTGTGGCTGTATGCTCATGCGGGCCTCGTCGGGGGGCAGCGGTTCAGCCCGCTCGCCGCTTATTACTTCGGCGCCTTCCGCAACAATTATGTCGATGACCGCCCGGAGAAGCGCTACCGCGAGATGGAGAGCTTTCCCGGCTTCGAAATCGACGAGATCGCCGCGCGCCGCTTTGCCCGGGTGACCGGGGAGGTGAATTTACCACCAGTGCGCTTCGCCGAGGTGGGAACCCCGGCTTTCTACCTGAGCTATATTCGCCCGGCGGTGTTCGCCGGGGCGATGGCGATCGGAGCGCCGGACGGCAGCGGCCACCATTATTACGACCTCGGCGCGCAGCTCGACCTCAACTTCACGGTCGCCTTGCGCCTGCCGATGGTGTTCTCGGTCGGTGCTGCCGGCGGATGGGCAGACGGCCATTATCGCAAGACCGAGGTGCTCGCCTCGCTGAAGATCATGTGAGATGCCGCTGCTTTTTCTGACCGAAACCGCCCACTGGGGGTTCGCCCTCGTCCCGGTCCTGATCCTGCTCGGTGTGTTCGTGTGGCTTGACGCATTCAAGCTGATGAGCCTGCGCGAAATCCTTGTGCTGCTAATGATCGGAGGAATCGCGGCGCTTGCCGCTTACCCGGTCAGCGGCGTCTTCATCGACCGGCTACCGATTGGCTTTTCAATCTACAGCCGCTTCGTCGCACCGTGGGTCGAGGAGGCAATCAAGGGCCTCGCCGTCGTCCTCCTCTTCCGCATCAATCGCATCGGCTACAAGCTCGACGCCGTCATTTCCGGCTTTGCCATCGGCGCCGGTTTCTCGGTCATCGAGAACATCATCTATCTGCTGCGCTTTCCCGAATACGGCGCGGGCACCTGGATGGTCCGCGGGCTCGGCACGGCGGTAATGCACGGGACCACGCTCGCGCTTCTCGCCGCGATCGCGCACGAGCTCGCCGAGCGCGAGACGCGGGAAGCCGCCGGCGATTTCAACTTCAACCTCCTGTGGTTCGTCCCGGGCTATCTGGTCGCGGTCACGCTGCACACCGCGTTCAACCAGTTCCCCGACCGGCCGCTGCTGGCAATGATCGGGGCGGCGATCTTCGCCCCGCTGGCGCTGATCGCGATCTTCAACTTCGGCACCGCCGAAGCGGAAAACTGGCTCAAAACCGAATCGGCCGAGCATCGCCTCCAGCTCGAGGCGCTGCGTGCGGGCAACTGGCCCGAGGGGACCGCCGGCCGCAAGATCGCCGCACTCGCCGAACGCCTCGGTCCCGAGACGGCCAAGCGCATCCGCCGCTATTGGGAGTTGCAGGCATGGCTCGTCGTCCAGGCGGAAGAGACGCTGATGGAGGAAGCCGCCGGCGATGCGACGTTCGAGAAAGAACAGATCCGCGCCGCCCTCGCCGAGCGGACCGGCCTCTGCCAGGCCCTCGGCAAAAGCACCTGCACCGCCATGAAAGCCCTCCTCCCCTTCAGCCGCAACGACGAATGGGAAGTGTCGGAACTTCGCCAGCGGGTGAGCCGGGGCTAGGGCTTGCCGAAGGTCTTCAGCAGCTTGAGCTTGAACTCGAGCGGCGTTCGCTGGGCGTAATATTCCTGCACGAGCGGTGCGACCAAATCGTGGCGAATGCGCGATAGGCGACTCATCGATCCGGTGAGCGAAAAGGTGCGACTGAAGCTGTGCGTGTAGGACAGGTTCAAAAAGCTCGAGGGCAGATAGCGAAACTGTACCTGGCGCGAGGAGCTGTTGAAGCCCCATTGCAACTGCGCGACATCCCCGGGGATTTTACCGCGATCGGGGCCATTCCATTCAAGCGTGCTGTTGGTCGTGTAGCGAAATACGTCGTCGCTCCTAGCTCCCGCCGTCACGTCGATCGGCGCGCGTTCGTCGAACAGGTTGAGCGTCGCATTGAGCTTCACGCGCTTGACGACCGGCGTACTTATGTCGACCTCCGCGCCGCGGTCCCGGATGCGCCCGGCGTTGACCAGCGTGAAGACCGTAACCCCGGCCGGGTTAGCGAAATAGCTGTTGCTCCAGACGTCCGTTGTTTCGCGGTCGTAAGCGATCAGGCCCGCGTCGAGCTTGCCGCGGTGATAGTGAAGATTGATCTCATACGAATCGGTTGACTGATTCCTCAGGCGCGGGTTGCCTTGCTTGATCGTGAGCACGTCCTGGACGATTCCGTACGGGCGCAGGTCGTTGAGCTGCGGACGATCGATCCGTTCGCTGTAGCTGAGTGTGAGATCGAGGCTTTTGCCCAGCCGATGATCGATGTGCAGCGTCGGAAAGACGTCTGTCCGCGCGATCCGGACGTCGGTTTGGCCCGGGCTCGAAATCCGCCGGCTGTTCCGCTCGACGCGGAATCCGGGCATCACGGTCCATCCACCGATCGGCTGCTGGAACGTCACGTACGCCGCGAGCTTGTTGTCGATGCCCCGGAACTGGTCGGACGCATCGCCGCCGAGCGAGCCGTCGGAGCCGCTGCTCGTGAAGCGGTAGCGCTCGCTCATCTCGGCTAAGTCCCAGCTACCGCCAACCGACAGGATCCGGCCCTTCGCCAGCGGATGCTGCCAATCGACCTGTGCAGTGGCGAACAGGAGCCGCTTGCGCTTGTCGACCGCGAGCGCGGCGGAGTCGCTGAAAAGGGCTCGGTTCTCCTCGTGATCCCTGGGATTTCCGAAGATGCGAAAGCTCGCGTTCAGCGTCTCGCCCTCCTTCTTGCCCTTGTGGTCGAAGTTGAGCTCGCCGATCACCACGGTGAGCCCGGTGCTGAAGCGCCGGCGTTCGGAAAAGGACAGGAAATCGGGCGTCAGTCCGGCGTAGTCGACATTGTTGGTGCTCACATCGCCGGCGACCGCCGCCAGTATCTTGCCCGACACGCTGGTGCTCTTGTCCAGCTCATAGGAAGCCTTCGCGCTGGCTTCGGCTTCCTTGCCTCGGTTCGGCCCGCCGCCCTTCTCCGTATTCACCGTCGGGGTTGCGCCAGGCAGTTCCGAGATGCTGCGCACCTTGCGGTAGGCCGAGCGCGCGGAGGTCCCCAACCTTCCTCCCGTGTGAAACTCGTAGCTCCACTTGCCCTGCTTGGTCTTGAGTGTCGCGTCGAAATACGCACGACCAAGGCTGGAGAACTCGCCAATGCCCGTTCCCGAAACGCCTTCCTCCTGTTTCTTGCGCAGTACGAAGTTGATGATCCCGCCGGTCCCTTCCGCGGAATATTGCGCCGACGGATTGGTGATGATCTCGATCCGCTCGATGTCGCCGCCGTGCAGCGTCCGCAGATATTGGGTCGCGTTCCCCTGGTATGGCCGTCCGTCGACGTAGATGGTGACATTGCCGCTGCCGAGCAGGTTGATGCTGTCGTCGGGCGAAATGGTTACCGCCGGCAACCCGCGAAGAAGCTGAACCGCGTCCTTCTGCTCGGAGTGCGGGGTCTGCTGGACGCGATAGGTCCGCCGGTCGATTTTCAGCGGCTGGTCGCGCCGGATGCCAACCACCTCGATCACGTCCGCCTGATCAGCCGGTGCGGCGGGCGCAGCTATGGCCGGAGGGTCGGCTGCGAACATGAACTTCCCGTTTCCGAGGACTAACAAGGCATAAAGCCTTCGATCGAATCTTAAACCACGAAAATATCGGGGGTAGAGCCGCCGAGCGCGCGAAGCCGGAGCTTTCGGACAGGGGTATGGCGGAGAGGGTGTCCGTCCAACTCTCTGCCCTAATTCATTGTAATTCATTGTTAAAATTACACTGACTTATGGTCTCTACCACATTTCCTCCCACGGCATCGACAAGTGACCCCCGAATTAGCGTCTCATCTGGCTCGACGCCGGTTGAGGCGCTGACGCCGGTTGGTCCTGGCCGGGAGATGAAGGGGTGTGTGGACCAACGTAATTA
>JBDTXI010000061.1:0-30093 GCA_040006255.1 Sphingomicrobium sp.
GTCGCCTAACGCGGCCCTCTTGCGACGGTTGCAGGAGAGCGTGGCGGAGCGGGAGGGATTCGAACCCTCGATACGGTTTTGCCGTATACTCACTTTCCAGGCGAGCGCCTTCGACCACTCGGCCACCGCTCCGCTATTCGCTGGAACGGCGCATCTAAGGTGAGGGCGACGGCGGGGCAAGGTTGCTCCCCGCGCGCCTGATCTCCTACTGCCGCCGGCGATGACTCCCGCCGAGCGCCTCTCCGGCCATTTGCCGACCGACGCCGAGATCGACGCGATCGCTCGGGCCACGCTCGAGCGGCTGCCGTCGCCGTTTCGGGAGAGCCTGAACGACATCGTGCTGCTGGTCGAACCGGTCACCGACGCGGAGACGGCGCGCGGCCTCGGCCTCAAGCACCCGATGCAGCTCAGCGGCCTCTACCAGGGCGTTCCGCTCCACCAGCGCAGCGTCAGCCAGTCGGGCATGCTGCCCGAGCAGATCACCTTGTACAGCCGGCCGATCCTCGCCGAATGGCGCTCGACCCGGTTCGGCCTCGAGCAGATCGTCTCGCACATCGTAATCCACGAGGTCGGGCACCATTTCGGCTTCTCCGACGACGACATGCACGCGCTCGAAGATAGCATCGAGTGAGCGCGCTGCTGCGCTTCGACGGGGTAGCGCTGACGCGCGGTGGGCGGCTGCTGTTCGAGGACCTGCATCTGGCGCTCGGCCCCGGCGAGCGACTCCAGGTCGCGGGACCCAACGGCTGCGGCAAATCGAGCCTGATCCGCCTCGCCGCCGGGTTGCTGCGCGAGCACGGCGGGCGGATCGAACGGACGAAGCTGGCGCTTGCCGACGACGGTCTCGCGCTCGACCGCGAGCTGCCGCTGCGGCGCGCATTGATGTTCTGGAAAAGTCCGGTCGAGCCGGCGATGGACGCGCTCGGCCTCGCACACCTCGCCGACGTGCCGGTGCGGCTCCTCTCGGCGGGGCAGGCGAAGCGGGCGACTCTAGCGCGGGTCGCGGCGTCGGGCGCGCCGCTGTGGCTGCTCGACGAGCCCCTCAACGCTCTCGACACCGACGGTGCGGACCGCCTCGGCCGCCTGATCGCCGCGCATCTCGCATCGGGCGGCGCGGTGCTCACCGCGTCGCACCAGCCGCTGCCGGGCGAATGGCCGCGCGTTGAGCTGGGCCGATGATCGGGGCGCTGATCCTGCGCGACGCCCGCCGTGGGTTCACCGGCGGAGCCTGGCTGCCGATTGCCTTCTTCCTGCTGATCGCCATGCTTGTGCCGTTCGCCATCGGCCCGGACGCGCAGTTGCTGAACCGCATTGGCCCTGGCGCGATGTGGATCGCGGCGCTCACGGCTGCGCTCCTCCCGATCGAGCGCTTGATCGAGCCCGACCGCGCCGACGGCACGCTCGACCAGCTGGCACTGCACGGCATGGCGGAGGAGGTTATCGCCGTCGCCAAGATCGCCGCGCATTGGCTGACCTTCGCGCCGCCGCTGATGCTCGCCGCCTTGCCCGCCGCGTCGCTGCTCGGCCTAGACCGCGCCGCGTTCGCGGGTGCGCTCGTCTCGCTCTGGATCGGGATGCCCGGCCTTGCCGCTCTGGCCGTCGCGGTCGCCGCGCTGACCGCCGGCCTCCCCCGGGCGGGCGCGCTTGCCGGGCTGCTCCTGTTACCGCTGGCGGTGCCGCTGCTGATCTTCGGCGCGTCGGTGAGCGGCGGCGGCGGCGGCAATTCGGCGCTGTTGCTGGAGGCCGCGGTTTCCATCCCCCTGCTGGCCGGCGCGCCGTTCGTGACGGCGGCGGCGATTCGAGCGGCTAGGACTTAGACCAGCGCGCAAAAATCGCGGTTGGGAGGAGCAGCCCTCGCGCTTCCTCGCGGATGGCCATCTCGCCCACCTCAACGGTGCCGCCGAGGTCGCCGAGCGTCTGCCTGACCAGTTCGCCGATCGAGATCGCCGACATGCGCACCGCATAAACGGTGAGCACGAGAAAGCGGCTGTTCGCGTCGAGCAGCCGCCGGCAATCGGCGAGCAGGGGTGCGAGATTCTCCTCCAGCCGCCACACTTCGCCCTCGGGTCCACGGCCAAACTTGGGCGGGTCGAGCAGGACGCCGTCATAGCGCCGTCCGCGGCGCACCTCCCGCGCGGTGAATTTGCCGGCATCGTCGACCATCCAGCGGATCGGCTTTTCCGAGATGCCCGAGAGCTGCGCATTGTCCTTGCCCTGCTCGACGGACTTCTTCGACGCGTCCACATGCACCAGCCGCGCCCCGGCGTCGCTCAGCAGCAAGGTGCCGACGCCGGTGTAGCCGAACAGGTTCAGCACGTCGGCATCGTCTGCGCGCTCCCGTTGAATCTTCGCGCGCATCCAGTCCCACTGCGGCGCCATGTCGGGGAAAACGCCGAGGTGGCGGAAGGGCGTCAGCGAGGCATGAAAGCGCACCGCTCCGCGCGCCAGCTCCCATCGCATCGGCACGGGTCGGTGCTGGACCCACCGCCCGCCGCCTTCTTCATCAGAGCCGGGCATGAACGTTGCGTCCGGGTCCCAGTCGTGGCGCGCCGGCGCCCACATTGCCTGGGGCTCCGGGCGGACGACGGTGACGGGGCCATAGCGCTCGAGCTTTTGGCCGCTGCCGCAGTCGATCAGGCCCCAGTCGGCCCACGGTTCGGCTATCAGCGTTTGCAGATCGCTCACGCCCGAATTCAAGCGGCCAGCGCGAGCTGCGCCCCGACCGAAGCGACCGCGGCCCGTCCGTCGAGCAGCGCCGCACCGGCCGCGCGTGCCGCTGCTGCATCCACGACGCGCAATTTGCCCAGCAACTCGTCGAGTTCGACAATGCGGCCGAACACTTCGATGGATCGGGCGAGGTGATCGGCTCGGCCATGCGGCGTTTCGAGCGCCATTAGCAGTCCCGCCTCGAGCTGCGCCCGGGCGCGGGCAACTTCGGCTTCGTCGAGCGAATCAACCGTGGCAGCAAGCACCGAGCGGGCCAGGCTCATCGATTCGACGGCTCGCGTGCGGTCGGCGGCGCAGCTCACCGCGACGATGCCGGTATCGGCAAAGGCGTGGTGCCAGGCTCCGATCGAATAAGCGAGGCCGCGTTCCTCGCGCAGCTCCTGGAACAGCCGCGACGACATCCCGCCGCCAAGCGCCTGAACGAAGATCGACAAGGCCGGAACGCGGGAATCCGCTGCGGGCATTCCGGGGAGACCGAGGCACCAGTGCGCCTGCTCGAACTGGCGGCGGTCGCTGCGCACCCCGCCGGTGAAGTCGGCGTGGCCGATGGGCACCCCGGGCCACGGCTCGAGGTCGCCGAACAGCCGCTCACCGAGCCGCAAAATCTGATCCGCGTCGACCTTCCCGCTCGCCGCCAGGATCAGCCTCGCCGGGACCAGCTCGTCGCGAATCCAGTTGAGGCAATCGTCGCGCGTCGCCGTGCGCAATGTCTCCTCGCGCCCAAGCACCGAGCGGCCGAGCGGCTGCCCCTCGAAGGCCGCTTCGAAGAGGTGATCGTGGACCAGGTCATCGGGCGAATCGACGACCTCGCCGAGCTCGGACAGGATGACGTCCTTCTCACGCTCGAGATGCTCCTCGCTGATGTGCGGCGCGCGGACGAGGTCGGCGATAAGCTCGGTCAACAGCGCCGCGTCCTTGGCCAGCGTGCGCCCGTAAAAGACCGTCTGGTCGCGCGCGGTCCACGCGTTGATCGAGCCGCCGACATTCTCGATCGCCTCGGCGAAGGCGCGCGTGTCGCGCGAGCCGGCGCCCTTGAACACCATATGCTCGACGAAGTGCGCCAGGCCCGACAAATGCTCGGGCTCGGAACGCGAGCCGACCGTTGCGTAGAGCCCGATTGCGGCCGACTCGGCGCCGGGTAGCGGGTCGACCGCCACCGCGATTCCGTTGCCAAGCCGGTGCAGCTCGCCGCTCATATCTTCGCTCTTTGCTCGTTCAGCCTTTTGCGCAGCGCGAAGCCATAAATAATCAACGCGATTGCAGCCAGGCTGAACCAGGTCGCTGCGTAGAGCCGGTGACCGGCCGGCGTAACGGCGCTCGCTGAACGCGCATCGGGCACCCTGCTCGGCTGCAATCCCGGGGGCGCTGTCGCTGCGACCAGGCGCATCCCGCTCCGGCGGTCGGGCACGATGACGCCGCTGACCGGCCCTCCCGGCCAACTGAACCTGGCGTTCGGATCCTGCGCCCAGCCGATCTCGACGCTCATCCCGGGCCCCTCGGCCCCCGTTGCGCAATCAACAATCTGCACATAGCCCGCGTCGCCCTGCAAGTTGGCGCCGCCGATCGCGCGTTTGCCGACGGGCCGCAGGCACACGCCGGTGGCATGGCGGAACAACGGCCGCTGATCCTTCGTCAGCGGGACCGTCGGCCAGCCGATCGGCGGGAGCTTCTCCGCTTGCTCGTAACGCGCCAGAATTGCCTCTTTCCACTTCGCGCGCTGGAGCTGCCAGACGCCGAGGCCGATCAAAACGGCGACGGCCGCGGCGACGAAAATGCTGGCGGTGATGGGCACTCGGCGAGTCATTCGCTGATCCGCCCTTCGCGCGCGCGGTGCGTATATTCCTGCGCGAGCAGCGCGGCCTTGGCGAGCCGCAAGCCACCAATGGTCAACGCGGTGGTGACCGGAATCCAGATCAAGTGCACCCACCACGGCGGTTCGGCGGCAGCGTCTAGAACCAGCGCCCCAGCGACCACGACGGCTCCGACGATGAAGATCAGAAACGCCGCGGGGCCGTCCCCGACATTAAAGCCGTCATAGTCGAGCCCGCACTTGCCGCACTTGTGCGCGAAGCGAACCCATCCGTCGAACAGGCTGTGCGTTCCACATCGCGGGCAATTGCCAGTGAGCGCGTTCGCCAGCGCCGACTTTCCGCTGATCGGCGAATGCCGGGTCAGGGCGTGTGCGGCGCGCCCCAGCCGCCCCAAACGTAGATTGACGTGAACAGGAACAGCCATACGACGTCGACGAAATGCCAGTACCAAGCCGCCGCCTCGAAGCCGAAATGCTGCCTCGGCGTGAAGTCGCCTTTGTACGCGCGGATCAGGCAGACGGTGAGGAAGATCGTGCCGACGATCACGTGGAAGCCGTGGAAGCCGGTCGCCATGAAAAAGGTGGAGCCGTAAATGCTGCCTTTGAAGGCAAACGGCGCGTGGGCGTATTCCCAGGCTTGCACGCTGGTGAAGGTAAGGCCGAGCAGGATCGTCAGGATCAGCCCGAGCTTCAGCCCGTTGCGGTCGCCGTGGATCAGCGAATGGTGCGCCCAGGTCACCGTCGTTCCCGAGCACAGCAGGATCATGGTGTTGAGCAGCGGGAAGCCCCACGGGTTGAGGACCTCGACACCCTTGGGCGGCCACACTCCGCCAACCGCGTCGACCGCGGAGGGGAAGATCGAGGAATCGAAAAAGGCCCAGAACCAGGCGAGGAAGAACATCACCTCGGAGGCGATGAACAGGATCATCCCGTAGCGCAGGTGAAGCTGGACGACCGGGGTGTGATCGCCCTGGTGCGCTTCCTTGATGGTGTTTGACCACCAGCTGTACATCGTCACCAGAACACCGGCGAGGCCGAGCCCCATGACGAACTTCCCATAGGGATTCTCGTGCAGGGACATGACGAAACCGCCGAACAGCAGCCCGGCGCAAACGGCGCCGATCAGCGGCCACGGATCGGGTTCTACGAGGTGGTAGTCGTGGTTCTTCGTCGCGGCCATGGATCGGCTTTCCTCGTCTTTGGCTTAGCCGGGCCTCTAGCGGGCCGCGGTCACTGTTTCCACCGGGTAAAATGTATAGCTGAGCGTAATCTCGTGAACGTCCTTGGTGTCGGGGTCCTTGGCGATCGCCGGATCGACGAAGAACACCACGGGCATGTGCACCGACTGGCCCGGCTGGAGCGTCTGCTCGGTGAAGCAGAAGCATTGAATCTTCTTGAAATATTTGCCGACCGTGTCGGGCGAAACGTTGTAGACCGCCTGCGCCGTGATCGCTCGCGCGCTGAGGTTCTGCGAGCGATAGAAAATCTGCGTCCGCGCGCCCGGCGCGACATTCACCGCAACCTGTTCAGGCTCGAAACGCCACGGCAGCCCGGGGTGCACGTTGGCGTCGAACTGGACCTTCACCTGGCCCGCGACGGCGCCGGGCGCGCGATCGGCGCGCTGGGTCGTCCCGTTGAAGCCGGTGGCCTCGCAGAAAATCCGGTACAGCGGCACGGCGGCGAAGGCGAGGCCGAGCATGAAGGCGACGAGCAGCGCCATGATCAGCGCCGTCCGCGTATTCCTTTGCTGGGCGATCGCGGTCACCAGTTGATGCCCGTCTTGGCAATGGTGATGAAGAACAGCAGCACGACGAACGCGCCGAGCAGCCAGGCCATGATCCGCGCCCGCGCGCGCTGGCGGCGGACGATTTCCTCCTCGACCTTCACCAGGCGAGCCAGCGGTCGGCGACGAGCGCGCCGAACAGAGCGAACAGGTAGAGCACCGAGAAGCCGAACAGGCGCTTTTCCGCGTGCATCTCCGCCGGCTCGGACGCGCGGCTCGCCAGTACGAGCGCGGCGAGCACGACGAAGGCGAAGCTCAACGCCGTCGCGGCGGCACCGTAAATCGGGCCGGTGAGGCCGAGGGGCCAGGGTGCGATCGCCGCCGCCGCCATCGGCAGGCTGTATAAAAACACGTGACGGCGCGTGCTGGGAATGCCCGCGACCACCGGAAGCATCGGGATTCCGGCTGCGGCATAATCGGAGCGAACGAACATCGACAGCGCCCAGAAATGCGGGGGAGTCCACAGGAAGATGATCGCAAACAGGAGCAACGGAAGCGCGGCGAAATGGCCGGTCGCGGCTACCCACCCGATCAGCGGCGGAAACGCGCCGGCGGCCCCGCCGATGACGATATTCTGCGGCGTGCGCGGCTTCAGCCAGACGGTGTAGATCAGCACATAAAACAGGATCGATGCCGCGAGCAGCACGGCCGCGAGCCAATTGGTCGCAAGCCCCATCAGCAGCACCGAGAAGACGGCGAGACCGACTCCGAAATGGAGCGCCGTCTGCCGGTCCATGCGCCCGTCGGGCAAGGGCCGCTTGGCTGTCCGTTGCATCTTTGCGTCGATTTCGACTTCGTACCACTGGTTGAGCGCGCCACATGCGCCCGCGCCCAACGCGATGCACAGGATCGCGGTGAACCCGAGCACCAGCGGCGGAAGCTGGGGGGCCGCGAGCATTCCGCATAGGCCGCTGAACACGACCAGGCTCATGACGCGCGGCTTGGTCAGCGCGAGGATGTCGCGCCAGTCGGCCGGCAGCGCGGCGGCGTCGGTCATTTCGATGGCGGGCATTGGCGCGGCCTATAGGGACTTGGCGGCGGGGCGAAAACCCCTAGGTTCAGGCCATGCTCGTCCGAATCGCCATGATGATCAGCGCTCTTGGGTTCGCCGCGCCTGCTTTCGCGCAGACGCCCGATTCGCCTGCGCAAGCGGCGGCTCCCGCGCCGAAGGAGGACCTCGTCCCGGTCACTCTCAATACCAGCCTCGGCCGGATCGTCGTGGCCGTCGACCGGCTCCACGCGCCGATCACGACCGGCAACTTCCTGCGTTACGTCGATAGTCACCGTTTGGACGGCGAGACCTTCTATCGGGCGCTGCGCATCTCGGGCGGCGACGGCGGCCTGATCCAGGGCGGGGTGCGCAGCGACACGCGCAAGCTGTTCCCGCCGATCGCCCACGAGCCGACTTCGCGCACCGGCCTGCACAATGTCGCCCGGTCGATCGTGATGGCGCGGCTCGAGCCGGGCAGCGCGCGCGCCGATTTCTTCATCCTGGCGAGCGACACGCCGTCCTACGACTCCGGGGCGCCCGACGGCGATCCCGACGGATTCGCGGTGTTCGGCCACGTCGTCGAAGGCATGGACGTGGTGCGGAAGATCCTGGCGGCGCCCACTTCCCCGACTCTCGGCGAGGGGGTGATGAAAGGCCAGATGCTCGATCCGCCGGTGAAGATCACCAAGGCGGAGCGCGTAAAATAGACGGACCTGTCCGCGCCCACGCAACCGACTTCGTGTGCCGGTTTTGCCATGTTAAGAGATTGGTCGTGCCGGAGTATCGAAATGGAGAATGACTCGATCAGGGCGAGCGGCGGCAACACCCTCGTCGATGTGTGGATCGAAGGAAAGCTTCGCGGAATTACCGTTGCGCGAGGCGCCATCCAAGCGTTTCTCGCGTTGCCGCCCGACCGCGCCCAGGCGATGTCCGAAGAGGAACGCTGCGAGTTCGTGCGAACCCATTTGCCGCTGGTGCTGACCGCCGCGAAAATACAATTGCGAGAAGGCAATCCTGCCGCCGACAGCATCTCGATCGAAGCGGGCGACCTCGGTGGCGATGGCCGCGCACAAGCGAGCGACCGGCGACGAGCCGAACGTCGCAAGACCGACCGGCGAAAGTCGAAGAACCCCGAGCCGCCGCGGACGGGCGAGCGCCGGCGCGCGGCTCGCCGGACCGGCGAGCGCCGGATAGGCCCCACCCGCCCCCGCAAGAGCTGAAAGCAGCGTCGACGCTTCGCGGTTACCCGTCTCTCCCGGGCGAGACGGGGGTTTTACCGCGGCGGCCTAATCGATCCGCGGCAAGGTCGAGAATTGGTGGAAGGGCGGCGGGCTCGGCAGGGTCCACTCGAGCGTCGTCGCGCCCTCGCCCCACGGGTTGCCGGAAGCCTTCTTTCCGGCGGCCAGGGACCAGAACAGGTTGACGAAGAACAGCGCCACGCCGGCAATGGTGATCATGTAACCGATCGTCGAAACGTAGTTCCAATGCGCGTAGGCCGGCGTGTAGTCCGGGATCCGCCGCGGCATCGCATCGAGCCCGAGGAAGTGCATCGGAAAGAAGACGATATTCACGCCGATGAACATGATGAAGAAGTGCAGCTTGCCGAGCAGCTCGTTGTACATACGTCCGCTCATCTTCGGGAACCAGTAATAGAAGCCGCCAAAGATGGCGAAGATTGCGCCCAGGCTGAGCACGTAGTGGAAGTGCGCCACCACGTAATAGGTGTCCTGGAAGTAATTATCGACGCCGCCGTTAGCGAGCACGACGCCGGTCACGCCGCCCACGGTGAAGAGGAAGATGAAGCCGATCGCGAACAGCATCGGCGTCTCGAACGTCAGGGACCCGCCCCACATTGTCGCGATCCAGGAGAAGATCTTCACGCCGGTCGGCACCGCGATGACCATCGTCGCGGCGGTGAAGTACATTTTCTCGTCGACGCTCATCCCGGTGGTGAACATGTGGTGCGCCCAGACGACGAACCCGATCACGCCGATGGAAACCATCGCGTACGCCATTCCGAGATAACCGAACACCGGCTTGCGGCTGAAGGTCGCGACGATCTGGCTGACCATCCCGAAACCGGGGATGATCATGATGTACACCTCGGGATGGCCGAAGAACCAGAACAAGTGCTGGTAGAGCACCACGTTGCCGCCGCCCGAGGCGTCGAAGAAGGTCGTGCCGAAGTTGCGGTCGGTGAGCAGCATCGTGATCGCGCCGGCGAGCACGGGCAGCGACAGCAGCAGCAGGAACGCCGTCACCAGCACCGACCAGACGAACAAGGGCATTTTGTGCAGCGTCATGCCGGGAGCGCGCATGTTGAAGATGGTGGTGATGAAATTGATCGCTCCGAGGATCGAGGCGGCGCCGGCGAGGTGAAGCGAGAAGATCACCATGTCGACCGCGGGGCCGGACGAGCCCGACGTCGAAAGCGGTGCGTACAGCGTCCACCCGGTCCCGGCGCCGAGGCCGGTGCCGCCCGAGACAAAAGTCGAGCCAAGGAGCAGGAGGAATGACGGGACCAGCAGCCAGAAGCTGATGTTGTTCATCCGCGGGAACGCCATGTCGGGCGCGCCGATCATCAGCGGAACGAACCAGTTGCCGAAGCCGCCCATCATCGCCGGCATCACGGTGAAGAACACCATGATCAGGCCGTGCGCGGTGATCAGCACGTTCCAGTGATGAGTCCATTCATCGAAGTTGGCGGTGCCGGCGCCGATCGGCCAGGCACGGTTGAGCACCTGGATGCCCGGCTCCATTAGCTCCCAGCGCATGATGCCCGAGATCGAGCCGCCAATCACGCCGGCGATGATGGCGAAGATCAGATAGAGCGTGCCGATGTCCTTGTGGTTTGTCGACATGAACCAGCGGGTGAAGAAGCCCGGTTTGTGATCGGCGTGATGCTCCGCGTCGCGCGCTTCGTGCGGCGTCAGGTGGAGTGAGTCGGCGGTGGTGCTCATCTTGGTCTCTTCGCTACTTGTTCTGGGCGGTCGCAGGCTGCTGGACCGCGGGCGCTGCCCCGGGGGCTGGCGCCGGTGGAGTCGGCTGAGCCGCGGCTGCGATGTTGGACTGGGAAACGGGCGAGCTCGCCGTGCTGTCCGGCGCCGCGGGCGCCGCGCCGGCCATATGCCCGCCCTTCGATGCGACCCAGGCGGCGAACTGCGCTGGGGGCACGACTTCGACAGCGATCGGCATGAAGGCGTGGCGCGCTCCGCACAGTTCCGAGCACTGGCCGAAGTAGACGCCGGGGCGGTCAACCTTGGCCCAGGTCTCGCGCAGCTGGCCGGGGTTGGCGTCCTGCTTGATCCAGAACGCCGGAACGGCGAAGCTGTGGATCACATCGTCCGCGGTGACGATGAATTTCACCACCTTGCCCGCGGGGATGACGATGCGCTGGTCGGCGGCGAGCAGCCGCGGGCCATCGGCATCGGTGCGATAGCGCTGATTGGCCTGCCTCGTCGGGTCGTCCTTCTCCTTCAGCATGTAGCTGTCGAAGCTGACTCCATTGTCGGGATATTCGTAGCTCCAATACCATTGGTGGCCGGTGACCTTAACCGTGAGGTCGGCGGGCGGCGGGGAATATTGGTGGCGCAGGAGGCGGATCGAGGGGATCGCGATGCCGACGAGAATGAGGACCGGAAGCAAGGTCCAGATCACCTCGATGGTAGTATTGTGCGAATTTCGCGAGGGAGTCGGATTGACGCTGCGACGATAGCGGATCATCGCCCACAGAAGCAGGCCGAGGACGAAGATGCTGATGACCGCGCACAGCGGCAGCAACCAATTGTCGTGGAATGTCGAAGCCTCGCGGCCAATCGGGTTGACCTGATCCTGGAGGCCCTTGCGGCCGTCGGGCTCGCCGATGCCGGGCGTCGGGATCATGTGGCCGACGCTGCCGGGAACGATGGCGGGCTGGCCGACGTCGGGCTTGCCCGGATTCTGTGCGGTGCCGGCCGGAGGCGTCGCCGCCGGCGCGGCCGCGCTCGTCTGAGCTGGAGCGGGCGCGCTCGCCGCCTGGGCCGTCGCCGCTGACGGTGTAAGCCAGGCCGCGGCTAGGGCGATCGCCCATCCAATCCGTCTCATCTTCACCCCTGGTGGCAGTGCGTTTTGGGATCGAAACGCGCCGGTCAGCGCCTTCGATTTGCGAGGCTCTATAGGCGCGGCTTCCCGGACCCTCAAGCGCCTGTTCCCGGATGTCGCCTTCGGGTGTTGATGGGCATCTCCGCCCGGCCTAATGCCGCCCGGACATGCTGACGGACGATCAAATCCTGGAGGAATTCCGCGCCGCCGACGCACTGTTGGACGGCCATTTCATCCTATCCTCGGGGCTCCGCAGCTCGCGTTACCTGCAGTGCGCGCGCGTGCTGATGGACCCGGCGCGTGCCGAACGGCTGGCGCAAGCGCTCGCCGAAAAGCTACCCGCGGACATCCGCGCGGTAGTGGATGCGGTCGTCTCCCCGGCGATGGGCGGCGTAATCATCGGCCACGAAATGGCCCGCGCGCTCGGCAAGCCGGCGATGTTCGTCGAGCGCCCGCAAGGTGTGTTCGAGCTCCGCCGCGGCTTCCATCTCGACCCGGGCGCCCGGGTGCTAATGGTCGAAGACGTGGTCACCACCGGCCTGTCGTCGCGCGAGGCGATTGCGGCCGTGCGCGAGGCCGGCGGCGAAGTCATCGCCGAGGCGGCTCTGGTCGACCGCTCCTCGGGCAAGGCCGACCTCGGCATTCCCTTTTTCCCCCTGATCCGCATCGACGTGCCGACCTACGCGGCGGACGCGCTGCCGCCCGAACTCGCTGCGATCCCCGCGGTCAAGCCCGGGAGCCGCGCCCCCGCGTGACCCTTCGACCAGCTCAGGGCCGGCTTCGCCTCGGCGTCAATATCGACCACGTCGCGACCATCCGGAACGCGCGCGGCGGCGATCATCCCGATCCCGTCCGCGCGGCGCAGATCGCCGCCGGCGCCGGGGCCGATGGGATCACCGCCCATCTGCGCGAAGACCGGCGGCACATCACCGACATCGACATCGACCGCCTGATGGCCGAGATCGAACTGCCCCTCAACCTCGAGATGGCGGCGACCGAGGAAATGCTCGCCATCGCCCTCCAGCATCGCCCGAACGCCGCCTGCATC
The DNA here is from genome assembly GCA_040006255.1 of Sphingomicrobium sp. Taxonomy (GTDB): domain Bacteria; phylum Pseudomonadota; class Alphaproteobacteria; order Sphingomonadales; family Sphingomonadaceae; genus Sphingomicrobium. Next base: position 12,440 of record JBDTXI010000061.1, read on the forward strand.
GTCCCCGAGCGGCGCGAGGAGCGCACCACCGAAGGCGGGCTCGACGCCGCCGGACAGCACAACCAGCTCGCTTATTATGTCGACCAACTCGGGGCCGCGGGCATTCGTGTCAGCCTGTTCATCGAGCCCACTGAGCGTCAGGTCGAAGCCGCGTTGCGCCTCGGCGCGCCGGTCGTCGAATTCCACACCGGGCGCTACGCCCATGCCGATGGTGCGGAGCGGACCAGCGAATTGAAACGGATCAACGATTGTGCAGCGCTGGCGACCAAGAACGGTATCGAGCCGCACGCCGGCCACGGGCTCACCTTCGACAACGTCATTCCTGTTGCCGCGATTCCGCAGCTGGCCGAGCTCAACATCGGCCATTTCCTCGTCGGCGAGGCGATCTTCACCGGCCTCGACGCGAGCGTCCGACGAATGCGCGCGCTGATGGACGAAGCGCGGTGAAAGTCCCTCACGCCTTGAGGGAGAGGGTCCGATGATCGTCGGCATCGGATCGGACCTATGCAACATCGGGCGCATCGAGAAATCGCTCGAGCGGTTCGGCGACAGGTTCATCAATCGAGTCTTTACCGAGGTCGAGCGCGCCAAGGCGGATTCTCGCCCGTTTACCCGCGCCGGCACCCTCGCCAAGCGTTTCGCCGCCAAGGAAGCCTTCTCCAAGGCGGTCGGCACCGGCTTCAAGCGGGGCGTGTTCATGAAGGACATCGGCGTGGTCAACGCGCGCTCGGGCGCGCCGACCATCGTCGCCACCGGCGGCGCCAAGGCGCGGCTTGACGCCCTTGCGCCGGACGGCCACGCCATCGACATATACCTCACTTTGACCGACGAATATCCCTGGGCGCAGGCGTTCGTGATCCTGACCGCCCGCAAGCTGGAGCCTTGATTGACCGACATTGTTCCCGAAGCGAGCGCCCCCGAACCGGCAACGCCGGCGGCGACTCCCGCCGTGCAAGAGAAAGATCAGGGCTCGGCATTGTGGCGCGAGATTCGCGGCCTGCTGTGGGTCCTGCTGGCCGTGCTCGCCTTCCACAGCCTCATCGCCAAGCCCTTCTACATCCCGTCGGAATCGATGATGCCGGGGCTCCTTACCGGCGACCGCCTGGTCGTCACCAAATATCCCTACGGCTGGTCGTGGGTGTCCCCGAGCTTCCACGTGCTTCCGCCGCTCAATGGCCGTCTGCTTGGGCGGATGCCGCAGCGCGGCGACATCGTCATCGTCACTCCGCCCGGCACGCGCACCGATTACATCAAGCGCGTGATCGGGCTGCCCGGCGACGTGTTGCGGATGGTGGACGGGACGCTGATCATCAACGGCCAGCCGGTGAAGCGCCAGGCCGAAGCGCCGACCATGGTTCCGGTTGATCCGAATTCGCCGTGTGGATCGGAGCAGGACGATAAGCTCAGGCCTTATCGCGTTACTGGCGCCGACGGGAAGGCGTACTGCGGGGTGCCAACGGTGCGCGAGACGTTGCCCAACGGGCGGACCTATGAAACCACTGATCTGCGCCTACACAACGAAGACAATTTCGGTCCGGAAACTATCCCGCCCGGCCACGTCTGGCTGATGGGCGACAACCGCGACGATTCCGCCGACAGCCGCGTGGCGGAGGTTGAGGGCGGGCTCGGCGGCCCGGTGCCGTGGGAGAATATCGGCGGGCGCGCCGAGTTCATCACCTTCTCGCTCGATGGCACGACGGTGTGGTGGAACCCGCTGACGTGGTTCGACGCGTTCCGTTCGGGCCGCGCCGGAAGGTCGCTGCGGAACAGCTGATGGCGGCTCGGCAGCGGCCGCGCCCGGCGACCACCGAGCCGCATGTCGAGCGGCCCGGCCCTGCCGAGTTCCGCGACCCGCTCGTTCGCCGCGAAATGGCCAGGGCCGCCGTCTGGTTCGGAATGGCGCTGGCCATCGCCGGAGCCGTCTTCCTCGCCCAGCCGCTGCTCCTCATCATTGGCGGCGCGATCTTCGCCGTGTTCCTCGACGGCGGCACTCGCCTGCTCGGCCGCTGGCTGCCGATTCCGCGCAGCTGGCGGCTGCTGCTCACCATCATTCTCGGATTTGGCTTCCTCGCCTGGGTTTTCTGGTTCGCCGGCACAACCATCGGCGCCCAGGCCGAGGCGCTGCGCGACGTGCTAACCCAGCAGTTCGGCCGGCTGATGGCGTTCGTGGAGAACCTCGGCCTGATGCCACGGGGCGAGACCGGCAACCTTGGAGCGCAGCTGCTCGGGTCGGTGGGCCGCCTGACCAGCGCGGTCGGAACCGCGATCGGCGCGGTCGCAAGCAGCATCGCGATGATCGTAATCGGCATCTTCCTCGCTGCCGAGCCGCGCCTCTATGACCGCGGAATCGCGTGGATGCTGCCCCTGCGCCACCGCGCCGGATTTTACCGGATCGCCAAGCACGTCGGCTTCACGCTGCGGCGGCTGCTCTTCGGGCGGCTTGTGGGAATGATTTTCGAAGGCCTGTTCACCTGGGCGATGCTGACCGTCGGCGGAGTGCCAATGGCGGCGCTGCTCGGCCTCGTCACCGGAGTGCTCGCCTTCATTCCCAACATCGGCGCGATCACCAGCGGCGTGCTGATGGTCGCCGTGGGCTTCTCGGCCGGAGCCGACAAGGGGGTGTATGCGATCTTCGTCTACTTCTTCGTGCAGAATATCGACGGTTATCTGGTCGTGCCGTACATCGCCCGGCGCACCGTCGACCTCGCGCCTGCGGTCGTCCTCGCGATGCAGCTTTTGATGGGCGCTCTGTTCGGCATCCTCGGCGTACTGTTCGCCGATCCCATCCTCGCCACGATCAAGGTCGTGCTGGTCGATCTCAGCCGCCGCCAGGCGGGCGAACAGGGCGAGACCGCCGAAGTCGCCGCGGTCTAAGACCTATTGCGGTGGATTGGGCGGGCCGGCGCCCTGCATCATCGCCGCACCGCCGCGCACCAGCTTGCGCACCTGAACTTCGAACGTGAGGTTGCTGCCCTTGGGGAAGCCCTGCGGCGTCGGGCCGTTGCCGAATGCCAGGCGCGGCGGCATGGTGAAGCGGTAGCGGCCGCCTTCCTGCATCTTGGTCATGGCCTCGGCAAAGCCGGGAAACACCATGGCCATGGCGAACGGCTGCGGGCCCCCATGGTTCTCGCTGGAATCGAATATGTGGCCGTCGTCGAGCGAACCGACGTAATCCATCAACGCGGCGTCGCTCGAGCCAATCGGCTCGCCGGTGCCCGCCTTCAACGTGCGGAACTGGAGCCCGCTGGCGGTCACCTGGGGACGCAGCGATCCGGCGCCGAACCACGCCAGCCCGATACCCGCGGCAATGACGATCAGGAACGCCAGCCCCAGGCCGACGCTCCGGCCGGTTGCGGCGGGGCGATGGGCGGCTTCGGCGACGGACACGGTGGTGGCGCGGCGAGGCTTAACGCACGCCTTCGCGCTCGGCGCGCTTGCGCTCGAGCTTGCGGGCGCGGCGGATTGCCGCGGCACGCTCACGGGCGCGCTTTTCCGACGGCTTCTCGTAGTGACGGCGCAGCTTCATCTCGCGGTAGACGCCCTCGCGCTGCAGCTTCTTCTTCAGCGCGCGCAGCGCCTGCTCGACATTATTGTCGCGAACGATGATCTGCATAAACTTCCGTCAAACTCCTTTAAAGTCAGGCGCTTAGTGCCCATATAGCAATGCAGCGGGGAGTAGAGCCCGTTTCATTGGCTACAGCTTAGCGGCCTTCCAAAGCCGTACGGCCGAAGGCGAGCGGGCGCCCTTAGCAGTGCCTCCGTCCGGGTTCAAGGCGTTTCAGAGCGGGGGCCCAAGGCCCTTCGAAGCAGCTTAAATGCGTTTCAAAGCGGTGAACAACGCGACGAAGCGTGAATCTGGAGCGGTGAGACGGGGAAACATCCTACTTGGGTTATCGGCCATTAACCCATTGAATGTTAGACAGGTCGGCCGAGCGGAGGGAATTGATGTCGTTGAATCGGAGAGAGATGCTGCGTCTTGGCGCCATTGGGGCGGCGGGAGCGATTCTTTCTACTGCTGGCAGCTCAACCGTGTTGCAGCTGGTTCCAGGTCCGCAGGGGCTGGATCCGCTGGCGCCGCTTCCGGCTACGCCGCCACGCGCGGTCGTTCAGGCGGCCAGCGCTCCAGCGGGCATCGATCCGCGGCTCTTCGCCAAGGCCAAAGCCGCGCTGGACACGCACAAGGTGTGGCCGCGCGACTCCATCGGCATCGTCGATTTCTCGCAGCCGTCGTCCGATCCGCGCTTCTTCGTCGTCGACCTGATGAGCGGCAACGTCGAAAGCCACCGCGTCGCCCACGGCCGCGGCTCCGACCCCGATCATTCGGGCTTCGTCGAGCGCTTCTCTAATGATTTCGGATCCTATGCGAGCTCCAACGGGGCTTATCTCTCCGGCGATTATTACGACGGGAAATACGGCGTCTCGATGAAGGTCCGCGGGCTCGACTGGTCGAACTACAACGCCGAACCGCGCGCGATCGTCATCCACAATGCCTGGTACGCCGAGGACGACATGATCCCGGTCCACGGCAAGCTTGGCCGCTCGGAAGGCTGCTTCGCGATGTCGCGTAAGAGCCAATACGAAGTGATGCGCCGCCTCGCCGGCGGACGCATGATCTACGCGGATAAACTGGCTTAAGCCGGGGCGCCGGGCGAATGGCGCGCGCGGACCAAATTCCCCTTCAACTTCGCATCGTCATAGATAATCCCGTCGCAGGCGTGCTCCACAGCCTGCAGGCGAAGGACGGCCACCCGCTCTATCCCAAGCGTTCCACCGCTGGCGAACCTTTGGCCTTCGACGTCCCCATCCGAATCGCGCCGGGGCCCAAATATTTCGGCGATCAGGTGCGCCGCGAAGGTCCCGAGCGGCGCTTCATTTACGTCCGCATCGGCCAATCCGCCGGCGATCTCTCCTCGCCGTGGACGCGGCGGATGAAGATCGACATCCACGACCTTGCGCAGTCGCTGCTCGATCAAGCGGTGGCCACCGGCCGGCCGATTGAGATTTCGGTTAACGGCACCGCAAAAGACGCTTCCCCCGCCTGCGCGACGGTCCGGCCGACCAGCCGCCGCCTGGCGGCGCGAGGGGGGCCGCAGCGGCGGAAACCAGCATGACTAGGGCGACGGCAGAATCCCGTTTGATCATCATCGAAAGCTCCCGGCACCCCGAGCCTCCCTACCGCGCCGCGACCTGGTCCTTGGCGGCGCCCGTCGGCTTGGCCTTCACCGCACCTGCCACCTGATCCGCCGGCTTCGCCTTGGGCTTGGCGAGGCTCGCGCCGCCGTCTTTCATCTGCAGCGCGGCGAGGGCCAGCGAATCGCGGCCGTAGAGATCCTTGTAGTCGACGATCGAACCGTCGAGCAGCGCGGCCGAGCTGAAGTAGACGATATAGACCGGCAGCGGCTTCACGAAATTGGCCTGGACCGATTTCTTGCTGTCGAGCGTCGCCTGGATCTTGTCGGCGGTCCATTCGCCGCCGTCGTCCCCGAGCAACTCGGTCGCGAGATCGAGGATGTGCTGGGTACGAACGCAGCCGTGGCTGAGCGATCGCGCCGAATCATTGAAGCGGCTGCGCGCGTTGGTGTCGTGCAGGTAGATCGCCTTCGAGTTAGGCATCACGAACTTGACCTGGCCGAGCGCATTGGTCGGTCCCGGCGGCTGGCGCCAGCGCTGGACCTTGCCGTCGGGCCCGACGACCGGGACGAATCCCTTCTTGCCCGCCGCCTCATGCTCGATGCTCTTGGGCACTTCCCACCACGGGTTGAGAATCACGCCCACCGCCGTCGCCGAGAGCTGTGGTGTCGGCGTCGAGAGCTTGCCGGCGATCGCGCGCTGCTTCCAGCGGTTGACCCCGTTCTGGACCAGGGTCGCGTAAAAGCTCGGCACGTTGACGATGATGTACTTCTGACCGAGGTCGCGCGGCAGCCAGCGCCAGCGGTCCAAGTTGAGCCGGATCCGGGCGATCTTCGCCGTCTCGGTCGCGGGGGTCATCTCCAGTGCCGCCTTCAGCGCCGCATATTGCGGGTGGGTCGGGAGCAGGCCGCTTAGCGCGGCGGCGACGTTGTGCTGGGCAAGCGCGCTCCGCAGCAGGGCATCCTGCTTGGCGGCGTCGAGATCATTGTCGGTCAGGAACCAGTCGATCCGCGCGGCACGCTTAACATGGCCGAGCGCGAGGTCCGACGAGAGGCGATTGAAGCGGTCGGTCGCTTCCCGCGAAACCGTCAGCGGATCGCCCGCACCAATCGCGGCGGCGAGGCCGGCGGGATCGTAATCGGCCGGGCTCAGTCCCTCCTTGCCGATCTGCTGTATGAAATAAAGCAGGTCCTGCGCGCTCACCAGGTCCCACACCACCGGCGGCAGGGCCGGAGCCGGCGGAAGCAGCGGCGCGGCACCCGGCGCTTGCCCCGCCTGCGGCGTATAATCGGGATTGCCGGGGACTGGCGCGCCTGTCGCGGCCGTCTCGGGCTTGGCCGAGGCCGGAGCCCGCGCCGCGGGCGCAGCGGATTTGGCCGCCGTCGCGGGGGGCCGCGAAACCTGGGTCGCAAGCCCGGTCTTGACCTGGGCCGAAGCCGTCCCGGCCCCCGCCAGCGCTGCTGCGGTGAACAACATCAATGACTTTGCGCGCGCGCTCATCGGAACCACCAACCCGTTCATTTTAAACGAAACCCCCACGATCATCCAATCCATACACATGAACCCGGGCGCCCGCCAGTCGCTCCGCCGACCGATTCGCGGCGAACCCCGATTCCCGCCTGTTTCGCAAACCAATCCTTAAGCGGCGCTGGCTAAGGTCAACATAGACTCAACCGGGAGACGCGCAGCTTGGCGTCCAATTTCAGTCTGGATGGCGGGATGATCCCGCGCACGGAGCAGCGCTCGATCGACGAGCGTGGAGAGCCGCGCCGTACGGCCGTGTCGAACACCGCCGTGCTCGAATTCCGCGGCCGCAAGCACGTCGTCAGGCTGATCAACCTGTCGCGGTCGGGAGCCATGGTCGTCTTCCCGCACATCCCCAACATCGGCGAGCGGTTGCCCCTGCAAGTGCTTGGCCAGGGCTTCGTTTCTGCGCAGGTCCGCTGGGTCAAGGAGGGCCGCATTGGCCTGTCCTTCGCCATCCCGCTAGAGTAGTGGCGAGATGGAAATGAGTTACGGCATGATCAAGGCTCGAATTGCCGAAGACCCCTCCGACAGGCGGCGTTTCGCGCGCCTTCCGGCCGACGTCGGCGCGAAGATGCGCGAGCTCGGGGCCAGCGGCATCGAAGCGAAGGTGCTCAATATCTCCGATCGCGGCTTCATGGTCGCGTGCGACGGACAGTTCGAGGTCGGATCGCGGGTATGGCTGATCCTCCCCGGCCGCGAGCGGGCGAACGCCGTCGTCAAATGGACCGCGGGCGACAAAATCGGGGCCGAGTTCGCCGAGCCGATCTCGGGCGATGACGTCAAGCGATTCACCGCCAACGGCTGAGTTCGAGCGCAGCTCAGCGGCACTTCGGCTCGCCTCACCGCCCTCGGCTCTCGGCTCAAATCAAACCTCCGCGATTCCTCGCAACCCTCGCCCGAGTCGGTCGTTGGGACTGCCGAAAGGAAGGTTCGCGATGCCGATCACGTTCGTCGACGCCTGGAAACCTCACGAGCGCGGATATTTCGCCGTCTCCCGCGAGCATGAGATCAATCACTGCCCCGGCTGCGGCCGCACCCAGTGGATCGTCGGTCGGATTTCCGCCGAATGCGCGTTCTGCTCAACCGCGCTTCCGCTCGCCGAGGCGAGCCTGCGCTCGCCGGGCGGCCCGGTCGTCATCCAGCACAAGAACCGCGACGCCCACGCCTGGGCCGCGTGAGGCCTAAGCCTTCTTCCTGACCGGCACCTGGACGCAAACGTCGACTCCGCCGGCCGGGCGGATGTAGAAATCGTCCTTGCGGTTGGCGCGGACGCGGACATAGGTCACGAAGGCCGCACTCCTCGTATCCATATATTCGTATGAAGGCCGCTCCCCGGGCGGCATCTGGCTTGCAAGCTGGAGCCGGGTGATCGGCGCATATTGCGCCTTGCCCTTGTAGAAGCCGAGCGCCTCGGTCCCGCGCGGAAGTGAACTCAGCCGGTCGATGCCGTCGATCACCCGGCCGACAATCGCGATGTTGCGGTCAAGATGCCGCGGCGCGTGGCCGATGACGGCGTATAGTTCGCCGCCCGTGCCCGTATCGGGCGACAGGTCGCGGCCCACCCCGACATAACCGTAGCAATGGGTAAGATCCGCCCACCCGGCCTTCGGCGAATACGCCACTGGCCAGCCATCCGCGAAGCCGACGCTAGGGGCATAGGGGTCGGCATAGCCCAGTGGCGTCATCGCCAATCCCTTGAGTGGGCGCGTATATTCGGCGGGCGGCTTGGGCGTCACGCCGGCCGGCCACGGCTTGTCGCTCTCGTTCTGGCCCCATTGCGCGACATAATTGTCCTGCACGCGATAGACCGTGGCTCCGGCCCAATAATCCGCCCGGGCGAGCGCGCGGATGTTGGCGACGTGCACCGGCGCGAACCCCGGCGCGAGCTGGATCACCAAGCGGCCGCCGTTGGCAAGGTCCATCACCAGCAGGTCGTCCGCCGGGATCGTCCGCCACGCGCTTGCCGGAGCGCCGGCAACCACATCGTTCGGAGTCGGCAGTTTTTTGGCCGGTGCGGCGCCAGTCAGAAGTCCGGCGGCCACCATCAACAGCATCGATCGCATGTCGTCCCTTTACTCGTCTGCGGGCGGTCTAGCCGAGCAATGGCGGCGCCGCTATCGCCCGCGCATGTACATCGCCACCCTGATGCTGCTCGGTTCCGGCGAGCTCGGCCGTGAGTTCGCCATTGCCGGTAAACGCCTCGGCTGCCGCATCATCGCCTGCGACCGTTATGCCAATGCGCCGGCGATGCAGCTGTCCGACTCCTGCGAGGTCTTCTCGATGCTCGACGGGGCGGCGCTTCGGGCTGCGGTCGAGAAGCACAAGCCCGACGTAATCGTGCCCGAAATCGAGGCCATCGACACGGCGGCACTCGGCGAGCTCGAGGGTGAGGGCTGGCGCGTGGTCCCCTCGGCCAAGGCGGTGCAGCTGACCATGAACCGCGATGGGATCCGTGACTTCGCCGCGCGCGAACTCGGCCTCGTCACCTCGAAATACCGCTTCGCCGAGAGCCGCGAGGAAGCGGTCGCGGCGGCGGCGGACGTCGGCTTCCCCTGCGTGGTGAAGCCGGTGATGTCTAGCTCGGGCAAGGGGCAAAGCACGGCGAAGGACGCCGAAGCGCTCGGCAAGGCGTGGGATTATGCCGTCGCCAACATGCGTGGCGACCGGCCGCGCGTGATCGTCGAGGAGTTCATCGCCTTCGACAGCGAAGTCACTTTGCTCACCGTCGCGACCAAGGACGGCGTGCTGTTCTGCCCGGCCATCGGTCACCGCCAGGAGGCCGGTGATTATCGCGAGAGCTGGCAGCCGGCCGCGCTTTCGGAAGGGGCCTTGTTCTCGGCCCGGTACCAGGCGCGCAAGGTGGTCGACGCGCTCGGCGGCCACGGCATCTTCGGGGTCGAGTTCTTCATCCGCGGCGAGCAGGCGATCTTTTCGGAGCTCTCGCCGCGCCCGCACGACACCGGCATGGTCACGATGATCTCGCAATTCCCCAACCAGTTCGAGCTGCACCTGCGCGCCATCCTCGGACTGCCGATCCCGTCGATCGAGTTGATCGGACCGTCGGCTTCGGCGGTGATCCTGGCCACGGAGGCAAGTGAAAGCCCGTCCTACGAAGGGCTGGCCGAAGCGCTGGCGGTCGGCGCTCCGCGCCAGCCGGTCGACCTGCGCATCTTCGCCAAGCCAACGACATTGATGAACCGGCGGATGGGCGTGGCGCTGGCGCGGGCCGAGAATGTCGAAGAAGCCGTCGATCGCGCCAAGGCCGCAGCCGCGCGCGTCAAAATTCGTTATTAGGCAGAGAGGAGCAAACCATGCTTGCCAAGCGATCGATCGGACTGCTCGCGGCTTTGGCCGTTTCCGCCTGCAACGACACGCAGCCGGCCAACCATCAAACGATCAAGGTCCGGGCCGACGAGCAGGAGCAGCTGCACAAGCTCGACGCCTTCAACCTCGCGATCGGGCTCAAGCGCGCCATTTTCAACGCCGGCTACACCTGCGGCCGCGTCACCGACGCCGGGTTCGTCGGAGCTTGGAAGAACCTCGATATGTGGATGGCGCGCTGCACCGACGGCAAGTCGACGCGCGATTGGGCGATCTTCGCCGGGCCCGACGGCGGCGCTCAGGTGCGCGACTGCCGCGACGTTCCCGGCAGCGGTCTTCCGGATTGTGCCATCAAGCAACGCCCGAAGGGCAGCTTCACGGCGGCGAAGTAAGTCCGCTTAGCCGGGGTTGCACTGGCGAGTTTCCTTATACTCGCCAGTCGCGGACTTTTCCTTGACGGTGACGCAATTGCCCTGGCGCACTTCCTCGCGCCAGCTGCCGTCCGCCTTGGTTACGCGGTCGCTCTTGGGCACGCGCTTGCCGTCGCGGATCTCGTAATTCCAGCCCTTGGGCGTTGATTGGTTCTGCGCCAGCGCAACGGTCGTGTAACCGGCTGCCGCGATCAGGGCGACGCCACCGAGCACCAGCAGTCTTTTGCCGACCTTCATGTTCACACGACTCCTCATGCTCTTTTTGTAGCACAGGCGAAGTTAACCGAGGCTGACATCATTGTTCAGCCGAAACGCTGTCCGGGTACTTGCTGGAAGAACGTCGTGAGCCTTGCGCCAAACCGCAAGGCGCGGGGCGGTTTAGCCCTGGCGCGCCTTGAAGCGGCGGTTGGTCTTGTTGATGACGTAGGTGCGGCCGCGGCGACGGATCACTCGGCAGTCCCGGTGGCGCGACTTTAGCGACTTGAGTGAATTGCGAATCTTCATGGCCGGGCGCCTGCTCGTTCTCTTGAATCGGGTTGTCGGAAAGGTTCTGAAAACCGGCGGTTCCCCTAGAGAACGGCAGGCGCCAAGTCAAGGCGGGGCCGAGACGGGCGGCAAGCCGAGGGCGCTGCTGATCAGACGCCCACCCGCCTCAGCGAAGGGTCATCGTGTCGCCGTGGATTTCAACCGAGGCGAACTTCGCGAGGAAGCTCTGCCCAAGGAGCGACTGGCCGCCGCTGTTGAGCACGATCGCCGGACTCGCCTCGCTGGTGGCATTGCCGAGGCTCATGCGATCGACGGTGACGACCTCGCCATGGACGCTGCCATCGGCGCCTTTGCCGACCACGTCGTTCATTCCGATGGAGGTCGCGATGCCGGCGCTACGCGCATCCTCGCGCGACAGAGCGATACCGGTTGCGCCAGTGTCGACCAGCATGTGCAGCTTCGTCCCGTTGACGTCGACATCGGCGTAGAAATGGCCATTGGAGCTGCGCGAAATGTCGAGCGATCCGTCGTTCGATGGAGTCGAATCGCTGCTGCTCTTCACCGTTTCGCTTTCGTTGTCGCTGCTCGAGGCGTTCTCGAAAACCTTTTCGGGCGAGGGCGAGCGGCGCGGCGGCTGGTGGCTCACCAGCGCACCGAGCAGGCCGATCGCAATGACCCAGACAATCACTATGCGCATATTCGTGGCATTAGCCGCCGCGTCTAAAGAAACGGCTAAGCTCCCGCCAACGAACTTCAGGCGGGTTCGGAGGTCAATATCCTGGTCAGCAATGTCGACCCGTCGAAGATCGTGACGGCCTAGCGCAAACGCTCGAGCAGCTTACGCTCCCACGCCAAGGCGTCGCCGACGATCCGGTCGATCTCCTGAAATTGCGGAGCCCAGTCGAGAGTCTCGAGGATCCGCGCATTGGCTGAGATGAGGTTGGGCGGGTCGCCCGCACGGCGGCCCTGGAGCAGGCGCTTGATCGGCTTGTTAGTAAGCCGGTCCACAGCGTCCAGCACCTCGAGCACCGACAGGCCGCGCCCGTAACCGCAGTTCATCGTCAGATCCTCGTCGGGCACCGCGATCAGCCGCTCGAGCGCGGCGACGTGCGCGGCGGCGAGGTCGCTGACATGGATGTAATCGCGCACGCAGGTCCCGTCGGGCGTCGGATAATCGGTGCCGAACACCGAGACATGGTCGCGCCGCCCGACCGCGGTTTCGACCGCGACCTTGATCAGATGGGTCGAGCCCTTGCCCTGCTGCCCCGAGCGGCCTTGCGGATCGGCCCCGGCGACGTTGAAATAACGCAGCGCGCCATAGTTGAACGGGTAAGCCGCCGACGCGTCGGCGAGCATCCGCTCGGTCATCAGCTTCGAGGCGCCATAGGGATTGATAGGCTCTTTCGGATCGTCCTCGGCGACCGGCACTTTCTCCGGAGCGCCATAGACCGCCGCGGTCGAGGAAAAGAGGATGTGCTTTACCCCCCCCTCGACAGCGGCCGTGATCAGCGCGTGGCTGGCGAGCGTGTTGTTGCGATAATATTCGAGCGGCTTCTCGACCGATTCGGGGACCACGATCGATCCCGCGAAATGCATGATCGCGCCGATGCCCTGCTCGGCGAAAATGCGCTCGGCCAGCGCGCGATCCGCGACGGAGCCTTCATAGAACGGCACGTCGTCGGGCACGGCGCGGCGAACCCCGTTCGACAGATCGTCGATCACCGCGACGCTCCAGCCCGCGTCCTTCAGCGCGAGCATGGCGTGGCTGCCGATATAACCGGCGCCGCCGGTAACGAGGACTGGGACTTTGCTCATGAGCGCGGGCTAGCCGAGGTTCACCTGCCATGCCAACCTTGCGACCCAAGCGATTTCAGCTATCACGCGCGCAAATTCCCACAGGATCCGAGTAAGAGGCATGGCACTCACGATTTCGAGTTCGTTCGACGCGGGCAATATCCGCGTGGTCAATCAGGACGGCGACCGCGTCAACCTGGAGATCGTCAAGGACCATCTGTCCGATTTCTACCAATGGTTCTATTTCCGCGTCTCCGGAGCCGCGGGGCGCGAGATCACGCTGCGTATCACCAATTGCGCGGGCTCGGCCTATCCGCACGGCTGGCCCGACTACAAAGGGGTGATGAGCCTCGACCGCGACGAGTGGGTGCGCATCACCGACACCAGCTACGCTGACGGCGTTCTCACGATGAAGCTCACGCCGCCTCAGGACCTCGTGTGGATTGCCTACTTCGCGCCTTATTCGATGGAGCGGCACCACGACCTGGTGACGCAGACGGCGGCTTTGCCCGGCGTCGAATATCGCTCGCTCGGCAAGAGCCTCGACGGACAGGTCATCGACTGCCTTACCATCGGCGAAGGGCCGCTCAACGTTTGGCTCTACGCCCGCCAGCACCCCGGCGAGTCCATGGCCGAGTGGTGGATGGAAGGCGCGCTCGAGAAACTGACCGATGAAGACGACCCCGTCGCCCGCTTGCTGCGCCGCGAATGCACGTTTCGCGTCGTTCCCAACATGAATCCCGACGGATCGCGCCGCGGGCACCTACGCACCAACGCCGCGGGCGTGAACCTCAACCGCGAATGGCACTCGCCCTCGGTCGAGAAGAGTCCGGAAGTGCTGTGCGTGCGCAATGCGATGGACGAGACCGGCGTCGATTTCGCCATGGACGTCCACGGCGACGAGGCGATCCCCGCCAACTTCCTCGCCGGCTTCGAGGGCATCCCCTCGCTGACCGACCGCCAGCTCACATTGTTCAACGCGTTCGGCGAGACGCTCGAGCGCCTGTCGCCCGACTTCCAGCGTACCCAGGGCTATGAAATTCCGGCGCCGGGCGGAGCCAATATGAGCATGTCGACGACCCAGCTCGCCGAGCGCTTCGGCTGCGTGTCGATGACGCTGGAAATGCCGTTCAAGGACAATTTCAACCTGCCCGACGAGGTCTACGGCTGGTCGCCGCAGCGCTCCAAATATCTGGCTTTTGCCTGCCTCGACGCGCTCCACGGGATCCTTCCCGAGCTCAAGGCCGCGGCGCCGGAGAAGACGAAGCGCGAAAAGGCGCTCGCCTGATGCCGACGCTGGTCCTGCTGCGTCACGGCCAGTCCCAGTGGAACCTCGAGAACCGCTTCACCGGCTGGTGGGACGTCGATCTGTCGGTGACCGGGGTTGATGAGGCGCGCGCGGCCGGCCGGTTGTTGCGAAGCCGCGATTTCGACTTCGATTGCTGCTTCACCAGCCTCCTCACCCGCGCCATCCGAACGCTCAACCTCGTGCTTCACGAGATGGAGCGGCTATGGCTCCCGGTGAGCAAGGACTGGCGGCTGAACGAGCGTCACTACGGCGGGCTGACCGGCCTCAACAAGCAGGAGATGATCGACAAGGTCGGCGAAGAGCAGGTCAAGATCTGGCGCCGTTCCTACGGCATCCCGCCTCCGCCGCTACCGGCGGACAGTCCCTATGAGGTGAGCGGCGACCGCCGTTACGCGGGCATCGCAGTCCCCCAGACCGAGAGTCTCAAGGACACGATTGCCCGGGCGCTGCCTTATTACGAAGCCGAGATCGCGCCCGCGCTCGCCGCGGGCAAACGCGTGCTCGTTGCGGCGCACGGGAATTCGCTGCGCGGGATCATCAAGCATCTGTCGAACATCGGGGACGAGGAGATCGTCGGCCTGGAGATGCCGACCGGACAGCCAATCGTGTTTGAGCTTGCGGACGACCTGACGGTGACGCGGCGCTACGATCTCGACTGATTTCCTCCTCCCCTTGCGCAGGTGAGGAGGATTAAGCGGCGGCCTTGCGCCGGTACATTTGCTCGTCGGCGCGGGCCACGACGTCTTCGGCATTGTCTTGCGCGTCGATCATGCCGACGCCGATGGCGACGCTCAACGGGAGCGAATCGCCCTCGTGGATGAACTCGCACGCGGCAATCGTGTCGATCAGGCGCACGGCGGTTTCGTGAGCGCTTTGCTCGTCGGCGTTCTCGAGCAGGATCCCGAACTCATCGCCACCGATCCGCGCCACCACGTCGCTTTTGCGCACGCCGCTCTCGAGCAGGCCGGCGACCTGGATCAGCGCGTGGTCCCCGGCCCGGTGCCCGAAATTGTCATTGATGGATTTCAAACCGTCGAGATCGACGAAGAGCATTGCCGCGTGGGCGTCATAGCGACTGACTCGGGCGATCAGCCGCTCGAGTTCGCGGAAGAAGCCACGGCGATTCGGCAGGTCGATCAAGCTGTCCTGATGGGCGAGGTGGTCGAGCTGCTCGACGCGGTCCTGGAGCTGCGCCACCTGGCCGCGCAGCCGGCTGATCTCCTCGACCAGCCGCTCGACATCCGCGTCTTCGGTCACCTGGTCAGACATTGCCCCGAGCCTGCCCCGTTGAATAAACATATGTCATAGCGCGATTCCAAAGGGTTGAAAATGCAGCGATCTGGCGGAGCAGTCGGCCCGTTCGGCAAGCCGCTGACCCAAGAGCGTTGCCTACCCCGAGTCGCCCCCCTAAACGAGCTGCCATTGGCAACTGTTTCAAGGCGGGACGATGACCGAGCCGCTCGTCGGCATCATCATGGGCAGCAGCTCTGACTGGGAGACCATGCGCCATACGGCGGATACGCTCGACCAGCTCGGGGTCTCTCATGAAACGAAGATCGTATCGGCGCACCGCACTCCTAAGCGCCTCTACGACTATGCCGGATCGGCCCGACAGCGCGGGTTGAAGATCATTATCGCCGGGGCCGGCGGCGCCGCGCATTTACCCGGAATGACCGCTTCGATGACGTCGCTCCCGGTGCTCGGAGTGCCGATCGAAAGCCAGGCGCTGAAGGGCATGGATAGCCTGCTGTCGATCGTGCAGATGCCCGCCGGAGTGCCGGTGGGAACGCTGGCGATCGGCAAGGCGGGCGCGGTCAATGCCGCGCTCCTCGCCGCGGCGATGCTGGCGTCTTCGGACGAGGATCTGGCGGCGCGGCTCGAGGCGTGGCGCGACAAGCAAACCGGATCGGTGGCCGAAGCTCCCGAATGAGCGTCCCTCCGGGCTCCACCATCGGCATAGTCGGCGGCGGCCAGCTCGGCCGAATGCTCGCGATCGCCGCGGCGCAGCTCGGCTACCGATGCCACATTTTCGACCCTCACGAGCGCGCGCCCGCGGCCGACGTTGCCAGCCGCTTCACCCGCGCCGCCTACGACGACCGGCAAGCCCTGGGAGCGTTCGCCGCGCAGGTGGACGTCGCGACCTATGAGTTCGAGAACCTGCCGGCCGAACCGCTCGAGGCGCTTGGCGCCAAGCTTCGGCCGGGGATCCGATCGCTCGCGGTCTCGCAGGACCGCGCGCGCGAGAAAGAGTTCATCGAAGTCTGCCGCAACCGAGTTGCTCCGTGGCGCTGCGTGTCGTCTCTGGCGGACGTCGAAGCGGCGGTCGCGGAAGTCGGCCTTCCGCTGGTCCTGAAGACCCGCCGCTACGGCTACGACGGCAAGGGCCAGGCCTGGATCGCATCGGCCGACGACGCTCGACAGGGCTGGGAATCAATCTCCGGTGAGGCCGCGATTGCCGAAGCCGGGGTCGAGTTCGCCGCCGAATTCTCGGTTGTCCTCGCGCGCTGGGCGGACGGCCGCCACTGCTTCTGGGATTCGCCGGAAAATGCCCATGAACGCGGCATCTTGCGCCGTTCCACGGTGCCGTGCGGCGCCTTCGTCGCGACGCAAATCGGCGAAGCCCGCGAAGCGGCGCTGCGGATCGCCGAGGCGCTCGGCCATGTCGGCGTGCTCACGGTGGAGTTCTTCGCCAGCGCTGCAGGCCCGGTGGTCAACGAGATCGCGCCGCGCGTGCACAACAGCGGCCACTGGACCATCGAAGGCGCGGTCACTTCGCAATTCGAGCAGCACATCCGCGCCGTCTGCGACCTTCCGCCGGGCTCGACCGATTTGGTGGGAGCAGGCGCAACAATGGACAATCTCATCGGCGACGAAGCGAACCTCTGGCCGGAGATTGTCGCCGATCCCGAAGCCCACCTCCATCTCTATGGCAAGGACGAGGCGCGCCCGGGAAGGAAAATGGGCCACGTCACGAGGGTTCGCCCCGGGTCGAACTGAGGTCGCAGTCCCTACGGCGGCAGTTGCGAACTGCTCGTAATCTGGGGCCAATTGCTTTGCGGCTTTTTCTAATCTGTTAGAGATAAAGACCGCCGCGACGGCTTATCGAAAGAGCGAGCGGACAAAAGGAGTGCCGATGACCCCGTCTCGCCGAGTCTGGATTTTCGCCTTCGCGCTGCTGATAGCGCCGGCAGCGGCCGCGGCGAACGAGACCGCCGATCCGCCGTTGATTTCCAAGCCGCGGCCCGCGCCGAACACGACCCCCAACGTGCCGCCGCTGCCGCCGGCGCATTTCGACCCGTCGCTCGCCGTCGGCGGCACCGACGTCAAGGCGCACAAGGTCGAAACGCGATTGACCGTCGACGTGAACATCAATGGCCGCGGTCCCTATCGCTTCATCGTCGATAGCGGAGCGGACACGTCGGCGGTCGGCCTCGCCATTGCCAGGCAGCTGGAGTTGCCGCTCGGAACTCCCGCGATCCTCAACGGAACGACCGCCCGCAACCTCGTCGATCGGGTGAAGGTGGAATCGCTCACGGTCGGGCCAACGACAATTCACCATCTCGAGGTTCCCGCCTTGCGTGAGGTGGACATGGGCGGCGAGGGGATGATCGGCATCGACGCGCTCGTCGAGCAGCGCTTGATGATGGATTTCGACA
>JBDTXI010000062.1:0-18420 GCA_040006255.1 Sphingomicrobium sp.
GGAACCGGATGGCCGAACGAGTCGCCCGCACCGAAGCGATGCGGCGGGAAAAAGAGGAATCGCACCCTTAGGGTGAACTTAGCGACGTGTCGGCGAAGAGCTTCCCGCGCCGAAGCCACCCTCAAAAACTCAGTGGAACGACTTCACGCACGCCCGGCAGCTCGTGCAGCTGCTTGGCGACGGCCGACGTGATCGGGTCGTCGACCGCGACCAGCGCAATCGCCTCGCCCTTCTCCTGCTGGCGACCGAGGTTGAAGGTCGCGATGTTGATCCTGTTCTCGCCAAGCTTAGTGCCGAGCGCGCCGATGAAGCCGGGCGCGTCGGTGTTGACGATGTAGATCATCTGCCCGGTCAGCTCCGCTTCCACCGGGATTCCGAAAATCTTCACCAGGCGCGGCGCGCGGTTGCCGAACAGCGTCCCTTCGACGCGCTTGGGCCCATGCTCCGTGCCGACCGTCACCGCGACCAACGTATGATAATCGCTTTCGCCCTCGTTGCGGATTTCGCGGACGGCGAGCCCGCGCTCGCGCGCCAGGTAGGGCGCGTTGACCATGTTCACCGTGTCCGACCAGGTGCGCATCAGCCCGGCCAGCACCGCGCCGGAGATAGGCTTGATGTTGAGCTCCGCCGCTGCCCCTTCGACCTCGATGTCGATTGAGCGGATCTCGGTCCCGGCAATCTGCCCCACCAGCCGCCCGAGCTTTTCGGCCAGCGCCATGTACGGCCGCAGCCGCGGCGCTTCCTCGGCCGAAAGCGACGGCACGTTCACCGCGTTGGTGATCCCGCCCAAGAGCAGGAAGTCGCTCATCTGCTCGGCGATCTGAATGGCGACGTTGACCTGCGCTTCATTGGTCGACGCGCCGAGGTGCGGGGTGCAAATGAGCCCGCGCGTGCCGAACAGGGGATTGGCCTTCGCCGGTTCCTCCTGGAACACGTCGAGCGCGGCGCCCGCCACGTGACCGCTGTCGAGCGCGTCCTTCAATGCCGCTTCGTCAATCAGGCCGCCGCGCGCGCAATTGACGATGCGCACTCCGGGCTTGGTCTTAGCCAGCGCCTCGCGGCTGACGATGCCGCGGGTCTGGTCGGTCAGCGGCGTGTGCAAAGTGATGAAGTCGGCACGGGCGAGCAGCTCCTCAAGTTCAACTTTCTCCACCCCGAGCTCCACCGCGCGCTCGGGTGACAGGAACGGGTCGTAAGCGACGACCTTCATCTTGAGCCCGTGGGCGCGGTCGGCGACGATCGAGCCGATGTTGCCGCATCCGATCAGCCCGAGCGTCTTGCCGGCGAGCTCGACGCCCATAAAACGGTTCTTCTCCCACTTGCCGGATTGCGTGGACTGGTCGGCCTGCGGGATCTCGCGGGCAAGTGCGAACAGCATCGCGATCGCGTGCTCGGCGGTGGTGATCGAATTGCCGAACGGCGTGTTCATGACCACGATCCCGCGCGCCGACGCGGCCGGCACGTCGATCGTGTCGACGCCGATCCCGGCGCGGCCGATAACCTTCAGCCGCGGCAGTGCAGCATCCATGACAGGCGCGGTGACCCGGGTCGAGCTGCGCACGGCGAGGCCATCGTACGACGCGATGATCGCGGCGAGCTCGTCGGGCGAAAGGCCGGGTTTCTCGTCGACTTCAATGCCGCGCTCACGGAAGATCGCCGCAGCTTTCGGGTCCATCTTGTCGGCAATGAGTACTTTCGCTGTTTCCGTCGTCATTTCTATCTTCCGTCCAGGCTGAGCTTGTCGAAGCCCTGCTCTTGTTCTTGAGTTGAAAGGAAAAGCAGCCCTTCGACACGCTCAGGGCGAACGGCTCAGAGTGAACCGTTCGTCTGCTTCCACGCCCAGTCGAGCCACGGCGTAAGTGCCTCTATATCGGCGGTGTCGACCGTCGCTCCGCACCATATGCGAAGCCCCGGCGGAGCGTCGCGGTAGGCGCCGATATCGTAGGCGGCGTCCTCGGCCTCGAGCAGTTTGGCGATCGCTTTCTGCCGCGCCTTGTTCGCTTCGCTATCGGAGCGGTCGGCGAACTGCAGGCACACCGAGGTGTTCGAGCGGATCGTCGGATCTTTCGCCAGATGCTCGATCCAGGCCGTGCCCTGCACCCAGCGATCGAGCGCCGCGGCATTGGCGTCGGCGCGTGCGATCAGCGCCTCGAGCCCGCCGCTCCGCTCCGCCCACTCGAGCGCGAACAGCCAGTCCTCGACGCACAGCATCGAGGGCGTGTTGATCGTCTCGCCCTTGAAGATGCCCTCGATCAGCTTGCCGCCCTTGGTCAGGCGGAAAATCTTCGGCAGCGGGCGCGGCGCGGGTTCGCGCTCGAGCCGCTCCACCGCGCGCGGCGAGAGAACGAGCATGCCGTGCGCAGCTTCGCCGCCAAGCGCTTTTTGCCAGCTGAAGGTCCCGACATCGATTTTCGTCCAGTCGATGTCCTGGGCGAATGCGCCTGACGTCGCGTCGCAGATGCTGAGCCCGGTGCGGCCGTCGGTAATCCATCCGCCATTGGGCACGCGCACGCCGCTGGTCGTTCCGTTCCAGGTGAAGACGAGGTCGCTCGCCGGATCGATGCCCGCGAGATCGGGAAGCTCGCCATAATCGGCGGTGCGAATCTCGGCGTCAAGCTTGAGCTGCTTGGCGACGTCGGTCACCCAGCCTGCGCCAAAGCTCTCCCACGCGAGCATGGTCACCGGGCGGGTGCCGAGCAGCGACCACATCGCCATTTCCATCGCGCCGGTGTCGGACGCGGGGACGATGCCGAGGCGGTAGTCCGCGGGCAGGTTGAGCAACGCGTGGGTGCGCGCGATCGCGTCTTGCAATCGCGCCTTGCCCAGCGCTCCGCGATGCGAGCGGCCAAGCGGGTCGGTGTGGAGCAGCGAAGCACTCCAGCCGGGCGGCTTGGCGCACGGGCCCGATGAGAAAAAGGGTCTGGCGGGACGGGTCTGGGGTTGTGGCCGGCGCAGCGTCGCGCCAACTTCGGCAGTCTCGGTCAATTCAACTCTCCTTGCAGAGAGCACGCGCCGCGTTGGGACGGCGTGGCCCGGGGGCGGCTCTACCGTCTGATCGCCGGAAGGCAATCGTCCGCGTGAAAGATTCGCATGCCGCACTGCACAACGCGTTGAAATCGGCCCAAATCGCTCTCGCGAGTGGCTCTCTCGTGCAGTTCATCGCGCCCAGCTGTTGATTCGTCCCGCCCACGGGAACCCAAGGTTGAGTTTCTTAACCATCTCGGCGCAATCTTCCTGTCTTCGGCACGAACGGGCAATTCGCTGCGGATACGGGGGCTGGGGAGCTCCATACAGGCTGACGAACCATGCGCGGTGCGCATCATTCGTGGCGTTGAGCTTTGGAGCGGGGATAGAATGACGCAAGTACTGGCGGCGACAGCGACATTGTTCCGGGACCGGGACCTGTTCATCCACGATGGCTCGAGCCTCCGCCGCTTCCGCATTTCCGCTCTTATTCAAGCCGTTCTTTTCATCGTCTTGCTCGGGCTTGTCGCCTGGGCCAGTTATGCCACCGCCCGCCTCGTCAGCCGGCCGCAAGTGAGCGCGAGCCTGCCCGCCGCCACCGAAGCGCGCGCGCGCCTGATCGAGCAGCGCCAGGGCCTGATCGAGGCCGCGCTCAGCGGCCGCAAGATCGACCCGCAGCAGATCGCGGCCATGGCTTCGGGCCAAATTGCGACCGAAGGCGCTCTCGCCCGCGTCGAGCAACAGCAGCTGGAGCAAGCCGCGCTGGTCGCGCAGGCGCTCGACGTCCGTTACCAGGTCACCGCAGCCGAATTGAAACGCCTCGGCATCAACCCGGCTCGCGCCAATTCGACTGCTGGCGTCGGCGGTCCCTTCGAGAGCGTTGGCAATGCCAGCTTCAAGGCGTTGTTCGACAGCTGGAAGAAGCTCGACCAGCTGCAGGACGGCGTCATTGCCATCCCCTCGGACAAGCCGGTGAAAACCAACGTCGAGTTCACTAGCGGCTTCGGGGTGCGGTCCGATCCGTTCGTTCATGGCGCCGCCATGCATCCCGGCATCGACCTCGCCGGCAGTTATGGCACGCCGATTTACGCGACCGCCGACGGCACCGTCCTTCGCGCCGGCTGGAACAGCGGCGGCTACGGCAACCTCGTCGAAATCGATCACGGCCGCGGGATCAGCACCCGTTACGGGCATATGTCCGCGATCCTCGTCGCCGCTGGCCAGCACGTCACCCGCGGCGAACAGATCGGCCGCATGGGCTCGACTGGCCGCTCGACCGGGAATCATCTGCATTACGAGGTCAGGATCGACAATCGGCCGGTAAATCCGATCCCGTTCATGAAGTCGACCGACTACGTGCTCGCGATGCAGCACCGCTCGGGCGCGTCGTCTATGGACGCGGTCGCGGTTGGCGGACCGGGCGGCGGGCACTGATCGCCGCGCGGTTGTTCCGCGGGCCCGCACTTCCTATCTCGCTCGCGTGAGCGACCCGGCCATCATCCTCACCGAAAACGCCGCGAAGCGCGTCGCCTGGATCGCCAAGCGCCAGTCGCAGCCGGCTGTCCTGCGGCTCGCCGTCGACGGCGGCGGCTGCGCCGGCTTCACCTACAAGTTCGAACTCGCCACCGGCGCCCAGCCGGATGACACCATCGCCGAAACCGACGGCGTGAAGCTCGTCGTCGATCCGCTCAGCCTCGAGCTGGTCAAGGGCTCGGCCGTCGATTTCGTCGAGGACCTCGGCGGCGCGGCGTTCCGCGTCACCAACCCCAACGCGCAGTCGGGGTGCGGCTGCGGATCCAGCTTCAGCGTGTAATGCCCATTTGATCAGTAAATGCGGGCCTGCAAAGCGGGAAAGACAACTTAGCGAAAAACCCAGGCAGCAACGTCGCGAAGGGGTCGAAGGTAGGCACTTGCGACGGAGCGGGATGCGCTTGAACCGAAGCTCCCTTGAGTCGTTTCGTCGAAGAGGCGAGAAAAACTGTTCCATTGAATGATAACCAACTCGCGAGCGTGGAGAACGCAAGCGATCAGCCGCCGCCGCTCCTATCCGGGGGCGAATGACGCCAGTTTGAGTCAGACGGGCCCGACGCACCGTGTCAGGGCAGAGGTTCCTGTGTATCCCTGAGCGCCTCGAGCACGGCGTTCGGGTCTGCAGGTGTTGAGAGGGCGTGGGCATGCTCATCCGGCCTGTTGGAAATGTTCGGATCGTCTCGCCGAAGCTCTTCCAGGAGACCTATGATCTTGGCTGATTTTTGGTCGCTGAGGATCGATAGCTCCAGTGTGAGCTGGTCGCGTAGTCCGGCCAATTTGTCCTCGCGCCGCTGGGTCGTGAGAATGAAGACCGTCATATACAAGGCCGAGAGGGCCACGGCGCCCTGTAGCCAGAAAAAGGGAGGCTCATCGAGTGGTGTGCGTCCAAATGCCATGAGGCCGAGATTGAGCGTTATCCAGGTCACCACTAGCATCGTCAAAACGGCAATGAATGCAGGCCGGCCCAATCGTTTGGTGACGCGCTCGACCAGGCGCTGAAGTGGGCTCGCATCCGCCTCATGGGTGGCGTGGAACCGCGCAACGGCCTGCACCGTATCCTCAACGTGAGCCGGTACGGTTTGGCCGACCTCCTCGGTTGACTTGACAGGTCCCGTCACTGGTTCCTCCTTCACAGCCCGAATATCTTCCCGCGAGGCAGCCCTAAGCGTTTGCCCAACGGAAAAAGCGGACGTTGGCCCGACCTTGCCCACAAAGTTACAACGAGTCGGGCACCGCCTATTATGAAGGGGCCCGACCGTCCGGCCGAGCCCTCGTTCATGCTTTCATCGATTGGACGCGCCTAATGGTGGCGCCGCTTCGCATGACGCGCCTAACGGTGGCGCCGCTTCGCATGATGCACCCTTTTCGTGCGATATTTGACGATCGTTTTGTAGCGCGTCCGAGGAACATATTTAGTCACGACCTTGGTGGTCGTCGTGGCAACGGCGGCAACTGGGGCTGCAACCGGCGCTGGCGCCTGGGTCACATATACCTGGGTCGGGGCGGTCGTTGCTACATAAGCGCTAGAACGCGGGATCCAGTGTCCTTGAGTATCGTAATAGCCCCAGGTTTGGCCCGGATGCCACTGGCCGGGGGGATCGTAATAGCCTGGCTGCGGATCAGGAACCCAGCGCCCGCTAGCGTCCTGATGCCACGCCGGCGCACCTGTCATCCAACGTCCGTTTTCATCGTAATGACCGACCGCGGGTCCAGCGACCCAACGGCCCTTGGCGTCGTAATAGCCGCTAGCTTCTGGAGCGACCGGCCGCCCGTTGGCGTCGTAATAACCGTTTGTCGCCACCGGGACCCAATAGCCGTTCGAGTCATAATAGCCGCTCCGCGATGGGTCAGTTCCGGTCGACACCCAGCGGCCATCCGCGTCGTAATAGCCGTTTGGGTAGCCATTCACCCAATTGCCGTTTCGGTCGTAATAGCCACCGGCCGCCGCACGATTGCCAACCCCGACGTGCCACACGCCGTACTGGTCGTAATACCCGTAAGCATCCTGCCGGCGCTGGCTGTAGGGGACGCAATTTACCTGGCCGTTGCCGTTGGCATTGGCGATCGCGTCGCCGATTGCGCCGAGTATTGCGCCAGCCGTGCCGCCCATCGTGCTTCCGACCGAAGCACCAGCGCCCGGCGATTGGGAACATATCGGCTGGGCATATCCCGCGGTCGGGATTAGCGCCACGCCAAGCAAAGTCGGTAGAAAGACCGATTTCAACATTGTCACCTCCATAAGTTTCGCGCCCGACATGAACGCCCCGTGGAAATCGACGTTCCGGAGCGTACGTGGCCAACTTTCCAACCCAGGTAAAAAGCGGCGTAGCCCTCAATGGTTCGGTAGCTGCTAGTGAGCCGCCAAGGCCAAGAAATGGGTGAGAAGCTGACGTTACGCTGAGACCGGAAGGCACAGCCAGCTAGCGAGAGCAGCCAAGATGCAAGCGCGATTCGGCTGGACATGTCGTTCGCACAATTCCCGTCCACTCCCTCGTTCAGAGCGCCGGAGTCCAACGCTCGCGCTTTCGCGTCAACGAGCTTTAGCCCGGGATCGAAGTTCAACCGCGGTGCCCGTCCACCCTTTCCCGTGCCGGGGAGGAATTGCTAAGCGGCGCGGATGAAGATCGCCACCTACAACCTCAACGGCATTCGCGCGCGGATGCCGCGCCTGCTCGAATGGCTCGAGCGGGAGAGGCCCGACGTCGCCTGCCTGCAGGAGCTCAAGTGCGCCGACGAATCGCTGCCGATCGCCGATATCGAGGCGGCGGGATATGGCGCTGTGTGGCACGGGCAGAAGGGCTTCAACGGAGTCGCCATCCTCGCCCGCGGCGATGCGCCCGAGCTGCGTCGCGTCGGGCTGCCCGGCGACCCCGACGACAGCCACAGCCGTTACATCGAGGCGGAGGTGAACGGGCTCATCATCGGCTCGCTGTACCTGCCCAACGGCAATCCGGTGGGAACCGAAAAGTTCGACTACAAGCTCAGATGGATGGAGCGGCTGGGCGCGCATGCGGCGGAGCTGCTGAAGGTCGAGAGGCCGGTGGTGCTGTGCGGTGACTGGAACGTGGTGCCCGAGGATCGCGACGTTTTTTCCGCGCGGGCAACGGCGGGCGACGCCGTGATGCAGCCGGCGACGCGCGAGGCGTGGCGCCGGATCCTCCACCAAGGCTGGACCGACGCGCTGCGCGCGCTGCACCCGCGCGAAGAGAAGCTCTATACCTTCTGGGATTACACCGCCGGCTGCTGGCAGCGCGACCTCGGCTTCCGCCTCGATCACCTGCTGTGCTCGCCCGAAGCGGCCGACCGGCTGCAGGGCGCCGGTGTCGACCGCTGGGCGCGGGGGGAAGAAAAGGCGTCGGATCATGCGCCGACGTGGGTGGAGTTAAACTAGAGCGGCTCGCCCGATGTCCGCAAGGGGTGGTGATTGAACATTTGAGGGCTGGAAACAGACGCGAGCGCTGCTCGATGATGCCTAGTGCTGAATGATGTCACGTATGCGGTGAGCGAGGTCTTCCATCTGGAACGGTTTGGTCATCACAAACATACCGTTCTCAAGGCGGGTCTGTCCGATGACTGCGTTTTCAGCATAGCCCGTGATGAACAGGATTTTCAGGCTTGGCCTGCTCACGCGAGCGGCGTCGGCCACCTGTCTGCCGTTTAGGCCCCCGGGCAATCCGACATCGGTAATCAGCAAGTCTATTCTCGCGTTAGAATTAATCACCTTTAAGCCGGCTGGACCGTCCGGGGCTTCAATCACCGCGTAACCCGACTCCGTCAACACCTCCGCGACCAGCATCCGGATCGTAGGATCATCATCGATGACGAGAACCACCTCTCCCTCTCCAATCGCATCGCGGTTCGTCGAACCCTCGATTTCCTCGTCAACGACAGCTTCCTCGGCGTTTCGGGGTAGGTAGAGACACATAGTGGTGCCCTGGCCCACCTCCGAGTAAATTCTGATCTGGCCACCTGACTGCCGCGCGAAACCATAGATCATCGAGAGCCCGAGCCCCGTCCCCTCACCGATCGGCTTGGTGGTGAAGAACGGGTCGAACGCCTTTGCGATAACTACGGGCGTCATGCCGGTGCCGGTGTCGGTGACACACACGGAAACATACTGACCGACGGGCAGATCATGTTGTCGCGCCGCTCGCTCATCCAGCCACTTGTTGGCCGTTTCGATCGTGAGCCGGCCGCCATCCGGCATCGCGTCGCGCGCGTTGATGCACAGGTTCAGAACGGCATTTTCAAGCTGGTTGGGGTCGACCAGGGTAGACCAAAGGCCGCTGGCTTCCACCACTTCGACCCGGACGCCAGGGCCAACGGTGCGCCGTACAAGCTCTTCGATGCCGCGCATTAGCCGATTGGCGTTGGTGGCCTTCGGGTCGAGTGTCTGACGCCTCGAGAACGCTAGTAAGCGGTGGGTGAGCGAAGCGGCGCGTTTGACCGCGCCCTGAGCGGCCACCAGGTACCGCTCAACTTCAGCGGTGCGGCCCTGCGCCACCCGCGCCTGCATCATTTCCAGACTGCCGCTGATGCCGGTGAGAAGGTTGTTGAAATCGTGCGACAGCCCGCCGGTCAGTTGGCCCACCGCTTCCATTTTCTGTGACTGGCGAAGCTGCTCTTCGATCGCGCGTTTCTCGCTCAGGTCCCGAGTAACCTTCGCAAAACCGATCAATTCGCCGCCTTCGTTGCGGATGGGATCGATGATGACGCTGGCCCAAAACTTTGAGCCGTCCTTCTTTTTGCGCCACCCTTCAGCCTCGAAGCGCCCTTCGCTGCTGGCGGTCTCGAGAGCGATCCGCGGGATGCCGGCTTCCAGATCCTCGTCGGTGTAAAATCGGGAGAAATGTTGCCCCATAATCTCGTCGGCGGAATAGCCCTTGAAGCGTTCGGCACCGGCATTCCAGCTGCTCACGTGCCCCTGAGGATCGAGCATGTAGATGGCGTAATCGGTGACGCTCTGAACGAGCAGGCGAAACCGCTCTTCGCTCGCGCGCAGCTCTTCTTCCGCCGCCCTGCGGTCCGTTAGATCGCGGGTAACCTTGGCGAACCCCACGAGATCGCCAGCAGGATCACGAATGGGATCAATGACCACGTTCGCCCAAAATCGGCTGCCGTCTTTGCGGACGCGCCAGCCTTCATCTTCGAATCTCCCCTCGCGCTCGGCGGTTTCCAGCGCGATCCTCGGGATTTGCTGCTCCTGCTCCTCCGGGGTGTAAAAGCGGGAGAAATGCTGACCGATTATCTCATCGGCCTCGTAACCTTTGAAACGGCGCGCACCGGCATTCCAGCTGGTGACTCGCCCGTCGCGGTCCAGCATGTAGATTGCGTAATCGGTAACGCTTTGAACAAGCAGCTCAAATTTGCTTGCGGTGCTCGATGGATGTTCCGATTCGGCCATTTGTTCGCACTGCCCTCAGTGACCGGCGGAAGGCAATGGTATCTATTCGCTTCGCGCATTGAAGCACTTACAATAAAGCGCGCACGCATCGACCCCGACGCAACTAACTTACATTATGATTGTTTATGCCTGATCGCCGTTCTCAGTAAAGTACGCCGATCGCTGCGAGCCATTGCGCTTCCCGCTCTGCACGGAGCAGCCAATGCTGACTGACAAGCCGGTATTGATCGTCCACGATAATATTTATCTTGCGCTTGACTTGGTCGCAGCAGTTGAGAGCCTGGACGGACGTGCTGTCGGTCCGGCGGCAAGTGTCGCGGAAGCACTGACGCTTTTAGAGAGCGAGCACGTCGCGGCGGCGGTCATCGACGCCGACCTGGCCGACACTAGCCTATCGCCAATCGTCATGGCTCTGACTGAAAGGCATATTCCTTACGTAATCCAGACAAGCGCACCCTTGGCCCCCGAGATCAGGATGGTCGGACCCACAGCCCCGGTTCTCACCAAGCCGATTCAGCCGTTGGACGTCGTATCCATATTGGCGCACGAAGTTCTCAGGTCCGGCGTCTTAGCAGTAGCAGTCCAAAGGCGGGGAGGCGGACTTTACCCAGGTGAATTTGTTCACAGGCGAACATTGATATGTTGAACTGCGACTCGGGTAAAAGCGGCGCGCGAGGTCGGGTTCGTGGGGGGCCATGATGGCTTTGTATCGTTTGTATTGTTTGGACGGTGCTGGACATATCGGCTTGGCTGAATGGCTTGAGGCCAAGACCGATGCGGAAGCGTTGGCGAAGGCTCGCGAGTTGAAAGACGGCGCGCTCAGGTGCGAGGTCTGGGGTGGAAAGAGGCTCGTTGGCAGCCTTTCCCGGGATCATCTCGCGCCGCAGCCAGCGACTGTCTTATCTCAACCGCATCTTTAATATGCCGGCATGGGACCTCGTGCCTGCTTTCGGCGAAAGCCAGACACAGGCCGGAACGCAGATGGCACTCCAACGTTCGGAGCGGATGCCGCACTATTTCTTCGACACGAGAAACGACGACGATTTCATCGAGGATGACGTCGGGCTGGAACTGCCGGACCTGAAGGCAGTCAAAGAGCAGGCCGCATTGTCGCTTGCTGAACTCGCCCGGGATGTCCTGCCAGGCAGCATGAAGCGAACTCTCACAGTCGAAGTTCGCGACGAACGCCAGCCCGTGATGGTGGCGAAGCTTCTCTTCGAAGCAATCATTCTTGTGCCGTCAGGCCAGTGATCTCCGAGGCCATCGTGACCACCGAGGACAAACCTTCGACCGCGGTGCTCGAGCCCATGCTTCGAAAGCTGGAATACCGGCAGAAGCTCGATGCCGACGACCGCGCTGCAGTGCTTGCACTACCTCACCGGATAAAGCTGCTGGAACAACACGACTACATTGTGCGGGAAGGCGACCGCGCTCGATATTCATGTGCGCTGCTGGCGGGCTTCGCAGTTCGCCACAAGGTCGCCGGCACGGGCAAAAGGCAAATCCTCGCCGTGCACATGAAGGGCGAGATGGTCGACCTTCAAAACTCGATGCTCGGAGTCGCTGACCACTCGGTACAGATGCTGACCGCGGGCAAGATCGCGATGATCCAGCGCGAGGAAATAGAGCGCATCGTGGCGCAACGTCCAGCCGTCGGCCGTGCCATGTGGCTCGATACTTTGGTCGAGGGGTCTTTGTCGCGAGAATGGACCTTGAACGTGGGCCGCCGCGACGCAAAAACACGGATCGCTCACTTGCTGTGCGAGTTTGCCCTGCGCCTGAAACTCGCCGGCCTGGGGGAGCAGACGCACTATGAGCTGCCAATGACGCAGGAGCAGTTGGGGGACGCCACGGGGCTTACGCCGGTCCACGTCAATCGCACCATCAGGATGCTGGAGGCAGACGGGCTTATCGCGCGCACAACTCCTCGCTCCATCGTCATTGGCGACTGGCGTAAACTCGCCGATGTTGGTGACTTCCAAAGCACCTACCTGCACTTGCGCGACGGAGACATGGACAGGCTCTAAGAGTGCTTCGTGGGCGACCGCGATCGTCGGAGGGCTGCTCCAAGTAAATGGTTTCGTGCTGGCGCAGGCGCCCTTACCCCTCCACCTTCCCATCGAGAGCGCGATAGGGAGAATCTAAGACAGCGAGGCTTGCACGGCGCTCGCTTCGTCACAAGCTCACATTTGCGGCGCAAACGCTGCCTTATGCTGGGGTGCTCAGGCTCTTCTCGTAAATGCGGTAGCGGTGGTTCACTGTGGCGCTGGGCAGCTCGGCGATCGAGAGCATGCCTTTGTTGTCTTCGAGGATCCAGCCGAACTCGCCGTGGGTCGCGCCATATTTGGACACCGCGTCCCGGCGTGTGAACTCGATCATCATGAAGGCGAGCTGGCTCGCCAGCCGGCTGTGGTGAAGGCTTTTGGCGACGCCCATCAACGGCACGCGCACGCGCCGCGTGCGCGGCTTGCGCAGGCGCCACAGCAGCTTGATGAAGTTGAATGGGAACAGCTCGCCGTTGAGG
The DNA here is from genome assembly GCA_040006255.1 of Sphingomicrobium sp. GTDB lineage: Bacteria > Pseudomonadota > Alphaproteobacteria > Sphingomonadales > Sphingomonadaceae > Sphingomicrobium. The sequence continues at coordinate 12,423 of JBDTXI010000062.1, forward strand.
TCCTTGATCATCTCGTTGATGTCGGGGATGGTCAGCATGAAGGCGACCGGCTGGCCATCGAGCTCGGCGACGCGCACCAGCTCATTGAAGATGATCGGCTTCAGTTTCTTGCCGGCGTAGGCGATCTCCGCCTCGGTCAGCGGGACATAGCCCCAATTGTCGGACCAGGCTTCGTTCAGCAGGTTGAGGATCAGGCGCGATTCCTCGGCGAACTTCGATTTGTCGACCTTGCGGATGCGGATGCGCGGGTTGCGCTCGCCCATCGCGATCAGGCGATCGATCTTGAGATCCTCCCAATGGGCGATGTCGACTTCGTAGGTCAGCAGGTCCTTGGCCTTGGCATAGCCCGCCGCCTCGACCCACGCCTGGTATTCCGGCTTGTGGTGGCCCATCATTGCCGTCGGCGGCTCGGCAAAGCCTTCGATCTCGAGGCCCGGCTCATCCCAGATCGAGAGGCTGATCGGCCCCAGCGCACTGGTCATGCCTTGCTTGCGCAGCCATTCCTCGGCGGTGGCGATGAGGGCGGCCGCGGCCTCACCGTCGAGTACTTCGAACATGCCCCACTGGCCGATGCCCTGACCCATGTGCTGCTGGACCAGATCGTCGACCTGCGCGCTAATCCGCCCGACGACCTTGCCGCCACGCTCGGCCAGCCACAGCTGCGCCCGCGCATGCTCGAACCACGGGTTCTTGCCCGGCGTGATGAGACCATGGACCTCGTCCTTGAGCGGCGGGACCCAGGCGGGGTCGTCCTTGTAGACGTCCCAGGCGAGGTCGACGAACGCTTGTTTGTCCTTCTTCGTAACGACCGGGCGGATGGTGACGGAGCTGCTGTTCATGGCCGCTGGCTAGCGGCTGTTTGCCGCACGCGCCAGTTACCGATGACCATGCTCCTTTGTCCCCCCGACAAACTGCGCCTGTTCATTGTGAAGCCACGATGCCGCCACTATCTTTGTGCAGAGGCCAGCACTTGCAAGGACTTATGACCGATACCGCGATTCTCGAACGCACCCGCGACGCTGCCCCCGCGCAGCGCGCCCTCGCGCGCAAGGACGATGCGGCAATGATCAATGCCGCGGCGAAGCTGACGCGCGACCTCAATGCTCCGAACTCGAGCGTCTATTGGGCTGACCTGCTCGGCTCGGCGCTGCTCGGTTACGCGGGCCTGGTCGCCGCAATGTTCGCGCGCTCGACGCCGCTGGCGCTGCTTGCCGGTGCCGTCGCCGTGCTCGCGCTGTACCGCGCCGGCTCCTTCATCCACGAGCTGACGCACATCAAGAAGGGCGCGGTCCGTGGTTTCCGCTTCGTCTGGAACTTGCTCGTCGGCGTTCCCCTGCTGGTGCCGAGCTTCATGTACGAAGGGGTGCACAATCAGCATCACGCCAAGACCTATTACGGCACCGCCAACGACCCCGAATATCTACCGCTTGCGCTAATGCAGCCATGGACCTTGCCGGTGTTCCTGATCGTCGCCGCGCTTGCCCCTATCGGCATGATCATCCGCTTCGCCATTCTGGCGCCGTTATCGCTGCTGTCGCCCAGACTGCGCAGCGTCGTCGTCGGGCGCTATTCGGGGCTGCAGATCAACCCGAAATTCGTGCGCGCCAGGCCCGAGGGTCAGTTCGCCCGCGACTGGGCGTGGCAGGAAGCGGCGTGCAGCGCGTGGGCGATCGCGCTGCTCGCGATGGTCGCGGCAGGCGTCATCCCACTGCGCGATTTCCTGATCTTCCTCGGCGTCGCGTCGGGGGTGATGTTCTTGAACCAGGTGCGCACTTTGGTCGCGCATCTGTGGGAAAATGGCGGCGAGCCGATGAGCGTCACCGCCCAGTTCCTCGACAGCGTCAACGTCCCCCCGCCGGGAACGCTGCCGGCGCTGTGGGCTCCCGTCGGCCTGCGCTACCACGCGCTCCACCACCTGTTGCCCGGCCTGCCCTATCACGCCCTCGGCGAAGCCCACCGTCGCCTGTGCCGCGATCTGGACGCCAAGAGCGTCTACCATGCGTCGAGCCACCGGCATTTGTCGGCGCTTGCCGCGCGGCTGGCGCGGAGCACCATGCGCCGCCGCGCCGCCTGAGCTCAGACATCAAAACCGGATCGAGACGCCGGTATAGATCTCCACGTCGGGGGTCTGCTGGTTGAGCCCGAGGTTGGCGCCGGCGTCGAGCTGCACGTCGTTGGTGACGAGGTAGGCGACCAACCCATCGGCGGATGCCTGCCGCGTGGTTCCGGCCGGGTCCCAGTCCCACTGACCCCACAGCTCGCCCGACAGGCTGAGCTTCGGCGTCGCCTGCCAGCCGAGGCTCACCACCTGGACCATCGCCGCATGATGCCCGCGCCCATCGCCGTCCGCGGCCCAATCGAGCTCCGGCGTCAGGCCGACGCTGAGCGGCGTCTTGGGGATCGCATAGCCGATCGGGACCAGCAGGCCGCCCTCCCACTTGCCGTTGCCGAGCGGCCGCTTCGCCGTCGGGATTTTCACGTACGGAAGGACCGAAACCTGCACCGCGGCGTCGTCCGCGGTGAGCCGCTGCTTGTAGCCGATTGTCACGTCGCCGAAGCCCAAGGCGCGGTCGCGAAAGCCCGGGCCGCGGCTGGTCTGGCGATTCCACGGAGTGACGTCGACCTCGATATCCGAGCGGTCGGTCAGTCCGTATTTGAAGGCCGTTTCGCCGATTGTGAGCGAAGTGTCGCGCTCGCCCTCGGATTTCTGCAGGCTCCAGTCGGCCAGGCCCGTCTCGAGCTGGAAGTGTCCGGCCGGAACGGTGCAGGCGGGGGTCGATTTGCCCGGCCGGGCAGCGCAGATCGGCTGCTCGTCGGCAGCCGCCACGGCGCTCGAAAGGCACAGCATCACCGATGCCCAGACGGTGCGACATACTCGCATGGCGCTTATCTGCGTCGGTGCGCTCGCCGCGTCGAGAGGCGGGCCGCGGAATTCATGAAGACCCACCCGCGGGGCGCACCGAATCCCTACTGCTTTTTTACAAGCGGCCGGACGCTTCCGGTCTTTAGAAGTCGCTTTTGCCGAAGCGCGCGACGCCCTGGTTCACCCCCGGCCGATCGAGCACGCTCTTGTCGAGCGCGAGCGGCTCGCCAATCCATTGCGCCAGGCGTGAGTGGTCCGCAAGATCGTCATCGGTCAGCGGATGAACCAGCGCGCGCAGCCCCGACGCTTCGATGCGGGCGACGACCTCGGCCAGCGACCGCTCGAAAAAATGCGTCTCGAACTGCGGAACCGGATGGGGCCCGACCGGCCGGTCCGCCAGGCTGCCGACGAAGAGGATTTCAGGAGCGCCGGTGAACGCCTCGCGCAGCGCCTCGGCGGCGAAGCGTTGCTCGGCCGAATAATAGATGTGCGCGTGGAATGGCGCGTCGCCAGTCACTCGAAGGTCTTCGACACGTCGCCGTCCGCGTCCTTTGCGTTCGCTGCGCCCAGTCAGAGCCGGATCCGGCCGTCGATCTTCTCGGCCTGGTTGACGTCGACCATGGCCAGCATCGCCAGCCAGCGGCGCGCCCGCCCGGCCTCGAAGCCCAGCTCGACCCGACGCCCGGTCGGCTCGGAATAGGTGCCGAACATCCGATCCCAAACGGGCATGTCGCCGAAGTTGCGCGCGTGCACGTCGCGTTCGTGGTGCAGCATGTGCGCTTCCGGGCGCTGGATAATCCATCCGGTCCACGCCGGCGTGCGCACGTTCCAATGCTGGTATAGCCCGACGAAAAAGCCCCACAGGCCGGCCCACGCCGCTGCGTGCGCGGAGGCGTTGGTGAGCCCGGCCGCCAACAACCCGGTGAGCACGCCTTGCACGATCGCGTCGACCGGGTGGAAGATCATCGCCGATGAGATGTCGACGCGGGCGACGCCATGGTGGAGTTGGTGCCCGGCGCGCCACAGCACGTCGAAATAATGCATGATACGGTGCGCCCAATAGCCGAGGAAGGTGGTCGTCACCCACACCGGCAGCGCGGCCCAATTGCCCCAGCCGTTTAGATCAACGAGCGCCATCGCGGGCAGCAGCGGGACGATCAGCAGGGGCGCCGCGACGTACACCGCGAGAGTCCCCGCAAAGCACGCGAAACCGATGAGTCGCCAGTGCCGTATCTCAGGCATTTCGCGCCCGGAATGCGCCAGCGCCTCGATGCCGAGCAACAAGACGAAGGTTAGCGGAATCGCCACCAGCATCGCCGTATCGAAATCCATCGCAACCCCCGTTCGATGAGACGCGTACCTTCTAGCGCTTTTGCACGCGTCGGTCGATATCCGAAGCCACTGTTGCGCCGCTGCTTCATCCACAGGATTTCTGGTTACCGCGCATTTACCCGCTTGCATCAAATCCTGGATGAGGCACTATAGGTGGTAGCGCGAGAGGGGGGTCTCTCAATAGGTTGTGCTTGGAGCCGGAATTCTGATATTCCGGTGACGGGCCGACTCGTCCCCGATTTCCACAGGGGACGGCATCGAAAAAGCCCCGTCGAGCGCCGAAAAGGACTAGGGTGGCCGTCATGGCTCCGAGTCGAACAATGCGGGAACACGCAGTCCTCGAAGGGGCTGCAGAGGAACGGGGAAGCGCGATGGATTTTTCGAGCGGCAGCGAAGTCACCCACGACGATGTTTCGACCGTCGTCCGCACCAGCAAGACGGTCGACGAGCGCGCCTTCGAGGTGACAACCGACGCTTCGCGCGACGAGCGCCTGACCGAGTTCGGCAAGGACACCTTGCGCGACCGCTATTTGCTTCCGGGCGAGAATTATCAGGACCTCTTCGCGCGTGTCGCCGCGGCCTACGCCGACGATGCCGGGCACGCGCAGCGCGTCTACGATTACATCTCCAAGCTGTGGTTCATGCCGGCGACCCCGGTGCTGTCCAACGGCGGCACCGGCCGCGGGCTTCCGATCAGCTGCTATCTGAACAGCGTCGACGACAGCCTCGAAGGCATCGTCGGCACGTGGAACGAGAATGTGTGGCTGGCGAGCCGCGGCGGCGGCATCGGCACCTATTGGGGGCGCGTGCGCGGGATCGGCGAGCCGGTCGGCCTCAACGGCAAGACCAGCGGCATCATCCCGTTCGTGCGCGTGATGGACAGCCTCACGCTGGCGATCAGCCAGGGATCGCTGCGGCGTGGATCGGCGGCGTGCTACCTCGACGTCAACCACCCCGAGATCGAGGAATTCCTCGAGATCCGCAAACCCTCGGGCGACTTCAACCGCAAGGCGCTCAACCTGCACCACGGCGTGCTCGTCACCGACGAGTTCATGCAGGCGGTGCGCGAGGGCGCCGAGTTCCCCTTGAAATCGCCCAAGGACGGAAGCGTCCGCGCCACCGTCGATGCGCGCTCGCTGTTCCAGAAGCTGGTCGAAACCCGCCTCGCGACCGGCGAGCCCTACATCATCTTCATCGACGCGGTGAACAGGGCGATGCCCAAGCATCACCGCGACCTCGGCCTCAAGGTCTCGACCTCCAACCTCTGCAGCGAAATCACTCTGCCGACCGGCAAGGATCATCTCGGCGCCGACCGCACCGCGGTGTGCTGCCTCTCATCATTGAGCCTCGAGACGTGGGACGAGTGGAGCAAGGACAAGCAGTTCATCGAGGACGTCATGCGCTTCCTCGACAATGTGCTCAGCGACTACATTGCCCGCGCGCCCGACGAGATGGCGCGCGCCAAGTACAGCGCCGAGCGCGAGCGCAGCGTCGGCCTTGGAGTCATGGGCTTCCATTCGTTCCTGCAGGCCCGCAACATCCCGTTCGAAGGGGCGATGGCGAAGAGCTGGAACCTCAAGATCTTCAAGCACATCCGCTCGCAGGTCGACCAGGCGTCGATGATGCTGGCGAAAGAGCGCGGGCCGTGTCCCGACGCCGCCGACATGGGCGTGATGGAGCGCTTCAGCTGCAAGATGGCGATCGCCCCGACGGCGTCGATCTCGATCATCGCCGGCGGGACCAGCGCGTGCATCGAGCCGATCCCGGCCAACATCTACACCCACAAGACGCTGTCGGGCTCGT
>JBDTXI010000063.1:0-11414 GCA_040006255.1 Sphingomicrobium sp.
GACGGGTGGTTGTGGCTCTCCATCTTGAAGATCGCCGCGTCGCCGTCGCCGATGTCGATCACGCCCGCATTCTCGCCCGGCCCACAGATCACCCACGGCGCCTCGGTCGGCAGCTTTTTCAGGTGGATGCGCGAGCTTTTGTAGCTGCAATGCTCCGACCACATGACCGAGAAGATGCCGAGCTCGACGAGGTTCGGCTCGCGGCCGAGCGCTTTCAGGATGCGGCCGTATTCCTCGTCGCTAAGCCCGTGCTCGGCGACCATTTGCGGGGTGATGCTGGGGGCTTCGAGGACGTCCATGGCGGCGCTCCTAGCCGCCCCATCGGCCTAAGCCTAGATGTCGTGCCGGAGGAACTTTTCGCCGGAGAAGATGAACGTTTGCGGGCGGCCGTCGATAACATTGGCGAAGCTTGCGCGTTCGGGCGACCAGCTCTCCTCGCCGACGCGCCAAAGATTTTCCCCGGTCGGGATCATCGCGGTCTCAGTGCCGATCCACAGCTTGCCGCCGCGCTCGACGACGATCGCCGCTCCGACCCACGGGCTGTCGTTGACGAAGCGCCCGGCAAGCCGCGCCAGCTTTGGATCGGACGGCGCGACCTGCCGGGCGGCGCCCTCGCGGACGAAGGTCGATGGCCCCCAGCTCGCCGCGGTGATCGCGCCGCGGGTGCGCTCGAACAGCAGCGAAAACTGGCGAAAGTCGGGGTGCGCGGTGCGGAACAGGTCGTCGCCCCAATATTGGAGCGGCGCCGATTGCCCGTTTGCGACCAGGGTCAGTGGACTTCCCGCGCGAATCTCGATCGCCCCGTTCGGTCCGGAATAATGGCCGACGAAGCTTGCCGCATTGCCCAGCGGGACATCGAGCGGCGGTGGCGCGGGCAGCGGGCGTGCGGCTGCGGCATTGGTCAGCGCGTCGACGGCAAAGCGCGTCAGCAGGCGCGGGCGATATGAGGCGTAGGCGCTGAGGGTCGAGCTGGCGAAGGCGCCGGCGCCGCTCGCCACATCGACGTGGAAGGACGAGGAGAAGCTGACCATTCCGCCGGTGTGGTGGAGATAGGTCCGGGGGCCATTGCCGACATGCATCAGCCCGTTGCCGTAGCTCATGCCCGGCGTGTCGCTGGCAACGCCACGGGCGGTGAAGGCCTTCGCCTGCTCCGGCGCGAGCCCGAGGCCGCCACGGCCCTGCGCGGCATTGGCGAGGAAGCGGAGGAAGCGCGTCATGTCCTCGGCGGTCGAGGCGACGCTGCCCGCGCCGAAGGTCACGTCGACCCACGCCGTGGGCGCGAGCGGGGTGCCCCATACGAACACCCCCGTCGGGTCCGCGGCTTCATAGCCCTGCGCGTAGAGGGTGCGGTCGGCGCCGATGATCGCGCCGTGGCTGCGGCGCATGCCCAGCGGCGTGAAAATGCGCTCGGCGAGCAGCTGGTCGAGCGGCTTGCCGCCGACATGCTCGGCGAGCTTGCCGAGCATCTCGTAACCCGTGTTCGAATAATGCCAGTGCGCGCCCGGCGCATAAGCGGTCCACAGGCCGCCGGCGGTGAACAGCGGCGCATCGTCGGGGAGGCCCGCCGTGTGGTCGAGCAAATGCTGGACGGTGATCGTGTTGCCCGGCGGAAGCGGCAGGTCGGGCATGATCGCGCTGATGCGCGCATCGAGGTCGAGCCGTCCCTCCGCCGCGAACTGGTGCAGCACGAGCGAGGTCATCGACTTGCTGATCGAGCCGATCTGGAACAGCGTGTCGGGCGCGATCGGAGCGCGCGCGTCGGCGTTGGCGTAGCCGAAGTCGAGCACGGTGGAGAATCCGTCCGCCGTCGTCAGGCCGAGCGTCAGCCCGGGAAGTCCGAAGCGGCGGCGGTGCGCCTCCCCATAGGTCCGGATCGCGGCGAGCGCAGGCGCGAGGTCGGAACGCGGCTGGGCCAGCGCGGAAACGCTGAACTGGCTGCCCAGCGCGAAGCTCAGCGCACCGCCCGTGAATCCGCGCCTGCTGATGTGCATCGAGAAGTTCCTCCGCCGCCTCAGCGCGACTGAAGCGGCGAAAGGTTTCGATGTAAAGGAGGGCTCAGACCTTGCAGCTTTGGGCCGGGTGACCGGGGACGCCGATCTTGACCGAAGCGGACGTCGCCGAACCCTCGGCCGAATAGCCGGCGGGGCCGGTCATCGGCTTGCCCGGCTCCGCGGCCGTGACCTGGGTCGGCGCGCCGGTCTTGTCGGTGCGGATGTTGGCCGACTTGTTGTCCGACAGCCAGTCGACGTAGACGACCTTGTTGTCGTCGCAGCGATAGATTTTCGACGCCGCGATCGACGGCGGCAGCTGGACATTGGCGTTGGCCGTGACGTTGGTGTCGTCGCCTGGATCCTGCGTGACGATATTGTGGCTGCTGCTGTTGCAGCCGGCTAACGCCGCGGCGGCAACAAGCGTGAGGGTGAGGGGGGTGCGAGTCATGATCCGCGCCCTGCGCGACCGGAGGGGCCACCGTCAAGGCCGTGTGCTTGCATATTGTCGAAGTGGGACATAGCTTCGTCGATGCGATGCCGTACCAGCCCGGAAGCAGCGCGCAGCGCATTCGTATCGGGCTGACCGGACTCGCCTTCGCCTTCCTCCTCGTCCTGCTCGGCTCGATCATCGCGCGCTCCGGCAAGAATGAAGCAATGAACAACGCCGCCCAGGCGACGACCAACGAGCCGGGCGAGCCGCTGGCCGAGCTCGGCGTAGCTCCGGGTGCCTCCGGCCAGGACGTCAACAACAGCGCCGCGACGAAGAAGTGAGCCGCGCGCGGTTGCGCGTTCTGATCGGGATCGGGGCTGTTTTGGCGGCCGCCGCCGCGCTCGCCTTAACGCTTCACGGGCGGCAAGCAGGGTCGATCGCGCCGCGGCCCGCCGCGCAGCGTCCGGCGCTCCTGCTGCTGACCAGCCTGCCGCTCGTGTTCGGCGAGGACTTCTCGCTGCAGGGCGGGGGCTCGCCCGCGCTAAAGGCGCTCGGCACGCGCTATCGCGTCGTCCCGATCAGCGTCACCGACGCCGCCGACCTGGGCAAGGGGCGCTTGCTGCTGATGGCGCATCCGCTCGCCCAGCCGGCCGAGGATCTCGTCGCCCTCGACCGGTGGGTCCGGGGCGGCGGCCGGGTCCTGCTGCTCGCCGATCCGTTGCTCGAATGGCCGAGCCGGCGGCCGCTAGGCGATCCGCTGCGGCCGCCGCCGACGTTCATGGACACCGGGCTGCTCGCGCATTGGGGATTGCGGCTCGACTCCCCTGACGCGCGCGGGCCCAGGGCCGGAAAGCTGGGCGGCTATGACGTGATTACGGTCTCGCCGGGCCGGCTCTCCGGCGGCTGCGCCATCGACGCGGGACGGCTCGTCGCCCGCTGCCGCATCGGCCGGGGCGCCGCAACGATTGTCGCCGATGCCGATTTGCTCAACGCCGACGACCTCGGCAGCGGAGCGGCGCACAACCTCGACGCCGTGCTCACCGAGCTTGCCACGCTCGAGCGCATGTGATTCGTCCGAGTCGGATAGCCACAGACTTATCCACAGGGTTGCGAACCGGAACAGGGCGGGAACGCTGTCCGTGCGCCACCCGCTAGAAGCCGCGGAATTTCGGCGTTTCCCACGGTTGACCCATAAAAACCCATAAAATCCCATTGTATCCCGCAAATCCTTGAGTTACCAACATGGGCTGTAGCGTGGGGACCAACCCTTTGATTCGAGCACGAACGCGGTGCGCGCGAAATGGCGCGTCTCCGCGAAGGACGGTCTGCGCGCTGCGAACGGGGAGTGGACGTGGCGCTAGAGCATCTGTTTCAGGGCAGTGCACTGAATGCGGTCGATGCGAAGGGCCGCGTGTCCATTCCCGCGTTCCTGCGCAGCGTCATCGAGCGCCGCGGCGATGCCCGCACCATTACGCTCGCCAAGCACGAAGCCTTCCCCTGCCTCAGCGCCTATGACCCCGCCTACGCCGGGCTGAAGCACGCCAAGCTCGAGCGGCTGCTCGAGAAGGAAGAAACCAACCCGGAAGCCGAGCTCGAATATCAGCAGCGCAACCTCATGGCCTTCGCGGCCACGGAGGAGGTGCCCTACGACAGCTCCGGCCGGATCGTCTTTCCCCCGATGATGCGGCGCAACGGACAGATCGGCGAGCTCGCCTTGTTCCTCGGCACCGGCGAGACCTTCCAGATCTGGAACCCGCAGCTTCTGCTCGACGAAAAGCGCATTCCCGAAGACCTAAAGGACATCGCCCGTTTCCGCCTCGAAGAACGAGGCCAGTCATGACCAGCACCGGCGCGAAACAGGCCCCACATGTGCCGGTGCTGGTCAGTGACGTGATCGCCGCGCTCGCCCTTCACGGCGGCGAGACGATTGTCGACGGCACCTTTGGAGCGGGCGGCTACGCGCGCGCCATGCTCGCGGCGGGGGCGGGACGAGTGATCGGCTTCGATCGCGACCCCGATGCGATCGAGGAAGGCCGATCGCTCGTCCCGGACCCGCGCCTCACATTGGTCAACGAGAATTTCAGCCAGATGGACCGGGTGCTCGCCGAGCGCGGGATCAACCTGGTCGATTCCATCGCGCTCGATATCGGCGTCAGCTCGATGCAGCTCGACCGGGCCGAGCGCGGCTTTTCCTTCCAGGGCGACGGCCCGCTCGACATGCGCATGAGCAAGTCGGGACTGACCGCCGCCGAATATCTGAATGCGGCCGACGAGGCCGAGATTGCCCGGGTGCTGCGCGACTATGGGGAGGAGCCGCGCGCCCGGGCAATCGCCCGCGCCATCGTTGCCGCCCGACCGGTCGAACGCACCGCCGAGCTTGCCGCCATCGTCCGCCGCGCCGCCGGTTTTCGCCCCGGGCAAAAGGCCGATCCGGCGACCCGCACCTTCCAGGCCATTCGCATCCACCTCAATTCCGAGCTCGACGAGCTCGAACAGGGGTTGGCCGCGGCCGAACGTTCGCTGCGCCCCGGCGGACGCTTGGCCGTGGTCACGTTCCACAGCCTCGAGGACCGCATCGTGAAGCGCTTCTTCCGCGAACGCAGCGGAGGAACGCCGTCCGGTTCGCGCCATCGTCCCGAGCTTCGCGACCTCAACGAGCCGACGTTCGAGCGGGTCGCCAAGCCGGTATCCCCGGCGGAGCGCGAACTGGCGACGAACCCGCGCGCCCGCTCGGCCCGCCTCAGGAGCGCAGTCCGGACGTCCGCGCCAGCATGGAAAGGAACAATGCAATGAGCGGGGGAAGAAGCTTCCGTTCGCTGTTCATGGTCGCAAGCTGCGCCGGAGCCGCGCTCGGTTGCTATCTCGTGTCGCTGCGGGTCGCGTCGGAACGCGCCGCGGTGGAGAATGTCGAAACGCGGATCGTGCTCGCCCAACGCGACCTGCGCATGCTCCAGACCGAGATCGGAACCCGTGGCCGCCTTGCTCAGCTCGAACGGTGGAACGCGAAAGTGCTGGCCTTGTCGGCGCCCTCGGCGGACCAGTTTCTCAACGGCGGCTTTGAGCTCGCCAGGCTCACCCAGCCGCAGCACCAGGTCGAGTTCCAGGAGCCGGTGGTGCTCGCCTCGGCCCCCGCGCCCACGCCGCAAAAGCCACCGATTGGCGAAGCTGCGACCGACGATGGCGGAGCGCCCACCGGCGCGGCTCCCCAAGCCCTGCTTCATCAAGCTAGCCTGAAAACCGAGACGCGCGAGGTCCCGGCAAAGCCCGCCGCCGAATTGCCCCTGGCGGCCAATTCCAAGTTCGCGGAGAGGCCGGCGACGACGGCGAAGCCGGCCACGAAAAAATCCGCGAATAAGCCGGGCCTCGCGGCCGCCCAGCCTGCCGCAAAGAAATCGGTGGATAAGCCGGTCCTGGGGACAGCGAACCCGGTGACAAAACCGGTGCGGCTTGCGAAAAACGATCCGCTTGCTCCGCTCCCGGACAAGCGTTCGGCGAAAACTTTCAAGGACCCGCATCCCGGCCGATGAACGCCCCGTCGCCCGCTCTCGTCGCGCCCCGGCCCGAGCGGCTCCGACTCGTCGGTCAGCGCCGCCAGATCCTCGCGGTCATGCACCAGCGGCTGATGTTCGGCATGCTGGTGTACGCTGGGGTGATCGCGCTCATTGCGCTGCGCATCCTGTGGCTCGCCGCCTTCGGTGACCATGCCGGGCGCAAGGAAGGCCTGACCGCCCTCGTCCCCGACCGGGGCGACATCGTCGATCGCGACGGTGAGCCGCTCGCGCGGACCATCGACGCGTGGACCATCGCCCTTCAGCCGGGCAAGGTCATCGGCGACAAGCTCGCGCTCGCCGGCCGCCTGGCGCAACTGATGCCGGAGCATCCGACGGAAGAATATTTCGCGATGCTGCGGTCGGGAAAGCCGTTCTTCTATCTGCGGCGGCGCGCTTCGCCGGCCCTCGTCGAAGCTGTTAACGCGCTCGGCGAGCCGGGCCTGGCGATCCAGCGCGAACCCGACCGCCTCTACCCGCAAACGAGCCTTGCCGCGCACGTCATCGGCTACACCGACATCGACGGCCACGGTGTCGCCGGGATGGAGCGCGCGTTCGATAAATATCTCTCCGACCCGGCCACGCGCGGCCAGCCCCTGACTTTGTCGATCGACAGCCGCGTCCAGCAGGCGCTCGAGCATGAATTGCTCGGCGCGATGACCCATTTCTCGGCCATCGGCGCGGCGGGCGTGGTGATGGACATTCGCACCAGCGAAGTCCTGGCGATGACCTCACTTCCGCAGCTCAACCCCAATGCGGCCGGCGCGGGAAGCCCCGAGGCGCGGTTCAGTCGGGCCACGCTCGGAGTCTACGAGCTCGGCTCGACCTTCAAGCCCTTCACCGTCGCGATGGCGATGGACAGCGGGATCATCAGGAGCTTCGGCAAGATCTACAATTGCCCGAACGAGCTGCACGTCTATGGCCACATCGTCCACGACACCGAGCCTTATGGCCGCCAATGCTCCGTCGCGGAGATCATGATGCGGAGTTCGAACATCGGCACGGCCCAGATCGCGGACCAGGTCGGCGCCCGCCGGCAGCAATTTTTCCTCAAGAAGATGGGCTTCCTCGACCCTGTCGCGATTGAGCTGCGGGAGCGCGGCCGGACCCTGACGCCCGGTTCCCGCTGGGGACCGTTCGAGACGATGACCGTCGGGTTCGGGCACGCCATCGCGGTCACTCCGCTGCACCTCGCGACCGGTTACGCGACCTTGTTCAACGGCGGCATCTATCGCCCCGCGACCTTGCTCAAGGTCGACCGCAATCATCCCGTCCCGCAGGGCCGCCGCGTCTTTTCCGAGGAGACCAGCTACCGGATGCGCGCGCTGGTGCGCCTCGTGGTCACCAAAGGCACCGGCAGAAAGGCCGACGCCCCGGGCTATCGCGTCGGCGGCAAGACGGGCACGGCCGAAAAGCTGCTCAACGGCCATTATACGTCGTCGGCGGTGGTCACGAGCTTCGCGGGTGTGTTCCCAATTGAAGAGCCGCGCTATGTGATGGTGATGATGCTGGACGACCCCAAGGCGACTGCGGAAACCTACGGCTTCCACACGGCCGCATGGAATATCGGACCGGCATTCGGCATCGCGGTCAGCCGCATCGCCCCGATGCTCGGGGTGCGTCCCGACAAGACCCGCGAGCCCGACATGTCCGCGGTGCTTCCGTTCGTTCACGACAATCCCGAACCGGGAAAGTAACCCTCGTGCGCCTTTCCGAGCTGTCGGACACCCCCAGCGATTCCGAAGTGACCGGCTTTGCAATCGACCATCGCAAAGTCGCGCGCGGAAGCGTGTTCGGGGCGTTCAAGGGGGCGATGCTGAACGGCGAGGACTTCATTGACCACGCAGTCGATCGCGGCGCCGTTGCGGTGGTTGCGCGGCCACAGGCGCCGGTGGAGCGCGTGCCTCATCTCGCCGACCCGGAGCCGCGCCGTCTGTTCGCCGAACTCGCCGCCAAATTCTACGCGCCATATCCGGAGACGGTCGTCGCCGTCACCGGCACCAACGGCAAGACCTCGACCGTCGAGATGACGCGGCAGATCTGGCGCATGTCGGGGCACCGTTCGGCGTCGATCGGGACGCTCGGGGTCACCACTTCCGACGACCAGGTGAAGACCGGGCTGACCACGCCCGACATCGTGACTTTCCTGAGCAACATGGCCGGGCTCGAGCGCATGGGGACGAGCCACGTCGCCTACGAGGCGTCGAGCCATGGCCTCGACCAGCATCGCTGCGAAGGCGTTCCGCTGGCCGCCGCGGCGTTCACCAACTTCAGCCGCGACCACCTCGATTATCACGGCACGATGGACGCCTATTTCGAAGCCAAGATGCAGCTGTTCGACGAACTGCTCCCGGCGGGCTCGCCGGCGGTGATCTGGACCGACGATCCCAAGTCCGCCGAAGTGATCGAGCGTGCCGAAAAGCGGGGTCACAAGCTACTGACCGTCGGCCGCGAGGGCGACACAATCCGCCTGCTCGAACAGGCTCCGACGGCGCTCGGCCAGAGCCTCGTCCTGGAGCACGAAGGCAAGCCCTATCGTCTCGCCTTGCCGCTGATCGGCGCCTACCAGGCGGCGAACGTGCTGACCGCGGCGGGACTGGTCCTTGCCACCGGCGGCGAATGGCAGTCGATCTACTCGGCGATGCAGCGCGTCGCGCCGGTGCGCGGGCGGCTGGAGCGCGCGGTGATCAGCCGCGCCGGCGTGCCCGTCTATATCGATTACGCCCACACCGCCGACGCGCTCGAAGCCGCGATCGCCGCGCTGCGGCCGCACGTCGCCAAGGACGCCGGGGCGCGCCTGATCATTGTGTTCGGCGCGGGCGGCGACCGCGACCAGGGCAAGCGCCCGGAAATGGGCGCGGTGGCTTCGCGCCTGTCGGACGTCGTTATCGTCACCGACGACAATCCCCGCGGCGAGGACCCGGCGGCGATCCGCTCTGCGATCATGGCCGGTGCATCCGGCGCGACCGAGGTGCCCGGCCGCCGCGAAGCCATCGCCGAAGCCATTCGCATCGCCCGCTCTGGCGACATCGTCCTCCTCGCCGGCAAGGGCCACGAGACCGGCCAGATCGTAGGCGACCGCGTGCTTCCGTTCGACGACGCCCTCGTCGCCCGCGAGTGCGCCGCATGACCCCCCTCTGGACCTCTGACGAAATCGCCGCGGCGACCGGTGGTACGGCAAGCGCGCCGTTCGAAGTCAGCGGAGTCACGTTCGACAGCCGCGAGGTCGGGCCGGGCGACCTGTTCATCGCCATGCCGGGCACCGTCAACGACGGCCACAAGTTCGTCGACGCCGCTTTCATCGCGGGAGCCGCCGGAGCCATCGTCTCGCGGCCGGTGAGCGGCCCCCACGTGCTCGTCGACGACGCGGTCGCCGCGTTGCAGGCGCTCGGCCGCGCCTCACGCCAGCGCTCCCGCGCCATCATCATCGGAATCACCGGTTCGGTCGGCAAGACCAGCACCAAGGAAGCTCTGTTCGCGGCGCTCGACCGCTGCCGCCCGGGCAAGGTCCACCGCTCGGTCAAAAGCTACAACAACCACACCGGCGTGCCCCTTTCGCTCGCCCGCATGCCGCGCGACGCCGCGTTCGCCGTGCTCGAGATGGGCATGAGCCACGCCGGCGAGATTTCGGTGCTGACCCGCCAGGTGCGGCCCCACGTCGCCATCGTCACGGCGATCGCGCCGGCGCACATCGAGAACCTCGGCTCGGAACAGGCGATCGCGGACGCCAAGGCCGAAATCTTCCAGGGCCTTGAGCCCGACGGAGTGGCGATCGTTCCCAACGAGGCGCCGCACCGTGATCGCTTGGTCAAGGCCGCGCGCCGCGTCGCCGACCGCATCATCACGTTCGGCGGCGGCGATGCCGACGTCCATGCCGTCCACGCGGTCACCGCCGAAGGCGGGGGAAGCCTGATCAGCGCGGCCCTGCTCGAACGCGAGCTGACCTTCACCATCTCGCAGCGCGGCGACCATTGGGTGTCGAACGCGCTCGCCGTGCTCGTCGCCGTGGAAGCGGTCGGCGAGGACGTCGCCGTGGCCGGGCTGGCGCTCGCCGACATGCCCGGGCTTCGCGGCCGCGGGCGGCGGCACCGGATCGAGATCGGTGGCGGCGAAGTGCTGCTGATCGACGAGAGCTATAACGCCAACCCGGCGTCGATGGCGGCGACCCTCAAAAGCTTCGGCGCCGAGCGCGACGTCGAGCGGCGGATCGCCGTGCTTGGCCCCATGCGTGAGCTCGGCGAGCACAGCGGCGCGCTCCATGCCGGCCTCGCGTCGTCGGTGCTCGACGCCCATGTCGACCGCCTGATCCTCATCGGCGAGGAAATGCGGCCGCTCGCCGAGGAGGTCGGCGGCAAGGTCTCGCTCGATCTGGTTGACGACGTCGACGAAGCCACCGGCGAGCTGCTCAAGCTGCTCCAGCCGGGCGATGCGGTGCTGGTCAAGGCGTCCAACTCGGTCGGCCTTGCCCGATTGGTCGAGCGGGTGGCAGGGGGCGTCGAATGCTCTACGTAATCGCCGAGCATCTCGGCTTCCCGGGCATCCTCAACCTCATCCGCTACATCAGCTTCCGCGCCGGCGCGGCGAGCGCGACCGCCTTGCTCATCGGTCTCCTCCTCGGCCCGCGGTTCATCAGCTGGCTGCGCGTGACCCAGGGCAAAGGGCAGCCGATCCGCGCCGACGGGCCGCAGAGCCACCTCGCCAAGCGCGGCACCCCGACCATGGGCGGCCTGCTGATCCTGATCTCGGTGTCGGTCTCGGTCCTGTTGTGGATGGAGCTCAGCAACCCCTACGTCTGGGCGTGCATGGTGGTGACCGCGGGCTTCGGCGTGATCGGCTGGCTCGACGATTACGACAAGGTCAAGAAAGCGCATCACGCGGGCCTCTCGGGCAAGACCCGCCTTGCCCTGGAGTTCGTGATTGCCGGTTTCGCCACGTGGATGATGGTACGGGCGGGCACGACCGACCTCTATCTGCCGTTCATCAAGGAACCGGTGATCGACCTTGGCTGGGCGTATATTGCGTTCGGCGCGTTTGTCATCGTTTCGTTCGGCAACGCAGTGAACCTTACCGACGGGCTCGACGGTCTCGCCACCATGCCGGTGATCATCGCCTCGATCGCTTTCCTGCTCATCGCTTACCTCGTCGGCAACGCGCGCTTCGCCGAATATCTCGGCATCCCGCACATCCCCGGCGTGGGCGATTTGACGGTGCTGTTGCTGGCGATCGTCGGCGCCGGCCTCGCGTTCCTGTGGTTCAACGCGCCGCCGGCGGCGGTCTTCATGGGCGACACCGGCAGCCTTGCGCTCGGCGGAGCGCTCGGCGCGATCTCGGTCGCCACCCATCACGAGTTCGTGCTGGTGATCGTCGGCGGGCTGTTCGTGGCCGAGGCGCTGTCGGTCGTCATCCAGGTCGCGGTCTACAAGCGCACCGGCAAGCGCGTCTTCC
>JBDTXI010000064.1:0-23028 GCA_040006255.1 Sphingomicrobium sp.
ACCGCTTCAACCAGCGCGCCACGGCGGCGGCGCTCGGGCTCAGCTACGACCAGCTCCGCCATGCGCTGAAGCGCCACAAGCTCCAGGACAGCGCCGCCTGAGCGCAGCTGCCTGAGACGCTCGTCGCCCTAGTGGGCGTTGGTCATCGCCAGCAGCATCGGGATCGACAGCAATACGTTGAGCCGTGAGGCAATCATGGCGGTCGCCGCGGCTTTCGCCTTGGCGGCGTCGTCGGCCGGGACGATCCCGAGCACGCGCTTCTGGTTCGGCCAGATGATCACCCACACGTTGAGCGCCATGATCAGGGCCAGCCACATGCCGATCCCGATCAGCCGCGACGACGGTTGCAGCGTTAGGGCCTCGGTGAGCTCGCCGTAGGACCCTGCGAGAAGCAGGCCGGTCAGAACGGTGAAGGCCGCGCCCCAGCGGAAATAGAACAAGGCCTTGGGCGCGATATATTTGGATATGCCCGGCTTGAGCTCGGCGGGCACGGTCGGCATCACCGGCGTCTGCACGAAGTTGAAATAATAAAGCAGCCCGATCCAGGTGATCCCGAAGAAAACGTGCAGCCACTGCAGCACGCCGTTCACTAGGTCGCCGGTCGGCGGGCGGTAGCCCGAGTCCGGATAGAGCATGAGGAGAACCGCGACCGCGACCCCGACGGCGAGCACCAGCACCAGATTTCCGAATAACTTGGCCATCATCGACTCTCCCTGTTTGCGCCCCGTCGGACCGTACGCGAAATGGTTATGCCGCGCGGGGCCAAGTGCGCAAGAGGACGGGCTCCAGTAGCAACGCCTCCCTCGTCGAAGTTGACCAACTTGACCGTGCTGCGGGCAGTCGCCGTCTCGCCGGATCCGTCCCAAATGAACGGCCGTTGCGACAAGTCGCGGAGCCGCGGGGCCCGCGCTTCGTTCTAGGGTCGTTCCCTCGATCCAAGGAGAAGCCCGATGCCCTTCCAGCTGCCCGAATTGCCGTTCGCGAGGGACGCGCTGGCGCCGCACATGTCGGCCGAGACGCTCGATTTCCACCACGGCAAGCACCACAAGGCCTATGTCACCAAGACCAATGAGCTGATCGAGAGCGACGCGAGCCTGGCCGGCGCTTCGCTGATCGATGTCATTCGAGCGGCGAAAGGCTCGGGCAACGCCAAGCTGTTCAACAACAGCGCGCAGCTGTTGAATCACAGCTTTTTCTGGCAATGCCTGGCGCCGGCCGAGGGGCAGCAGCCGAGTGGACGGCTGGCCCAGCTGATCGCCGACGAATTCGGCGGTGCCGACGCGCTGCTCCAGAAGCTGCAGGAGGAAGCGGTCAATCATTTCTCCAACGGCTGGGCATGGCTGGTGCTCGACCGCGACAAGCTGAAGATCACCTCGTTGCACGACGCCGATACGCCGCTGGTGCACGACGGGATGGTGCCCCTGTTCACTCTCGATGTGTGGGAGCATGCGTATTACATCGACTATCGCAACGAGCGGCCGCGGTTCGCGAGCACGGTGCTCTCGAACATCGTCAATTGGGACTTCGTCGCGCAGAACCTCGACGGCAACGGCTTCCAGCGCGCGAATCAGGAAGGTGCGCGGACGCCCGAATTTACTGCTTGAGCCGGTAGCCGGTGCGGAACATCCAGGCGATCACCGCCATGCAGACGGCGATGATCGCCAGTGTCACCGCGGCGCTCGACCAGACCGGCACATCGGCGACGGAGTAGAAGCTCCAGCGGAAGCCGCTGATCAGATAGACGATGGGGTTGAACAAAGTGATCGACCGGAACGGCTCGTGGAGCGTTTTCACCGAGTAAAAGGCGCCTCCGAGGAACGTCAGCGGGGTGACGAACAGCATCGGGATGATCTGCAGCTGCTCGAAATTCTTGGCCCAGACGCCGATGGCGAAGCCGAACAGGCAGAAGCCGGCCGAGATGGCCAGGAGGAACAGGACCATCGCGAGCGGATGATCGACCCGCACCGGCACGAACAGGGTCGCGGTGACCAAGGTTACCAGCCCCAGGATCACCGACTTGCTCACGGCTGCGCCGACATAAGCTAGCACCGCTTCGAAGCTCGAGATCGGAGCGGAGAGCAATTCGTAAATCGTGCCCACAAACTTCGGAAAATAAATGCCGAAGCTGGCGTTGAAAATCGACTGCATGAATACCGACAGGAGCGTCAGGCCGGGGACGATGAAGGCGCCGAAGCTCACCCCCTGCATCGCCGACATGCGGCTGCCCAGCGCCGAGCCGAAGACAACGAAGTAGAGCGCGGTGGTGATCACCGGTGTGATCAGGCTCTGCCACAGGGTGCGGCGCCAGCGCGCCATTTCGAAACGGTAGATGGCGGCGATGCCGTGGGCGTTCATGCCGGAATTCCCGCGCTGGCACTCGGCTGGTGGACCAGCTCGACGAAAATATCCTCAAGGCTCGACTGGTGGGTCGAAAGGTCCTTGTAGGCGATGCCAAGGTCGGAAAGTCGGCCCATCAGCGAAGCGATCCCGGTGCGGTCGGCGTGGACGTCGAACTCGTAGCACAGCATTTGGCCGTCACTTTCGAGCCTGAGCTTCCACTCGGAAAGCTCGGACGGGACAGCATCGAGCGGCTCGACGAGCGTGATGTCGAGCGTCTTCTTGCCCATCTTGGCCATCAGGTCGCGTTTCTCGTCGACGGCGATCAGTTCGCCGCGGTTGATGACCCCGACACGGTCGGCCATCTCCTCCGCTTCCTCGATATAATGCGTGGTGAGGATGATGGTCGTCCCGTCAGCCCGCAGCTTCCGCACCAATTCCCACATGTCGCGCCGGAGTTCGACGTCGACTCCGGCGCTCGGCTCGTCGAGAAACAGGATGTCGGGCTCGTGGGAGAGCGCCTTGGCGATCATCACGCGGCGCTTCATGCCCCCCGACAAGTGCATCATGATGGTCTTGCGCTTGTCCCACAGCGAGAGGCGTTTGAGCAGGTCCTCAGTCTTCGCGGGCTCGCGGGGCTTGCCGAACAGCCCGCGCGAGAAGCTAACCGTGTTCCACACGCTCTCGAACGCCTCGGTGGTCAGCTCCTGCGGAACGAGGCCGATGCGGCCGCGCGCATGCCGGAAATCGGTTTGCCAGTTTTTGCCGTCGACCAGAACCTCGCCCGAGCTCGGGGTGACGATCCCGCAGACGATGTTGATCAGCGTGGTCTTGCCCGCGCCGTTGGGGCCGAGAAGCGCGAAAATCTCGCCTCGGCGGATATCGAGGTCGACCGATTTCAGCGCGACGACGCCGGTACCATACTCTTTGTGCAAGCCGCGGATGGAGAGGACAGGTTCGCTCATTCGACGGGCCCGGGCTCAGCCGGCACCGCATCCTCGCGCATCAGGCCGTACTTCAGAAGCATCGGGATGTTGGCGGCGGCAAAGAGGAAGGTGAGGGGGAGCGCGCCCCAGAATTTAAACCCGACCCAGAAATCGGTCGAGCTGTTGCGCCACACCGCCTCGTTGAGCACGGCCATGAAGGCGAAGAAGATTGCCCAGTTGCGCGTCAGCTTCTGCCACCCCTGCTCGCTGAGGCCGGGATAGGTGCTTCCGAGCACTTGCTGGAGCAGCGGCCGGCCGGTGACCAGGCCGAAGGTGAGAAGTCCCGCGACGAGCGCGTAGTAGAAGGTCGGCTTCATCTTGATGATCCACGCCTGGTGCAGCCAGATGGTGAGCCCGCCGAGGATCACCACCATCACGCCCGAGAACCACAGCAGCGGCGAGATGCGCCCGAAGCGCAACGCCGAGTAGATCATCGCCACCACCATCGCGGCCATGAAGGCGCCCGTGGCGACGAAGATCTTGAATTCCGTCGGCACCGGCGCGAGGAAATTGACAACGAAGAAGACCAGCAGCGGACCGAGGTCGATGAGCAGCTTGCTGGCGCCTTGCGGCTCGGTCTTGGCGCTCACTCGGGGGGCAATCCGGCAATGGCGCGGGCGACCGCGCGGGCGTCGAACGGACGCAAATCGTCGACCTTCTCGCCGACGCCGATGGCGTGGATCGGAAGTCCGAACCGCTCGGCCGCGGCGACGAGCACCCCGCCACGCGCGGTCCCGTCCAGCTTGGTCATGATGAGCCCGGTCACACCGGCCATGTCGCGAAACACCTCGACCTGCGCAAGCGCGTTCTGGCCTGTGGTGGCGTCGAGCACGAGGAGGATGTCGTGCGGCGCCTCGGGATTGAGCCGGCCGAGGACCCGACGGATCTTCGACAATTCTTCCATCAGATGCGACTTGTTCTGCAGCCGCCCGGCGGTGTCGACGATGAGGACGTCCTCGCCCGTCGCGGTCGCTTGTCTGACGCCGTCGAACACGATTCCGGCGGCGTCGCCGCCTTCCTTGCCCGAGATGACCGGAGCGCCGATGCGATCGCCCCAGATCTGCAATTGCTCGATTGCCGCGGCGCGGAAGGTGTCCCCCGCGGCAAGCAGGACGCCATAATCCTGATCCTTCAGCCAATGGCCGAGCTTGCCGATGGTGGTGGTCTTGCCTGAGCCGTTGACGCCGATGACCAAGATCACGTGGGGACGCGGAAACCCCCAAACCTGCAGCGGCTTGGCGACGGGGGTGAGGATCTTTTCTATCTCTTCGGCGAGGATCGAACGGAGGCCCCGCTCGTCGAGGTGTTCGAATTTCTGGCGGGCGATCGCCTCGCGGATGCGGTGCGACGCTTCGGGGCCGAGGTCGGACGCGATCAGCGCCTCTTCGATGTCATCGAGGGTTGAGGTGTCGAGCGCAGCGCGGCTGGTGAGCCCAGTGAGGTTGTCGGCGACCTTATCGGCGGTCTTCGCGAACCCGCCGCGGAGGCGGTCGAGCCAGCTCATGCGCAGCTGCCGACGAGATGGCCGCCGTCGCGGGCGGTGATGCGCGCCTGAACGATCCGGCCGCGCTCGATCCCGGCGATCGCGACCGGAGCGAACGTTTCTGTATGGCCGATGTCGGGTCCTTCGACGAGGACGCGCTGGCCCGTGCCGATGAGGCTGTCGAGCCACCGAGTGCGGCGCCTTGCTGCCGCTTCGCGAAGGCGCGCGGCGCGGGCTTTGACTACCTCGTGCGGCAGCTGGGGCATGCGCTTCGCGGGCGTGTTCGGCCGCGGCGAGAAGGGGAAGATGTGGGCGGCGACGATATCGCAGTCGTCGAGTAATTTCAGTGAGTTCAGAGCCATGTCCTCAGTTTCTGTGGGGAAACCGGCGATGAGGTCGGCGCCGATCGTTGCCTCGGGGTGAGCGGCCTTGATCCGCTCGACCGTGCGCACCGCGCCGGCGCGCGAATGGCGGCGCTTCATCCGCTTGAGGATCATGTTGTCGCCCGCCTGCAGCGACAGATGGAAGTGCGGCATCAGCCGCGGCTCGCCGGCGATGAGCTCGAACAGGGCTTCGTCGATCTCGATGCTGTCGAGCGAAGACAGGCGCAGGCGCTGAAGCCGCGGCTCGGCCGCGAGCAGGCGCTCGCAGAGGGTGCCAAGTCCATCCCGATAGTCGGTGATGTCGACTCCGGTGAGCACGATCTCCTTTGCGCCGCGGTCGATCTCGCGGGCGACGGCGTCGCGAATGGCTTCGAAGGGCAGGGATACGCTCGCGCCGCGCGCCCGCCAGATCGAGCAGAAGGTGCAGCGATGGTCGCACCCGGTCTGCACCGCGACGAAGCTTTTCACGCGATGGAGGAGGCCGGCGGGCACCGGCGTCATGACGTCCGTGGAAGCGAAGGCATTCAGCTTGTCCGCATTGCCGACCACGCGGCTGACTTCGGGCATCGCGGCGAATGCGCCGCGGTCGAGCTGGGCGGCGCAGCCGGTGACGAGGATCCTGGCGTTGGGCAGGCGGCGGTGTGCGTGGCGAATCGCCTGGCGCGTCTGCCGCACCGCCTCGTTGGTCACCGCGCAGCTATTGACGATCACCCAGTCCTCATCGGCCGGCACCGTCCGCGCAATGGTCTCCGTCTCGGCGAAGTTGAGACGGCAACCGAGCGTGATGGTCTCCACGCTCACTTCAGCGCCTCGAGGTCGAGCTCGCCCGAAAATACATGCGTGGCGGCGCCGCGCATACGGATGGGCTGGCCCGGAGCCCATTCGACCGTGAGGCTGCCGCCGGTCATGTCGACCCGCACCGGCGATTGAGCGCGTTTCGTCACGATGGCCGCGACGGCGCTGGCGCAGGCTCCAGTGCCGCAAGCGAGCGTCTCGCCGGCGCCGCGTTCGAAGGTGCGCAATTTCAGAACGCCGTCAATATAGATTCCGACGTTGACGTTGATCCGCTCGGGGAATGCGGGGTCGTTCTCGATCCTCGGGCCGAGCTCGTCGAGCGGGACTTCGCGCGCGTCGGGCACGAAGAAGACGAGGTGGGGGTTGCCGACGTTTACCGCGAAGGGATGATCGAGGCTGTCCCAGGCCATCGGCAGCGCCGCGGTGTCCATCGCGTAGGCGAGGGGAATCTCGTCCCAGCCGAACCGCGGCTCGCCGATGCTGACTTCGACCTCCGCGCCGAGAGTTTCGCCCGTGAGGCGCCCGCCCGCGGTGTCGATGCTCGTGGCTCCGGTGAGCTGCACGGCGCAGCGGGTGGCGTTGCCGCAGCTTTCGACCTCGCCGCCGTCGCTGTTCCAGATGCGCATCTTGAGGTCGGCGGTGTCGCTCGGTTCGAGCACGATCAGCTGGTCGCAACCGACCCCGGTACGGCGGTCGGCGATCGCCCGCGCGATCGCCGGCGTCACCGCGAACGAATCGCTCCGCGCGTCAACGATCACGAAGTCGTTGCCGAGACCGTGCATCTTGTGGAACTGCCGCCGCATCGGGCGCCGCATCTAGGAAGGCCAATGGCGCAAGTCCACCTGCCGGCCTATGGTTGTCTCCTGCCGATGCGTCACCTGGCACCGGGGAAAGGGGGCCTCGATGGCCAAGATTCTCTGCGTCCTCTACGCCGATCCCGTAGATGGCTATCCCACGCGCTACCCGCGCGACGCACTTCCGAAAATCGAGCGCTATCCCGACGGGCAAACACTGCCCAGCCCGAGCGCGATCGGCTTCACTCCCGGGGCGTTGCTGGGCAGCGTTTCCGGTGAGCTGGGGCTGCGCAAGTTCCTCGAAGCGGGCGGTCACCAGCTCGTCGTCACCGACGACAAGGACGGCGCCAATTCCGAATTCGACCGCGAGCTGGTCGATGCCGATGTCGTCATCTCGCAGCCCTTCTGGCCGGCCTATCTGACTGCGGAGCGGATCGCCAATGCAAAGAAGCTCAAGCTCACGATCACCGCCGGCATCGGTTCCGACCATGTCGACCTGCAGGCCGCGATCGAACGCGGCATCACCGTCGCCGAAGTGACCTATTGCAACTCGATCAGCGTCGCCGAGCACGTGGTCATGATGATCCTCTCGCTCGCCAGGAATTACCTGCAGTCATGGGAGATGGTGAAGGCCGACGGCTGGAATATCGCCGATTGCGCCGCGCGTTCCTATGACATCGAGGGAATGCATGTCGGCACCGTCGCCGCGGGCCGCATCGGCGGCGCGGTCCTGCGCCGGCTCAAGCCGTTCGACGTCCACCTCCATTATTTCGACCGCCACCGCTTGCCGGCGGACGTCGAGGCGGAGCTGGGCGTTCAGTGGCACGACAGCGTCGAGGACATGGTCGGCGCGTGCGACGTGGTCACGATCAACGCACCGCTTCACCCCGAGACCGAGAATTTGTTCGACGCGGCGATGATCGCGCGGATGAAGCGCGGCGCCTACCTGGTCAACACGGCACGCGGGAAGATCGTCAACCGCGACGCGGTCGCCGCAGCTTTGGAGAGCGGGCAGCTGGCGGGATATGCCGGCGACGTTTGGTTCCCGCAGCCCGCGCCGCGCGACCACCCTTGGCGGTCGATGCCCAACCATGGAATGACTCCGCACATCTCGGGCAGCTCGCTCTCGGCCCAGGCGCGCTACGCCGCCGGGACGCGCGAAATCCTCGAATGCTTTCTCGAGGGCCGCCCGATCCGCGACGAATATCTGATCGTTGCGGGCGGCCGCCTCGCCGGAGCCGGCGCGCACAGTTATTCGGAAGGCGACGCGACCGGCGGCTCGGAGGAGGCCGCGCGGTTTCAGTCGATCGCTCCCGCGGACGTTGCGACCTAAGCGCGCCATTCGGCGGCTTGCGCGACGCGGCGACTGCCCGCAATGGAGCGGACAGGAGAGCATCCAATGCCCAGAGCCGCGAACGACGTCATGCAATCGGTCATGTTTTCAGCGATCCTCGACGCCGTCGCGGCGCTGAAGAAGGCGTCGGGCGGGCTGCCCAACCAGCTGCTCCGCGACGTCCAGGCGATCCATCCCAACGTGACCTTCGCCGATTTGCCCAAGGATCTGCAGGACGCCATCGCGGCGAGCACGCGCGCCGCGTTCACCCAGCTCCTGAAAGAAGGCTATGCGGTCGGTCCGCGCCAGCAGATGCAAGCTTCGCGGCCGATGGACCGGGTGCCCGAACGCGACCGCCGAGGCCCGCCGCGGGGACCGGCGCCGGCGCATCGCCGCGGCGGACGCCCGCCCAAGGGTGGCGGCAATGGCGGCGGGGGTGGAAAGCCAGGTGGCGGCGGAAAGCCGGGCGGGAGCAAACCGCGCGGTTGAACTTCGCGGGCCCAGCGGCTAAGCGCGGCGCGTCCTAAGGACAGACATTGATGTGAGCGCCCACGGGTGCACGCCGGCCGACGAGGTTTCGTCCGCCGGCGTATTTTGCGTTTTGCGCGGTGAAATCGTGCGGGACCGTCCCCAATTCGGGAGGGACAGGCCGCGGAATGGAGTGAGTGAATGTTCGACACTCTGAGCGATCGGCTCGGCAGCGTATTCGACCGGCTTCGCGGGCGCGGCGCGCTCAGCGAGGCCGACGTGCGCGCGGCCATGCGCGAGGTCCGTGTCGCCTTGCTCGAAGCCGACGTCGCTCTGCCCGTCGCGCGCGATTTCGTCGACCAGGTCACCGAGAAAGCCGTCGGACAGGAGGTGCTGCGCTCGGTCACCCCGGGGCAGATGGTGGTCAAGATCGTCCATGACGCGCTGGTCGAGACGCTGGGCGCCGAAACCGCGGAGCTCGAGCTCAACGTCAGCCCACCGGCGGTGATCATGATGGTCGGGCTGCAGGGCTCGGGCAAGACGACGACCACCGCCAAGCTCGCCAAGCGCCTGTCGGAGCGCGAGCGCAAGCGCGTGCTCATGGCTTCGCTCGACGTCGCCCGGCCCGCCGCGCAGGAGCAGCTCGCCGTGCTCGGGCGCCAGGCCAACGTCGATACCTTGCCGATCGTCGCGGGGCAGCAGCCGGTCGACATCGCCAAGCGCGCGATCCAGTCGGCCAGGCTGCAGGCCTATGACGTGGTGCTGCTCGACACCGCCGGGCGCCTCCACGTCGACGACCAGCTGATGGGCGAGATGAAGGCGGTCGCCGCGGCGTCGCAGCCGACCGAGACCCTGCTCGTGGTCGATGCGCTGACCGGTCAGGACGCGGTCAATGTTGCCAAGGGCTTTGCCGGCGAGGTCGACCTCACCGGCGTCATCCTGACGCGGCTCGACGGCGACGCGCGCGGCGGCGCGGCGCTCAGCATGCGCGCGGTCACCGGCAAGCCGATCAAGTTCGCCGGCGTCGGCGAGGCGATCGACAAGCTCGAGGCTTTCCACCCGGAGCGCGTTGCCGGGCGAATTCTCGGCATGGGCGACGTCGTCAGCCTGGTCGAGCGCGCCGCGGAGACGATCCAGGTCGAGGACGCGGAGAAGCTCGCGGCCAAGATGGCCAAGGGCAAGTTCGACCTCGACGACCTGTGGGCACAGCTGCGCCAGATGCAGCGCATGGGCGGGCTCGGCGCGCTCGCCGGGATGATGCCCGGAATGAAGGGCATGAAGGGCGCGATGGACAAGGCGCAGGACGGCAAGGCGCTGGTCCACATGGAAGCGATGCTGTCGTCGATGACGGCGAAGGAGCGGGCGAAGCCGGAACTGATCAACGCCAAGCGCAAGATCCGCGTTGCCAAGGGCAGCGGAACGACGGTCCAGGAAATCAACAAGCTCCTGAAAATGCATCAGGAAATGGCGACCGTGATGAAGCGGCTGAAAAAGATGGGCGGGCTCGGCAAGCTCGCGGCGATGTTCGGCGGCGGGGGTGGGGCAGGAGGTCCGCTTGGCGGCCTCGGCGGAGCAGGCGGAGCCGGCGGCCTTCCCGGCCTCGGCGGAGCCGGTGCGGCAGGGCTCCCGGGCCTCGGCGGCGGGTCGCCCTTCAATCTTCCACCTGGTTTCGATAAATTCACAAAGAGATAGACGAACACATTGAAAGGAAACACTGAATCATGGCTCTAGCAATTCGCCTCACCCGTGGCGGCGCCAAGAAGCGGCCCTATTACCGCATCGTCGTCGCCGACAGCCGCGCTCCGCGCGACGGCCGCTTCATCGAGAAGCTCGGCTCCTACAACCCGCTGCTGGCGAAGGATTCGCCCGAGCGCGTGAAGCTCGACGCCGAGCGCATCTCGCATTGGCTGGGCGTCGGCGCGCAGCCGTCGGATCGCGTTCTGCGCTTCCTTGACGCCGCCGGGATCCGCGAGCGGCCGGCGCGCCTCAATCCGAAGAAGGCGGAGCCGGGCGAAAAGGCCAAGGAGCGAGTCGAGCAACGCGCGGCGAAGGAAGCGGCGGCCGCCGAAGCCGCCGCAGCGCCGGCCGAAGAGCCTATCGCCGAGGAAGCGCCTGCCGAGACCGAGGAAGTCGCGGCCGAGGCAGCGCTGGCCGATGTCCCCGCCGACGTGCCCGCCGATGAGCCTGTCGCCGATGAAGCTCCGGCTGAGGCCGAGCAAGCTCCGGCGCCCGAAGCAGCCGCCGAAGACCCCCCCGCCGAAGCGCAGGCCGAGGAAGAGCCTGCCGTCGCCGAACCCGACACCGGAGAGGCGCCCGTCGAGGAAGCTTCAGTCCCGTCGAATGAAGGCGATTCCGCTGCCGCGCCGGCCGAGGGTGGCGACGAGGTCGCGCCGCCAACTGACGATTCTCCGCAAGCCCCGGATGCGTCGGCCCAATCGGGCGAATCGACCGAAGCGCCCGCCGAAGGCGCGGCCGAGGACGCGAAGTAATTGTGACGACGTCAGGTGACGGCGGCGAGCGCAGGATCGCTCTCGCCGCCGTTGCCGGCGCGCAGGGCATCAAAGGCGAGCTGCGGCTCAAACTGTTCAGCGACAGCGCGGAGAGCCTGTCGCTTCATGGCGAGCTTTTTCTCGGAGGCGCCGAGCGGCGCCTGCTGTCGATTCGTGCGACCGGCAAGGGTGCGGTCGCGCGCTTCGAGGGGGTGGGCGATCGCTCGGCCGCCGAGGCGTTGCGCGGCGCGCTGATCGAGATCGACCGTTCAGCGCTTCCGCCGCTCGAAGAAGGCGAATATTATTACGCGGACCTGATCGGCCTGCCTTGCGCGGACGGCGCAGGCAATGTCGTCGGTACCGTCGCGGCGGTCGAGAATTTCGGTGCCGGCGACCTGCTCGAGATCGAGCTCGAAGGCGGCAAACGCTCGCTGATCGCGTTCAAGGACGGTATTGCGGACCTGCACGATGGCCGCATCGTCCTCGATCCGGAGTTTCTTGCTTAAGCTTTCGCCGTTTTCAGCACGAGCTCGCGCAAGATTGGTCGCCGGCTGGCAAGGTCGTTGCGGATGGTCGTTGCGGCGACGCCGCCTTCACCCATGGCATGACTGATCTGGTCGAGCCCTATGACGACATCGCCGGCCGCATAGAATCCGGGAACGCTGGTGCGTTGATGGCTGTCGATTTTTACGCAGGAATCGCCGGCGAGGTCCGCCCCGATCATCGCGGCGAGCTGAGTGTGTGTGTCCGAGCCGAGCGCGGGATAGACGCTGTCGAACGTGTAATGGCCCTCGGCGGTGTCAACGACGATCGAATCCTCTGCGATGGCGACGGCCTCGGCGGGACCGTCGACGCATTGGATTCCGGCTTCCTCGAGCTTGTTCAAATCGTCGGCGTGGAGCTCGAGCGCCTTGTCTGGCGCGATCAGCGTGACGTCGGCGGTGAAACCGCGAAGGAACAACGCCTCGGCGACCCCGCGGCTGCCGCTGCCGATCACCCCCACGATCTTGTCGGTCACTTCATAGCCGTCGCAGATCGGGCAGTAGCGGATGAGGCCGCGGGCGAGCGCTTCGTCGTGGAGATCCTCGTCCATCTGCGGGCGGCGGTTGGTCACTCCGGTCGCCAGAAGCACGGAGCGCGCAGTGTGGCGGCCGGAACCCCAGGTCGCGGTGAACAAACCGGTCTGCTCGTCGCGCTCGAGCCGGGTGACGAACTCGGTTCGGACCTTCGCGCCAAATTTGCGGGCCTGGGCGCGCATCCTCTCGAGAAGGTCGGTGCCCTTGATGCCGTCCGGAAAGCCGGAGACGTTGCGGGTGCACGGAATCGGTGACGCGCGGCTCTTGCCCGCATCGACGACGAGGATGTCGAGATGGAAGCGGGCGAGATAGATTGCGGCGGTGAGCCCGGCAGGTCCGCCGCCGATGATGAGACAGTCGAGGGTTTGTTCGTCCATGCGACGCAAGCGCGCGGCGAAAATCAGGGTTCCGCCTTGTGCCACTTATCGAATGTATATACATTTCGTATATACGGGAGAAATACGGTGACGAAAGAGGTTCGCGCAAAGACGTTTAAGTCGGGCAATTCGATCGCGCTGCGTCTGCCCAAGGCGCTCGGCATCAAGGAAGGCGTCGAGATGACGGTGCGCGAGGAGCATGGGCGCTATGTCGTAGAGCCGATTGAGGCGCCGAAGAAAAAGATCGACTTGAGCTTCCTGGATGGCCGAACTGCCGGATTGAAGCCCTTGGGTCCCGAGGATCGCGAAATCGAGGAGCGCGAATTGGATTGGACCGGGAAGCTCCTTCGGCGTGACTGAACCGCGCTTTCTCCTCGACGCGAATTGTTGCATATATCTGATTGAAAAACTCGTTCCGCCGGTGCGAGTCAGGGCAGAACGGCACGCGCCCGGCGAATTGGTGACCTCAGCGATCGCCTTTGCCGAAGTGGCGCGGGGCACGGATTGGTCGAATGCGCAAAGTGCCGGGCTAGTAAATGATTTCTTCAAGGCGATTGCTGTCTTGCCGTTCGATGAAGCGGCCGCACGGAAATATGCATCGATGCCCTTTGCTCGTCATCGATTCGATCGGCTGATCGCGGCTCACGCTCTGGCCCTGGGTCTGACGTTAGTCACGACCAACACTCGTGATTTTCAAGATATCTCCGGACTTGAGATCGAGGATTGGACCAAGTGATTTTCCGCGCGACCGTTCTGACGCTCTATCCGGACATGTTTCCTGGGCCGCTTGGCGCGAGCCTTGCGGGGCGGGCGCTGAACGACGGGCTGTGGTCGCTGGACACGCGCAACATCCGCGATTTCGCCACCGACAAGCACCGCAGTGTCGATGATACGCCGGCGGGCGGGGGAGCTGGGATGGTGCTTCGCCCCGATGTGCTCGCCGCCGCGATCGACAGCGTGATCGACGGGCGGCCGATGCTGGCCCTGACGCCGCGCGGCAAGCCGCTGAGCCAGGCGCGGGTGCGCGAGCTTGCGAGCGGGGAGGGCGTGATCCTGCTCAGCGGCCGCTTTGAAGGATTCGACGAGCGCATCTTCGCGGCGCGGCGGCTCGAAGAGGTCTCGCTCGGCGACTATGTGCTCTCGGGCGGGGAGATCGGCGCGATGGTGATCCTCGATGCTTGCGTGAGGCTTCTTCCCGGGGTAATGGGCGCGGCCTCCAGCGGAGAGGAAGAGAGCTTCAACGAGGGGCTTCTCGAATATCCGCATTATACCCGACCAGTCACATGGGAAGGGCGCACGATCCCCGAAGTGCTGCGGTCGGGGGATCATGCGAAGATCGCGGCGTGGCGACACGAACGCGCGGTCGAAGACACACGGCTAAGGCGGCCGGACCTGATCGAGCGCCACGGGGGCGCGTCGCAGGCACCGCCCTCTGGCGCGCGGCGACGAGACACGAAGGCGTAAAGACCAATGAACCTGATCGAGACGCTCGAGCGCGAGGCCATCGACGCTCTGACCAAGGACAAGCCCGTCCCCGAATTCCGCCCCGGCGATACGCTCCGCGTGGGCGTCAAGGTGATCGAAGGTGAGCGCACCCGCGTGCAGAATTTCGAGGGCGTGTGCATTGCCCGCGCCAACAAGGGCGTCGGCTCCAATTTCACCGTGCGCAAGATGTCGTTCGGCGAGGGTGTCGAGCGCGTCTTTCCGCTCTATTCGCCGATCATCGACCATATCGAAGTGGTCCGCCGCGGCGACGTCCGCCGCGCCAAGCTTTATTACCTGCGCGGGCGCACCGGTAAGGCAGCTCGCATCGCGGAGCGCCGCATCACCCCGCGCGAAGTCCCGGTTGGCAAGGGCGCCGAGGCCGAAGCGCCCGGAGACGGCGAAGGCTAAGCTTCACCGTTCGCCAGCGCCACAACGGGTTGGCGCTTTATCGGTCAGAGCTTCTTGCGAACGAAGGCAATCGTTTCGTCGCGGTTGTATTGAGGTCGGGCGAATTGCGGCGTTGCGCGAAGGAGCGGGGCCGCGCCGGGCGGCAGGCCGGCCTTCGATCCGATGACCAGCATCTCGATCGGCGAGGTTTTGCCGATCACGAGGGTGATGGCGGCTCCGTCGCAGCTCCGACCGAAGCAGTCGATGAGATACTTCCCGCTCTCATTCGGGTCGATCGGGCGGACGAAGCCGTTCACGCTTGCTGAGCGGATCCGCGAATCCTCGGGCGCGATCAGCTCGACGCGGTCGTTGCCGTTGGCGCGGAGACGCACCACCATCGTTCGCTCGCCGCCGTTTTGCACCTGTGAGACCAACTCGACGTCGGGCGCCCGGGCGCGCGGGCCCGCGGCGGCCGGGGTCAGCCAGCGCTGGCGCTCGCTGAAGGGCAATGTCCCGCGGGTCCATTTGCCGGCGGTGCGGTACGCGTTGGGGAGCGGTGCTCCGTCGTTGATCACCGACCACGAGGATTTTCCCGACGATGCGTCGGACACGTGCGCGATGACGAAGCGCTGCTCGCGGTCGGCGGAGTAAGCCGGGGCCGCGGCGGCCGCCGCCCAGCCGAGCAAGGCCAGCATTCCGGCTACGAGAGCGGCGGAGCGCAGCTTTACGGCGTCGATCAGCGGCTTGGCTTCGATCAGGATCGGCAGGATCAGGAGCGCTCCCAGCGGCGCGAAAATCCACATCGGCCCGCCGTTGAGCAGCTCCTCGAGGAGGCCGAGCATCGCTCCCCAGGTGAGATAGAGGAGGACGATGGCTGCGATTGCGCCGATGCGCTCCGCCGGCCGCCACCAGCGCGCGGCGATCACGCCGATCAGGACGAACAGCGGCGGGAACAGGAAGAAGACGATCCCGCCGGGCGCGGCGAGCCCGATGAGTGCGCCGATGATCACGTAAGCCAGCCAGAAGACTGCCCTCAGCTGGCGCACATCGGCACGGCGGCCGATGGTTGCCAGCAGGGCGACGCCGACCAGCATCACCGATATGTAGGTCGCGAGGTGCGACCAAAGCGGCTGGGCGCGCCAGAACATGCCGTGCCGGGCGGCCCCGATTAGCGCGAGCGCGAGCCACGAGAGCGCGGTGGATCCGGCCAAGGTCCCGAGCACGACCGCGGCTCCGCGGAGCAGCTCGCGGCGCGTCCCGGCGAGCATCGCGAAGCCGGCCAGCAAGAGGACGAGAAGGACCACGCCGGCGATCATCGGAAGCGTGATCAGCGCAGTACCGGCAAGGTCCATGAAGATGCGGTCGCCGGTGGCCGCGCGCGGCGCGCCATTGGCCAGCGCCGAGGCGAGGGCGAGCGTCTGGTCGCCCATGTGCTGCAGGGTCGCGGGATCGAGCGCCGCGACGTCGTCGCCGGGCGAGTGATAGCGGGTCTCGTTGCCGATCGGGGCCAGGTTGAGCGTTAGCCAGCCGCGCTCGGCAAAGCTGTTCACGTCGGTGTAGTTGGGCAGCAGCCGGTAGACGTCGGTCGACAGCGAGTTAGCGATCGGATGGCTGACGGCGGCGGCGAAGACGGCGATCGGGGCCCCGTTGGGTCGGCTCGTCTCGAACATGTTGACCGGCCCGCGCACGCCGCGTGCCTCGAGGTTGACGAGGCTGTCCACATTGCGGCTCAGCGGGTCGGCGAGGAACGCGCGAGCGCCGACCAGCCCGAGCTCCTCGCCCTCGTTGAAAAGCAGGATCACGGGGCGCTTGAGCGGCCGGTCCCTGAGGATTGCACCGACCTCGAACAAGGTCGCGACGCCGATGCCGTCATCCGCAGCTCCCGGCCCGACCGGCGTGCTGTCGTAATGCGCGTTGAGCAGGACCGCCTTGCCGCTTGCGGGCCCGAGGACGGCGATGACGTTGCGAACCCGCGCGCACGACACGCCGCGCGATTTGTAAAGCTCATTGCAGGCGAGCTGGTCGCGCACGATCGGATTGAGGCCGACGTGTCGGAGCAAGGCGATCAGCCGGTCGCGGACCTGGTCGTCGGCGGCGGTGTCGGCAGGGTGGGGCCCCTCATCGCCGAGGATGAGCGCGAGAGCCGCCTTGGCGCGCGCTGCGTCGAAATGGCTCGCCTCGGGATGCTCGCGAACGCCCGGAACGGCGATCAGCAGCGACTTGGCCGCCATTAGCGCGATCACGGCGGCAAGCAGCGCCGCCAGCAAGAGCAACGGTCGGCGCATATTCCCCCTCCTCCGCCGCGCCCCCTTGGACGGCGAGGCAGGCGAAGCCATATCGCTTTCACAGCCGCGTTGCGATAGGCGCGGCGGCGTGTTTCTGGAGATGATGTGATGGGTTACCGGGTCGCCGTGGTCGGAGCGACGGGCAATGTCGGGCGCGAGATGCTGAACATCCTCGCCGAGCGGCAATTCCCGCTGGACGAAGTCGCCGCGATCGCCTCGTCGCGGTCCACCGGCGACGTGATCGATTTCGGCGACAGCGGCGAGACGCTGAAGGTCAGCAACATCGACCATTTCGACTTCGCCGGCTGGGACATGGCCTTGTTCGCCGCGGGTTCGGACGTCTCGAAAGCCTACGCCCCGACGGCGGCCCGGGCGGGCTGCACCGTGATCGACAACAGCTCGTTCTACCGCATGGACCCGGACGTTCCGCTGATCGTCCCGGAAGTGAATTCGGAAGCGATCGCCGGCTACCGCAAGAAGAACATCATCGCCAATCCGAACTGCTCCACGGCGCAACTGGTCGTGGCGTTGAAGCCGCTGCACGACGCGGCGACGATCAAGCGCGTGGTGGTCGCGACCTACCAATCGGTCTCGGGCGCGGGCAAGCGCGGCATGGACGAGCTGTTCGAGCAATCGCGCAACATCTTCGTCGGCGACGCCAACGAGCCCGCCTTTTTCACCAAGCAGATTGCGTTCAACGTGATCCCGCACATCGACGTCTTCCTCGACAACGGCTCGACCAAGGAAGAGTGGAAGATGGTGGTCGAGACCAAGAAGATCCTCGATCCGAAGATCAAGGTGTCGGCAACCTGCGTCCGCGTGCCGGTGTTCGTCGGCCATTCCGAAGCGGTGAACATCGAGTTCGAGAACGAGATCTCCGCCGACGAGGCGCGCAAGATTCTGCGCGAGGCGCCGGGCGTCATGGTCGTCGACAAGCGCGAGGACGGTGGTTACGTCACCCCCGTCGAGGCGGTCGGCGAATATGCGACCTATGTCAGCCGCATCCGCGAGGATCCGACGGTCGACAATGGCCTGTCGATGTGGATCGTTAGCGACAACCTCCGCAAGGGCGCGGCCCTGAACGCGGTCCAGATCGCCGAGATTCTCGGCCGCAAGCATCTGAAAAAGGCGGCTTGAGCGTTCCCCGGCGAAGGCCGGGGTCCAGGCCGGCGAAAGTCGGTCCCTAGCGTCTGTTGAACCCCTATCGGGCTCCCGGACTCCGGCCTTCGCCGGGGAACGGTTTAGGGCATGTCGCTCCAGTGGCGCAGGAGGTTCTGCTGGATAAGTTGCAGCCGGCCGA
The DNA here is from genome assembly GCA_040006255.1 of Sphingomicrobium sp. GTDB lineage: Bacteria > Pseudomonadota > Alphaproteobacteria > Sphingomonadales > Sphingomonadaceae > Sphingomicrobium. Next base: position 17,979 of record JBDTXI010000064.1, read on the forward strand.
AATTCTCCGGGTCCATCTTCAGCCCCTCGAGCGCCGCGACCTCGTTCAATTCGTAGAGCATGTTGCGGCGGAAGGGGTCCTGGATGCGGCTCTGGATGAAAGTGATCGCGACCAGCCGCTCGCCCCGCGTCACCGGCATCACCTGATGGAAGGTGTCGGACGGGTAGACGATTGCCTCGCCGGGCTTGAGCTTGAAGGGGAGCTGGGCGTCGCCGAGGCGCAGGTGCAATTCGCCGCCGTCATAGTCCCTGGCCTCGTTGAGGAAGATCGTGCACGACAGGTCGCTGCGGATCGTCGCTCCGGGAAGCTGGATGAAGGCGGCGTCAGCATGCGCGCCATACTTCATGCCCGGCTTGTAGCGGGTGATCAGCGGCGGAGCCAAAGCGACGGGGAAGGCGAACTCGAGGAACTCGGGGGTGCGCAGCAGCGCTTGGCGAAGCAAATCGGAGCTCTTCTGGTACGCGCTTGGGTCGTGGAGCTGCTCGTTCTGCTTGGCGAGGTTGTGGGGGTTCGTGATGCGCCCGTCGGCGAACGGGGTCGCGGCGGCGATGCGCCGGCATTCGTCGATCTCGGCATCGTTCAGGACTGGCAGAACCCGGTACATCAAGCCTCCCCGGCCCGCGCCAGCGCGCGCGCGAGCAGCGGCGACTTTTCGGCCGCGGCGCGGAGCATGGCAAGGGCACCGTCCATTTCGCGCGCGAAACGCTCCTGGCTCTCGGCGATCAGCTGCTGGCGCAGGCCGGCGCTATATTCATGTTCGAGCGCCTTCGAATAGCGGCCCATGAGCGGCCCGCCGGCGAGGGCGCGCACGCGCTCCGCATCCGCGGTGAAGCCGAAGAATGCGGCGACGCGCGCCAGTTCGCTGTCCATCGCGCGCAGCATCGCGTCGAAGTCCGCCCACGCAACGCGCCGGTCGGCCATCGCCTCGGTCGCCATTTCGAGTGCGGTCATTTCCGCCGCCCATGCCGCGGCCGCGTGATCGGCATCGGACTGGGCGGGGATGTACACGGCGCGCGCATTGGCCCGTTGCGCCCTCGCGCCGGCCAGCATCCGCAGCTCCTGCAGCGAATTTTCGCCGGCGAGGATGCTTCCGATGTAGTTGCGCGGCGTCGCGTACATGAACAGGGCGCGCTCGCCGGGCGGGACCAGCTGCGGCGCGATCTCGCTGGCGAAGCTGGTCGCCTTGACGCAGGCGACATCCGCGGGGGCAAAGGTGCGCGACATCAGCCTGGGCACTGGGGCGATGTAGGGCTCGCGGACCTGCGCCGGGCTCAGGGCAAGGTCGCGCAGCAATCGCGGCTCGCGCACCGCAAGCACCCCGTCGAGCTCTCCGAGCAGGCGCGAAACCAGCGTTGAGCCGACATGGCCGATGTGGAAAATCCACCGCGCGTCGCGGCGCAGCTCGCCCGCCATCGCCTCTTCGACTTGCTGCCACGGAATGATTTGCGCATCGACCGGGGACTGCAGCAGCCGGTCGTCGAGAAACGCCGCCGAGCGATAGGCGGCGCGGTCCATCGCGACCAGCCGCGCCATTCCCGCCGTGGGGTCGAGCGCCTGCGCCAGCCAGCGCGCGTCGCGGGCGATTTCCTCGGGCGTCGGAGCGCTGGACATGCCGTCCTTTAGCCGGGCAAATGGCCCGCGACCAAGGGAGTGATTCATGGTTGAGCAACCCGGGGCCGAAGCAATGACCGGCGGCTGCGCCTGCGGCCGCGTGCGATTCACCGCGCAAGTCCAAGACGACGACGCTTATTTGTGCCACTGCCGGATGTGCCAGCGCTCGACCGGCTCGGTGTCGATCGCGTTCAAGAGCATGCAGCAGGCGGACGTGGCGTGGGAGCGTGAGCCCGACTGGTACGACAGCTCGCCGATCGCACAGCGGCCCTATTGCCGGGAATGCGGCACCTCGCTCGGGTTCCAGTTCAAGGAAGGCAGCGCGAAGATGGACCTCAGCGTCGCGAGCTTCGACGATCCGTCGCGTTTCAAGCCCAAACACCATTTCGGCGCCGAGAGCATCCACCGCGCCTGGCTCAACACCGAGGAACTGCCGGAGATGCGCACCGAGGATTATCCGGTGCTGGTCGACAAATGGATCGATGCGACGGGCAAATTTCCGGGGTGAGCGACGTCGCTGTGCATTTGTGGACCGCGTCGGACGGGGTTGAGCTTGCCTTTCACGAGACCGGGCAAGGGCCGCCGGTGATCCTGCTCCACGGGCTCTTTTCCGACGCCAACATGAACTGGATCAAGTTCGGCCATGCCGAGCGGATCGCGGCGGTGGGCTTCCGCGTGATCATGCCCGACCTCCGCGCCCACGGGCTTAGTGGCAAGCCCCATGGGGCGGAGCATTTTTCCAAGGGCATTCTCGCCCGCGACTTGCGCGAGCTCATCGCGCATCTCGAACTGGCGGAATTCGATCTCGGCGGGTTCTCGCTGGGTGCGCGAACGACCGTGGAAGGGGTCGGGCAGGGACTGCGGCCGCGCCGCGCGCTTCTTGGCGGAGCGGGGCTGGAGGGGCTGCGCAACTGGAAGCGACGCAAGACTTTCTTCCTCGAAGCGATCGGATTGTTCGACCATGTCCAGCGCGGCGATCCGCACTGGCTGTCGATCCAGTTCATGAAGAGCCAGCACGTCGACCGGGTCGCGGCCGGGCTGTTGCTCGAGAGCTTTGAGGACACGTCGATGGAATGGCTGCAGGCGTTTACGATGCCGACGCTGGTGGTGTGCGGCAGCGAGGACGAGGACAATGGCTCGGCCGAGGAGCTTGCCGCGGCGCTGCCCAATGCCGAGTTCAGCCAGGTCTCCGGAACGCACATGAGCTCGGTCACCAAGCCCGAGCTGGGCGAAGCGATCGCGATGTTCCTAGAATCATGAAAAAGGGACGCCCCGCGAGGAGCGTCCCTCATTTCATCAGGCAGTCCGCGCTTAAGCGGGTTTGCCGGTTTCCTTGAGCGTCAACACTTCTTCAGAGATTTCGGCCTGGCTTTTGCGGTTGCCGCGGCGCGGGTTGGAATTGGCCATGAAGCTTTCGCCGCTGGAGCCCTCTTCGCCAAACTGGCTGTCGCCATCCAAGCCTTCGCGCCATTCGCCGAACTGGTCGGAAAGCATGCCGATTTGGTCGCTGATCTGGTTGCGGCGCGACCACAGGAAGACGCCGGCGGCCACCGCGCCACCGATCGCCGCCGCGGCGGCCAGCGGGTTTTCGCGCGCGCTGCTCATCACGCCGCTATACTGGTTGCGGCCCTCGGGATTGTTGTTGCGGCCGGCACGGCCACGATTTCCGCCACGATTTCCGCCACGGCTTCCGCCTCGATTGTTAGTCGCCATTCACTTTACTCCTCTACTGGTACTGACCGCACAACGCCCGGGGCGCCCGGGCGTTTCGACGGTTCGGGCAGGCAGAGCCGCGACAGCGTTCAACCGTCAGGCGGTGGCGAGCTGGTCGAGCATATATTCGGCGCTGGACGCGCGATATTCGCCCGGCCCTTCGACATTCAATTGCTCGACGACGCCGTCATTGACGATCATCGAGTAACGCTGTGAGCGCTTGCCCATGCCGAATTTGCTGCCGTCCATCGCCAGTCCGAGCGCGTCGGTGAATGCGCCGTTGCCGTCGGCGAGCATGGTGATGTCCGCGGAACCGTCGCGCTGGCCCCACGCCTGCATCACGAACGCGTCGTTGACGGAAATGCACGCAATCTCGTTGACGCCCTTGCCTTTGAGCTCGGCCGCTTTCTCGACATAGGACGGCAGATGCCGCGCCGAGCAGGTCGGGGTGAAAGCCCCGGGAACCGCGAACAAAGCGACTCGCTTGCCGCCGAAAAATTCGCCGCTGGTGGTCGGCTGCGGGCCGTCGCCGCCGGCGATGGTCAATGCGAGGTCGGGCAGGCGTTCGCCCACTTGAATGGTCATGATGGTCTCCTTGGCGTCGGTTGAAGCGGGAGATAGGCTCGGCGGACGACGGCCTCAAGTCTTGCCCGCCGCGCGGCCGCGGCTCATTGTCGCCAGGTGACCGAACACCCGACCTTCCTCTCCGGCAAATTGCTTCTGGCGATGCCTGGAATGGCCGACCCGCGCTTCGAGCGCGCGGTGATCGCGATGTGCGTCCACGACGAGAATGGGGCGATCGGCATCGGCGTCGGCCACAAGCGCCCCGGAATCACCTTTCGCGGACTGTTGCGCCAGCTCGAAATCGACCCGGGTGAGGCGCCCGACGTCGGGGTGCATCATGGCGGGCCGGTCGAGCCGGGGCGCGGCTTCGTGCTCCATTCGGCCGATTGGGGCGGGCAGGACACGCTGCAGGTCAACGGTCCCAAGGGCACCCTCCTCGCCATGACCGGGACGATGGATGTGTTGAAGGTGATCGCCGAGGGACGCGGGCCATCGCAATGGATCGTCGCGCTCGGCTACGCCGGGTGGGGCGAAGGCCAGCTCGACGAGGAAATGACCCGCCACGGCTGGTTCGCCGCGCGCGGCGACGCCGAGATCCTGCTCGACCTGCCGGCCGACGAGCGCTGGTCGGCCGCGTTCAAGGCCGAAGGCATCGACCCGCGGCTGCTGGCGAGCGAGACCGGGGCGGCTTAGCCGATTTGGCCTCGGAAGTTTGCTAAGTTTGCTGCCCGACGCGCGCACGCGCGCGAGGGGAGGGGCGAGTGCCGGTCCTTCGACTTGGCTCAGGACAGGCTTTGTCAGTTTCGTGCCCGCCAAGGAGGCGAAACGCAGCGAATGCAGCGAGCCTGCGCGCGCGCGCGGTGAGGCGCGGAAGGTGGCCGTCACGCGGGGTAGACCCGACGAGACGTCGGTCCAGTTGGCCTGTGGCCGCTGGTCCGCCGGCTCTCGCGGCGGGGGTGGGGGTGTGTCGGTCCTTCGACTTGGCTCAGGACAGGCTTTGTCGGTTGCGGGTGCGCGCATTCGCCATTGTGCCTCCAAGGGAATGGAGGCGACTCAGATATGCCAAAGAAGGGGCTGTAGGACAGCGTTTTCTAGTGTCTCTTTTAAGTGGAAAGCGGACATTCGTAGGCGCAGCGTTCGGGCACCTGAGCCTCCCGTTATT
>JBDTXI010000065.1:0-5605 GCA_040006255.1 Sphingomicrobium sp.
TGCGGCAGCGCCGCTGACTTTAGTGTGAACCGCCGTTCAAATGGCGGCGGACATCTTGCGCCACGGCGGGCGTAACGAACTTGTCGATCGAGCCATGGTAGCGCGCGATCTCTTTGACCAACTTGGACGCGATCGGCTGCAGCGACACATCGGCCATGAGGAAGACGGTTTCGATATTGTCGTTCAACTGCTGGTTCATTCCCGCCATCTGGAATTCATATTCGAAATCGGCGACCGCCCGCAGACCGCGCAGGATCATCGACGCGCCCTGCTGCTCGGCGAAATCCATCAGCAGCGAATCGAATTCGACCGTTTCGATGTTGCCGGGGATGTCGGCAATCTCTCGCTGAACCATGGCCATCCGCTCGGCCACCGAGAACATCGGCTCCTTCGACGGGTTGGTCGTCACGCCGATCACCAATTTGTCCATTAAATGCGCGCCACGGCGGATGATATCGAGATGCCCGAGCGTGATCGGGTCGAATGTTCCCGGATAGACTGCGACTTTCACCCCCACCTCCCCTAGTGATCCCGCTCGATGGCGAAGCGCGCGATCGCACGCAGCAGATCGGCCTCCGATCCGTGGCCCGACAGATGCTCGATCGCCTGGTTGACGAGGAACCCGGCCTGCTGGCGCGCCCGCTCTTCGCCGACCAGCGACACGAAGGTCGCCTTGCCCGCGTGAGCGTCCTTGCCCGTGCGCTTGCCTGCCGCCGCCTCGTCCCCGCTGTGATCGATGAGGTCGTCGGCGATCTGGAAGGCGAGGCCGATATTGCGCGCGTAGCCGCGGTACGGCGTTCGCCCCTCGGGCGGCAGCTTGGTCATAATGCAGGCCGCCTCGACCGCATATTCGATCAGGGCGCCGGTCTTGAGCTGCTGCAGGCGGGTGATCGCCGGAAGATCGAGCGTCTGCCCTTCCGCGACCAGGTCCATCATCTGCCCTCCCGCCATCCCGCCCGGCCCGGCGGCGCGCGCCAACTCCAGAACCAGCTCGTTGCGCACCCACGGATCCTCGTGGGTCGCGGGATGGGCGAGGATCTCGAACGCCAGAGCGTGGAGGCTGTCCCCGGCAAGCACGGCTTCGGCCTCGCCGAACACCTTGTGCACGGTCGGCTTGCCGCGCCGCAGGTCTGCGTCGTCCATGCACGGCAGATCGTCGTGAATCAGCGAATAGACGTGGATCGCCTCGATCGCGCAACCAACGCGGAGCGCTCGTTCCGGGTCGATCGCGAACAGCCGCGACGCGGCGATGGTGAGCATCGGGCGGAGCCTCTTGCCGCCGCCGATGGCCGCATGGCGCATCGCTTCATAGAGCCGCTCGCGCGTGTCGCCGGTCGGCGCCAGCAGGCGGGCGAAGAAATTGTCGACGTCGGCGCACACTCGCGCCGCTTCGGCCTTCAGCTCGCCGGCCGAGCGGTCGATCGTCTCAACTGGCATCGAACGGCTTGAGGCCGGCCGGCTTGCCGTCGCTGCCGAACGTGATCTGCTCGATCCGCGCCTGCGCATCCTTGAGCCGCGCCTCGCAGTGGCGCTTGAGCCGGTCGCCCTCCTGGTAAAGCTCGATAGAGCGGTCGAGCGGCGCCTCGCCCTTTTCGAGCGTACGCACGATCTCCTCCAGCCGCGCAAGCGCGGCCTCGAAGCTCAGCTGGCTGACATCCTCAATGGTGGCCATAGGCGCCGGTTGTGAGCCTCACCCGCCCTTGAATCAAGGCAGCGGCGTGTTCTTGAACGGGTCGCGGATGCCGGGGACGATCTCGTCGCTCGCCGCCTCGTCCCCACCGGCGAGCGCCGCCTCGGCGTCGCGCGCGAGCTGCTCGCGCTCATGGCGGAGCTGCACGATCAGAGCCTCGCGGTCGCTGTCGAAGCGCGTGTCGGTCGGCGCCTCGATTCCCGCCGCCTTCGCCGCCTTGGCCACTGCAGCGTCGAGCTCGCGCTGGGTGGTGAGGCCGAGCGTGACCGGGTCCTTCGGCGTGATGTTCGCCATGTTCCAGTGGCTACGGTCGCGGATCGCAGCGATGGTCGTGCGCGTGGTGCCGATCAGCTTGCTGATCTGGCCGTCGGTTACCTCGGGATGGTTCTTGATGATCCAGTTGATTCCGTCGGGCTTGTCCTGGCGCTTGGACACCGGCGTGTAGCGCGGCCCGCGGGTGCGGCGCACAGCTTCCGGCGCCTTGTGCATCTGCAGCGCGTAATCGGGGTCATTCTGCCCCTTTACGATTTCGTCCTGGGTCAGTTCGCCGGCGCGGAGCGGGTCGCGGCCGGTCAGCTTGGTCGCCGCGGTGTCGTCGGCGATCGCCTGCACTTCGAGAATATGCAGGCCGCAGAATTGCGCGATCTGCTCGAAGGTGAGCGACGTATTTTCGACCAGCCAGGAAGCGGTCGCATGGGGCATCAGGGGCTGGGCCACTGGTTTTCTCCGGGAATTAGAAATGAATAGGGCCGCCCCTCTCGGAGCGGCCGACGTCGGCGGCGATGTAAACCCGCGCCGCGCCCGGAGCAAGGCCGTTGGTCGTGCTTACGCGTCCATCGCAATAAAGTGCGGCTGGTCGCGCATCCGCGCGATCCATTCTAGCACCTGCGCATAGAGCCCCAGGTCGAAATCCGCGTCCCCCGCGACGTGGGTGTAGGCGAACAGGCAGATATCGGCGAGGCTCAGCCGCTCGCCGACCAGCCACTCGCGGCCCTTCAAATGATCGTCCATCAGCTTGAGCGCCGCGTTTGCGGCGCGGCGTTTCCCGGGCATTTGCAAGCGCTCAATGTCGCTCAGATTGTCCGCGCCGACCGAGCGCATCCAGAAGCGCAAGGTCGCGATGTTGGGCTCGTGATTATATTGTTCGAAGAACATCCAGCGCAGCATGTCCGCATGTTCGAAGCGGTCGGTCGGGATGAGCGTCGATCCGTCGGCGACGTAATAGCAAGCGGCGTTGCTCTCGGGAATGAAGCGATCGCCGATCTGGAGCACCGGGATACGCCCGTTGGCGTTGACGTTCGCAAGAAAATCGGGGGTGCGGGTCTCGCCGTTCATGATGTCATATTCGCGCCGCTCGAGGCGAACGCCCGCCATCGCCGCGGTCAGCCGGACCTTGTAGCAATTGCCGGACGCGGCATATTCGTGGAGCACGAGACCATCGCTCATGGGCCGATCTCAAGCACCGTCTTTCCAACATGGTCGCCCGATTCCAGGCGCGCATGCGCATCGGCCGCCCGGTTGAGCGGGAAGGTGCTGTCGATCACCGGCTTCAGCCGGCCGCCCTCGACGTAGGGCCATACCGTTTTGGCGATTTCGTCGGCGACCATGGTCTTGAACTCGACCGGCCGCGGGCGGAGCGTCGAACCGGTCAGCGTCAGCCTTCGGCGCATGATGTCAAACAGCGGGATCTCGGCCGTGGCGCCACCCTGCACCGCGATCGAGACGTGGCGTCCTTCTTCCGCAAGACAGGCGAGATTGCGCGGCACATAGTCTCCGCCAACCATGTCGATGACAACGTCGACTCCCGCTCGGTCCGTCACCCGGTGCACCTCCTCGACGAAATCCTGGGTCCGGTAATTGATCGCGGCCGCTGCCCCGAGCTCGAGCGCCCGCGCGCATTTTTCGGCGGTGCCGCAGGTGACGATTATGTGCAGGCCGAACAACTGGCCGAGCGCGATGGCCATGGTCCCGATGCCGCTGGTCCCGCCATGCACCAGCACCCAGTCGCCGTCGGCGGCGAAGCCGCGCTCGAACACATTGATCCAGACGGTGAACAGAGTTTCGGGCATCGCAGCGGCCTCGACCAGCGAGAGGATCGGCGGAACCGGGAGGCAAGTCCCCGCCGGCGCGACGCAATATTCGGCATAGCCCCCGCCGACGACGAGCGCGCAGACCTTTTCGCCGATCAGACCTTCGACTCCCAGGCCCGCGCTAACGACCACCCCGGCAATCTCGAGGCCGAGGATGTCGGGCGCTCCGGGCGGCGGCGGGTAGAGCCCGCGACGCTGGAGGATGTCGGGACGGTTGAGCCCCGCCGCGGCGACCTTGACGAGCACTTCGCCCGGGCCGGCGCGCGGAACCGGGCGCTCGACCAGCGCGAGCTGATCGTCGCCCTCCGGCTGCTGCGCAACGACTGCGTTCATTATGGACGGGATGCTCACGCGCGGCGCTTATTGACTTGGCCGACCGGAGGGTCAACGTTTCCCCGGCCATGGACCTGGAAGATCTCTTCCCGAGCAAGCCCGACGACCCGCTGTTCGCTCTCGCCCGACAAGACCTCGACCCGCTGTCGATCGACGAGCTTCAAGAGCGGATCGAAGCGCTGAATGCCGAAATCGCGCGCGTCGAGGCGCACATGAACCGCGCGACCAAACACCGCTCCGAGGCCGACGAGCTGTTCAAGAAGAGCTGATGCGGCGCGCGCGCGCTCGGCGGGTGAATAACTCTCCGCCATGATAATCTGGGGAAAACCGATCCCGTTCCCCTTGATTGCGGAGCGCGAGCGTATGACATTGTTAACCATGTCCGCCGCATCCATGGCGGAGCAGGAGTAACCCACTAAAATGCCTTCCTTCGCTCGCGAGCTCGAACAGACCCTTCACAACGCGCTTGGCGAGGCGAGCCGCCGCCGCCACGAATATGCGACGTTGGAGCATCTGCTGATCGCGCTGATCGACGACGAGCATGCGTCAAAGGTCATGACCGCCTGCGGAGTGAGCCGCGACGAACTGCGCTCTTCGGTCAAGCAATATCTCGATAACGAGTTGGGGGCCCTCGTCGCCGACAGCGCCACCGACCCGACCCCGACGAGCGGCTTCCAGCGCGTGGTCCAGCGCGCGATCCTCCACGTCCAGTCATCGGGCCGCGACGACGTCACCGGCGCCAACGTGCTCGTCGCTCTGTTCTCCGAACGCGAGAGCTATGCGGTCTATTTTCTGCAGCAACAGGACATGAGCCGCCTCGATGCGGTGACCTATATCAGCCACGGGGTCGGCAAGGGCGACACGCCTGCGGAAACCCGCGCGCCCGAGGGCAATGAGGAGAAGACGGAAAAGGAGGGCGGCAAGAAGGAGTCCGCGCTCAAGCAGTTCACCGTCGACCTCAACGAAAAAGCCAAGGCGGGCAAGGTCGATCCGCTGATCGGGCGCATGCCCGAGGTCGACCGCACGGTGCAGATCCTCTGCCGCCGGTCGAAGAACAACCCGCTCTATGTCGGCGATCCCGGCGTCGGCAAAACGGCCATCGCCGAGGGCCTCGCGCGCAAGATCGTCGAGGGCAACGTTCCCGAAGTGTTGAGGGAAGCGGTGATCTACTCGCTCGACATGGGCGCTTTGCTCGCCGGCACGCGCTACCGCGGCGACTTCGAAGAGCGGCTGAAGTCGGTCGTGTCCGAGCTCGAGAAGCTGCCCCACGCGATCCTGTTCATCGACGAGATCCACACGGTGATCGGCGCCGGCGCCACCTCGGGCGGAGCGATGGACGCCTCGAACCTGTTGAAGCCGGCGCTGTCGTCGGGGGCGATCCGCTGCATCGGATCGACCACCTACAAGGAATTCCGCAACCATTTCGAGAAGGACCGCGCGCTTCTGCGCCGGTTCCAGAAGATCGACGTCAACGAGCCGACGGTCGAGGACA
>JBDTXI010000066.1:0-2743 GCA_040006255.1 Sphingomicrobium sp.
GCATCGACGACATCCGCGAGATCATCGACGCGGTGCGCTACGCCTCGGTCAGCGCGCGCTACAAGATCTATATCATCGACGAAGTTCACATGCTTTCCAAACCTGCGTTCAATGGCTTGCTGAAGACTCTTGAGGAGCCGCCTGAGCATGTGAAGTTTTTTCTCGCGACCACCGAGGTGGGCAAGGTGCCGGTGACCGTGCTCTCGCGCTGCCAGCGGTTCGACCTCCGCCGAATCCCGGCGGAGAAGCTCGCCGAACATTATGCCGAGGTGTCCAAGGCCGAAGGCGTCGAGGTCGAGGCCGAGGCGCTGGGGATGATTGCGCGGGCCGCGGAAGGCTCGGCACGCGACGGGCTGTCGATCCTCGACCAGGCGATCGCCCATGGCGGCGGCGCGGTCACGGCCGACCAGGTGCGCGACATGCTCGGGCTCGCCGACCGCGGGCGGATTCGGCGGCTGCTGCGGCAGGTGCTCTCGGGCGACGCGGCGACGGCGCTCGCCGACCTCGACGAAGCGCACGCGCTCGGGATCGACCCGATGCAGCTGCTGCGCGGGATGATGGAAGCGCTGCACTCCGCGACCCGGGCGAAAGCGGGGGCGACCGGCGGCGCGCTGCAATCGGCGGAGGAGCGCGAAGGCGCCGTGGAGATGGCGGGCGCATTGAGCTGGGGCACGATCCACCGGTTGTGGCAGTTGCTGCTGAAGGGGTTGCAGGACGTCGAGATCGCGCCGGATCCGCGCGAGGCGGCGGAAATGGCGCTGCTGCGGCTGATCCACGCCGCCGACATGCCCGATCCCGCGTCGCTGCTGGCGAAGCTGAGCGGGCAGGGGGGAAGCGTCGTCCCTGCGGCTTCCGCTCCCGCGGCCCCGGCTGCGGGAGCATCGGCGAAGCTTCCAGCGGACTTTTCCGCGCTGATCCATCGCCTCGAACAAGGCGGCAAGCACCAGCTCGCACTCCAGCTCCACGATCAAATCGCCTTGATTCGCTATGCACCGCCGGAGCTGGTGCTGCGGCCGACGCGCCCGCTTGGCGGCGATTGGCCGCGCGAAGTCGCCGCCGCCCTGAAATCGCTGACCGGCGCCACCTGGCAAGTCTCGCTGTCCGACGAGGTGGGCGAACCGTCGTTGCTCGACCAAGAAAAAATGGCCGAGGAGCGCGTTCGCGCCGATGTGCTCGGCGATCCCAACGTACGCGCGGTAATGGACGCGTTCCCCGATGCCGAGCTTGAATCCTTTTCCACGAGAGGCTCCTGAAAATGCCCGAGATGCCCGACCTCAATGCCATTCTCGAAGCCGCGCAGAACGCGCAGGCCGAGCTTCAAAAAGCACAGGACAGCCTCGACAAGATCGAAGTCGAAGGCGCGGCCGGCGGCGGACTGGTCAAGATCCGCGCCACCGCCAAGGGCCGCATCCTTACCGTCGACATCGACGAAAGCCTGCTTGCTCCATCCGAAAAGACGATGGTTGAAGACTTGGTCGCCGCTGCGATCAATGATGCGCGTGCCAAGGCCGACACCGCCGCCGCCGCGGAAATGCAGAAGATGACCAGCACCCTTCCGCTGCCGCCGGGATTCAAGCTGCCCTTCTGACCGCTTGCCTGGCGCCGCTTTTAAGGCATGATGCGCCCCAGGGGAGGCGCCCATGACACTCGGCGCGATGCAGGACTTTCCGCTGCGCATCATGCGGCTGATGGACCATGCCGAACGCGAGCATGGCGGCCGCGAGATCGTCGCCGCGCGCCCGGACGGCGTCACCGTCCGCACCCACTGGAAAAGCCTCGCGCACGATGCCCGGCGCATGGGGCAGGCGCTCGAACGGCTCGGGGTCCGGGCCGGCGACCGCGTTGCAACGCTGGCGATGAACCACGACCGCCACCTCGCCGCGTGGTTCGGAGTGGTCGGGATGGGCGGCGTTCTCCACACGATCAACCCGCGTCTATTCGACGATCAGCTCGCCTATATCGCAACCCATGCCGAGGACCGCGTCCTACTCTATGACGCGGCATTCCAGCCGCTGGTCGAGCGGATGAAGCCGCGCTGGCCAACGATCGAGCATTACATCTGCTTCGACACGGACTTCGACGGATGGCTGGCGGCCGAAGGCGGCGATTACGCCTGGCACGAAGGGGACGAACGCGACCCCTGCGGCCTCTGCTACACCAGCGGGACAACCGGAAATCCCAAGGGCGTGCTCTACGAGCACCGTTCGACCGTGCTCCACGCGATGAGCGTCATTGCGCCCGACGTGTTCGACCTCTCGGCACGGTCTGCCATGCTCCCCGTGGTCCCGATGTTCCACGCCAACAGCTGGTGCATTCCCTACGCGGCGGCGATCACGGGGTTAAAGCTGGTGATCTGCGGCGACAACCGCCCCGAGCACCTCTGCAAGCTGTTCAACGAAGAGGGAATCACCCACACCGCGGGCGTTCCGACGGTGTGGCTCGGCCTGATCGACCACGTTGAGCGCACCGGCGCCGCGCTCGGCAAGTTGCGGCTGGTCGTGATCGGCGGGTCGGCAGCGCCCAAGGCGACGATCCGCTGGTTCCGCGAGCGCGGCATCCACGTCAACCATTTGTGGGGCATGACCGAAATGTCGCCGGTCGGCACTGTCGGCGCCCCGCCCGCCACCTGGGATGAAATGAGCGACGACGATCAGGTCGACTATATGTCGCGGCCAGGGCGGTCGATGTTCGGCGTCGAGCTGCGCACCGTCGATGCCGCCGGCAACCTCCTGCCGCGCGACGG
>JBDTXI010000067.1:0-9387 GCA_040006255.1 Sphingomicrobium sp.
GACCGCGTCCAGCTGACCCCGGTCGCGATCCGCGAAGGCCAGGCGTTCGCCGACACCTTTTTCGGCAAGACGCCGCACCAGGTCGACTACAGCTGTATCCCGTCGGCGGTGTTCAGCCATCCTCCGCTGGCGGGTGTCGGGATGACGGAAGGGCAGGCGCGCAACAAGCTTGGGACGGTCAAGACCTTCACGTCCGATTTCCGGGCGATGAAGAACGTCCTCGCCGGGCGCGACGAACGCTCGCTCTACAAACTCGTGGTCGACGGGACGACCGATCGCATCGTCGGAATCCACATGATCGGTCCCGACGCGCCCGAAATCCTCCAGGCCGCCGCGATCGCCGTGCGAGCCGGCCTGAAAAAGGCCGATTTCGACGCCACCGTTGCGCTTCACCCGACCATGGCGGAAGAGCTCGTGCTCATGCGCTGAAATCGTCGTCGCGAGCATAGCGAAGCGATCCCGCCGTTGTTACTGGATATCCGCGGGGCCTTATGACGGCGCCCAATGACGGGAGGGTTCTTGCACGACGCGATCATCATTGGCGCCGGCCACAACGGGCTGACCTGCGCTTACTATCTGGCCAAGAAGGGCCTCAAGGTCGTCATTCTCGAGGCTGCGGACACGGTCGGCGGCGCGGCCGTCACCGACGAATTCCTGCCCGGCTTCCGCAACAGCGCGGCGAGCTACACCGTCAGCCTGCTCAACCCCAAGGTAATCCGCGACCTCGACCTCGAGCGGCACGGGCTGAAGGTGGTGTTGCGCAAGACCGACAATTTCCTTCCGGGTGACGGCGATTATCTGCTCGCCGGCCGCAACGGGCTGACGCGCAAGGAGATCGGGCGGCACGTTAAAGCCGATGCCGAAGCTTACGACCGCTACGTCGCCGAGCTCGAAACGGTCGTCCGCCTGTTGAAGAAGTGGCTGCTGCGCGCGCCGCCCAACGTCGGCTCGCGGGTCAGCGCGATTCCCAAGCTGCTCAGCCTTGGCCGCGACATGGCCGGGCTATCGGTCGCCGAAACGCGCGTGGTTTATGATTTCGCGGTCAAGAGCGAAGCCGACATCCTCGAACGCCACTTCCGGGGCGATCTGACCAAGGCGCTGTTCGGGTTCGACGGAGTGGTCGGCAACTTCGCTTCGCCGCAGTCGCCGGGCACCGCTTATGTGCTTCTCCACCATCTGTTCGGCGAGGCGGCCGGCGTTCCCGGCGCATGGGGCCACGCGATCGGCGGAATGGGATCGATCACGCAGGCGATGGCGCGCGCCTGCCGTGAGGCGGGCGTGGACATCGTCCTCAATACGCCCGTCGAGGAAGTGATCGTCGCCGACGGGCGCGCGGCGGGCGTGGTCGCGGGCGGGAAGGCGTGGCGGGCGAAGAACGTCGTTGCCGGGGTCAACCCGAAACTGCTGTTCGACCGCTTGGTGCCGCGCGGTGCGGTCGATGCCGACGTCGCCAGCCAGATGCACGCCTGGAAATGCGAAAGCGCGACCTTCCGCATGAACGTCGCCTTGTCCGAACTGCCGAAATTCACCGCCCTCCCCAAGAAGGGCAATCATCTGACCGCCGGGATCATCATGGCCCCGAGCCTCGATTACATGCATCGCGCTTATCTCGATGCGGCGGTCAGCGGCTGGGCGAAGCAGCCGGTCATCGAGATGCTGATCCCCTCGACGCTCGACCCGAGCCTCGCGCCCAAGGGAAAGCACGTCGCGTCGCTATTCTGTCAGCACTTCCGCTTCGACCTCGGGCCGGGGCGAAGCTGGGACGACGAGCGCGAGAAGGCCGCCGATGCGATCATCGCCACTGTCGACAGCCACGCGCCGGGCTTCGCCAAGTCGGTGCTCGGGCGGCAGATCCATTCGCCGCTCGACCTCGAACGCCGCTTCGGGCTGATCGGCGGCGACATCTTCCACGGCAAGATGAGCCTCGATCAATTGTTCAGCGCGCGGCCGATGATCGGCGCCGCGGATTATCGCATGCCGTTGAAGGGCCTCTATCTGTGCGGCTCGGGCGCCCATCCGGGCGGCGGAGTAACCGGTGCGCCGGGCCACAATGCCGCGCGCGCCGTCCTCAACGACCGCCGCTTCTGGAAGCGCCGTCATTGAAGCCGCTCGACGGGATCAAAGTCCTCGACCTGAGCCGGGTGCTCGCGGGTCCCTGGTGCACGCAATTGCTCGCCGATCTCGGCGCCGAAGTGATCAAGATCGAGCGCCCGGGAAGCGGCGACGACACCCGCCACTGGGGACCTCCGTGGCATGGCGAAGGCGCGGACCGGGTCGCCGCTTATTTCCTCAGCTGCAACCGTGGCAAACGCTCGGCCGCGATCGATTTCGGAACGGAGGAAGGCGCCGCGCTGGTGCGCCGGCTCGCCGAGCGCGCCGACGTCCTGGTGGAGAATTTCAAGGTCGGCGGGCTCGCGAAACTGGGTCTCGACGCGCGGGCGCTGCGGGCGGCCAACCCGCGCCTGGTCTACGCCTCGATTACCGGCTTCGGGCAGGACGGACCGTACGCCGAGCGCGCCGGCTACGATTACATCATCCAGGGCATGGGCGGGCTGATGAGCATCACCGGCCTTCCGGACGGCGAGCCGGGCGGCGGTCCGATGCGGGTCGGGGTCGCGGTGGTCGACCTGTTCACCGGACTTTACACCAGCGTCGCGATCCTCGCCGCGCTCTATGCGCGCGAGAGAACGGGCGCGGGCGCGCACGTCGACATGGCCTTGTTCGACACCCAGCTGGCGATGCTCGCCAATCAAGCGACCAATGCGCTCGTTTCGGGCAAGGACCCGCCGCGGCAGGGCAATACGCATCCGAACATCGTTCCATACCAGCCGTTCGACGCCGCCGACCAGCCGATCATCATCGCGGTCGGCAACGAGCGGCAATTCGCCCGGCTGGCGCAGATCTGCGGCCATCCCGAATGGGCGAGCGACGAGCGCTTCGCCGGCAACGGCGCGCGCGTCGCCAACCGCGCCGAGATGGTACGACTGGTGAGCGAGTGCATTCGCCATAAACCCGCGGCGGAGTGGCTGGCGCAGCTCGAAGCGGCGGGCATTCCGGCCGGCCCGATCAACACCGTCACCCACGCCCTCGCGGACGTTCAGGCGCAGCACCGCCAGATGGTGCGGACTGTCGCCGGGATGCCGCTGGTCGGTTCACCGGTGCGGCTCGACGGCGCGCGCGCGGATTCGGATTTGCCGCCGCCCGCGCTCGGTGAGCACACGGCGGACCTTCTAAGCGATCTCGGGCTGGACCCGTCCGAAATCGAGCGGCTCAAGTCCGCGCGGGTAATCGGCTAGCTTATTTGCCGACCTTGCTCGCGCCTTCGACCAGCATATCGAGTTGATGCTGGCAGCCGTTTTCGATCAGCACCTGTGCCGCCCCGACGAGATCGGGCGGCGTGTTAGGAACTGCGATGAAGGTCAGGCTGCTCTTATCGCCGGTGTCGGTCCACTCCAGCTGATAGGGTTGGCCCGACTTGATCGGCAGCGCCGCCGGCCAGACTGCGCCGGCAGCGCCCGCCGCCCAATCGAGGTCCTGGCTCCGCCCCTCGGCCGAGCGGATCTTGATCTTCGCTTCGCTCTCGGCATCCGGACGCCATAGCTGCACCTTGCTGGTGCTCGGCACGCACATCTTGCCGCTCTGGGTTACGTCGATGTCCCAGATGCTCGGATTCTTAGCGATTTCCGCGGCGCGTAGCGCACCGAAGCGGCCGCGCGACGAAGCGGAATTCATCGCGACCTGCGCGGCAGGAAAATTGCCGGGACCGCGAAGCGTCTGCGCGCTGCCGGGCCCGAGCAATGTCACGACGTCGCCGCCCTGGAGCGCGATCTTGGCGCCTTCAGGAAGGGTCTTGCCCGGGGGGTAAGCCTTCGACGAAGGCCCCAACGACTTCACGACGACGATGCTGGCGATTGCTGCAGACGATCCCATCACGAGCGCGGCTGC
Organism: Sphingomicrobium sp.; assembly: GCA_040006255.1. Lineage (GTDB taxonomy): Bacteria > Pseudomonadota > Alphaproteobacteria > Sphingomonadales > Sphingomonadaceae > Sphingomicrobium. The sequence continues at coordinate 3,946 of JBDTXI010000067.1, forward strand.
CGCGCCCCAAAGCATCAATTTCCCACGCATCCCTCGAACTCCTTCTTATTGCCCCAATCGAAGTAGCCACCTTGCCCGTCAGACCATCGTCATGGCGCGTCCCATCGAATCCATCCGCGGGCGCGGCGGCGAGTCGTTTCCCGTGTCGCTTTGGCCGGGGATTATGCTTTCATTTGAACGGGGTCAATTAAACAGAATCAAACAGTGACTCCTCGAACTGTTCCGAGGTTCACACTCACGGCGGCGCATCCTTCGGTGGGGTGGGCCGTCACGCGAGTGAATCGCGTGAGGTGACCTACGGTCGTCTTCGACTCCGATCCGGTCGCTTCGCGCCGGTCGGCCGGCTTTCGCCCTCTCTTCTGCGCAGCCCGTGCTTGCGGAGACCGGCCAGGTCCACCTCGCCGCCGCGGCCGCACGGCTCTCCGCCCTCACCGGTCGCATGGATGATGAGACTTGCGACTGCGCCGAACATGGCGTCCAGCCCATCGCATATTTATCGCATCAGCTAACGTCCGCTTTCCGCCCGAAGCAGACATAAGCGACGTTGGGGTCGCGGTCGGAACGGGATGATAGATTGACGAACCGTGGTAATACGCAGACGTTGCCGATGGAGATGACGAAGCCAGTTCGTCGCGAGGCCTGACCACTTTCCGAGGTGACCAATGCACATGTCGAACCAAAGCCTGCTGATCATATTGCTCGTTGGCATTGTCGCGGGATGGTTGGCTGGTAAAATCGTCCGCGGGGCTGGGTTCGGAGTCATTGGCGACCTCCTCGTCGGAATCATCGGCGCCTTTATCGGCAATTGGTTGTTGCCCCGGCTCGGTGTCCACCTGGGAACCGGAGTGGTCACCGCAATCGTCAACGCAACCGTTGGCGCGATATTGCTGCTGCTGGTTGTGAGGCTGCTGGCAGGAGCCGGCCGATGGGGCGGCGGCGGGCGGCGGCGCTGGTAACGGTCTTCGGCAACACGCTTAGCTAATGCCCGCTTTCAACCACGCGGACACTACTCGCCCAAGATCGTGTCGGCGATTTCCTCCATCGTTCCCGAGACCAGGATTGCGTCGCTGCCGATGATGCCGACCTTGGTCTGGCCATCCTCGTGGGCGCGGAGCCAGGCGACGTTTTGCACGATGACCAGATAATCGCCGCCGCGAGACTTGAACGATACGAACTTCATGGAATCGGTCTCCCTGTCGCCGGCGCTTAGCGTGATGAACTGTTCGCCCGGTTAACGGCGCGGGCGTTTCGGTCCATTGGGGGCGCTACGCCGCTGAGACCCTGAAGAACGCCAGTCGGCACATTGAAGCGACCCCCTGCTGTAATTGGGTGCTGCGATTCTAGGCAGCCGCCTTTTGATGCACATCAAGCTCCAGATTCAGTGCTTTTAGTACCGGTAGAATGGTCTCGAGCGTGGGATTCCCCTGGGTGCTGAGCGCCTTGTTGAGCGTCTGACGCTTGATGCCGGTTTCACGTTCCATGTCGGTGAGACCGCGGGCGCGCGCCACTATACCGATCGCGTGCGCGATGTAGTGCGCATCGCCGCTCGCCAGCGCATCACGGATGAGGTGGATTTGATCCTCGTCGGTTTTGAAAAGCGCGGCCGTGTCGACCACCTTAATGTTCGTGCGCATTACATCACCTGCTCATTTGCCTAGGCCCGCCGCGAGGGCCTTTGCTGCCTCAATGTCGGCCCGTTGCCGTCGCTTATCCCCGCCAACCAGCAACACGACCATCTCATGACCGCTGATCGTGTAGTAGAGCCGGTACCCCGGTCCGACATCCACGCGAGCCTCCATGACCTTCCCGCCAACCGATTTCACGTCGCAGAAGAGCCCGGCTTCGATCCGCACGATGCGTGTCTTGATCGCCCTCGACGCAATTGGATCTTTCAGCCTGTCCAGGAACGCCTGGAACTGCTCCGTGAAGGCAACCGTGTAGGTCACCATATGAAGCATATATGCTTCGTCAGATGGATGTCAACTATATGCTTCGAGGGGCGGGGGGCAGGCGGGCTAGGCGCTGCGCGAGGAGGGGACCGCCGAGATTGACGGCCCAGCGATGCGCGCTTCGAGGTCGTCGAGGCGGCGGGCCGTGCCTTCGATCATCGATTCCAGGCGCCGCTCGTAAGCGACGCGGCGGATGACATTGCGGATGGCGCGGGCAATCGGTTCGGCGACGTCTTTCAGCGCTTTCTGCTCGTCGTGGCTGATCACCGATCCGTCGGGCCGCGGGCCGACCAGCAGGAAGCCGAGCGTTACCTCACCCTCGCCCGGAACGAGCGGGATACGGATCGGGAAAAGCTTGTCCTTCGGGTGGCAGATTTCGTCGGACTTGTCCCAGTCGGGCGTTTGCTCCTGCCACTGCTCGACCTGCTCCTTCGACAGCCCGCGCGCGCGGAAGACGCCCTGATCGATGACGGCGGAGATATGGGTCGTGCGGACGCCCTTCATGATGCGGGCGAGAACGTCGTCGATCAGCTCGCCGAGATTGGCGGTCTCGCGCAGATCGCGGACGGTGTCGGGCAGCTCGTCGCGGAGAATGACGAGGTTGCGCTGGAAGCGGTTCTCGGACCAGCGCTGGATGCGCTCCTGGATCGGATTGATCAGGATCGTCGACAGAGCGGCGGCGAAGATGACCGGGCCTTCGCTGGTCGAGTTGCCGTAGTAATTGTAGACGAACTGCTTCAGCGCGTCGGCAGTGGCGGCGAACACCGCAGCCACGCCAACGGTGATCAGGGCGATGTTCGCCGAGCGGCTGATCACGGTCTCGGCATCGTACAGGCGGAAGCGCATGAGGGCGATGAGAAGCCCGAGCTGCAAGCAGAGGAAGGCGAGGCCGAAGGTCAGCCCGGCGAGCACTTCGAGCGTCAGCTGCGTGCCGAAAGAGCCGACAGTGAGCTTGGTCATGTCACAGGTGAGCGCGACCGAGAGGAACAGCGAATAGCCGGTGAAGCCAAGCAGCGCCCATTTGATCTGCTGGCGCGCGGCGCTGGCGGGCATGCCGCGCAGGCGCACGAGCAGCGTCATGACGCCGGCGATCATGAAGATGACGAAGGTCAGCCGGTAGAAATCGCCGCCGAGAAAGAACAGGATCGGCAGCAGGGCGAGGAAGAGGACGACGATCCGCGGCTTCAGCTGGCCGAAGGGAAAGAGCAGGATTCCGGCGAGCAGGCAGACGTTGCCGAGATCGTACAAATGCCGGTGCCAGCTCTCGGGAATATGCGCGATGAAGCTGAGGAAGCTCGCCGAAGGTTGCTCCGCGCCGATCGTCAGCAACACCGCCAGCGAGAGCACCGAGCTGATCAAATCCTCGCGCTTGCGGCGGTGGAGGATCCAGGCGGCGAACAGCAGGAAGGGGTAGGTGAGGACGTGGAACAGGTCGACGACGCTGAGCATCGCGGGCGACAAATGCAGGCTGCGCGCTGCCTGGCCGATGTGCTGCTCGCCGGTCTGCACGTGAAACTCGCGCATCTCCCCCGCTTGTGAGCGCAGGGTCAGGTCGAGGTCGATCGGCTGGTTGCCTTCGATCAGGGTCGAGAACAGAGCGTAATCGGTGTCGGTCGCGTGGCCCGGCCCCAGCGCCTTGGTCGGGTCGAGCGGAACCGCTTTCGCCACCGGCAGTCCGTCGATGGCGACGATCTTGTCGCCCGACCGGATGCCCGCGGCCTTGGCCGCCGAGCCGACGGGGAAGCGCACCTCGGTGAGGTCGTCGCGCGACAAAGCGAGCCCGCCGCGGCTGCCGAGCATGAGCTGGCTGTTCTCGCCGGGCGTCGTGAAGCGGTACCAGGTGCCGGCGATCGGGCCGACGATGGCGAGCGCGAAACTGGCGAACCAAAAAATCTCGAAGAGGTAGAGCCAGGGCCGCTTGAGGTCGGGCACGCGTTCGGGGAGCCGCGGCGCGGACACCGCGGGCCACTGCAATGTCCCCCAGAATCGCGTTGCCATTCCCGACGCGCCCCACAGACCTACCCGGCGAACTGCATAGCACGGCGGAGAAAATCAATCAGCTTCCGATGATTTCTACGTAATCGGCTTCTCCGGAACAGCCGCTTCGGGGCCGTCCTGACCGTAACGCGCGGTGATGAAGCGGCCCTGCGTCTCGAACGCCGCCATGTCCGCGCGCGCCAGCTTTTCGGAAATCTCGACCAGCGCGGTGCGCCCCGCGGCGAGCCCTTCGACGAGCCGTTCATCGACCGTTTTGCCTTCGCCATCCTGGTCCGAGCGGAAGGCGGCGGGCACGTGCATGTAGCGATCGACCAGGCCGGGCAGGTGGATCGACATCAGCCGCCGCGCGTCCTGCGCGTCCGGGTCGAGCGTCTCGACGCGCTGCAGAGTCTGGCGAAGCGGCGGAAGAACCGCGCTGATCGCGTCGATCTGCGCCTGGGCCGGGGCGGGGAGCGACCGGCGCGTACGGTAAAGGTAGGAATCGAAGCGCTGCACCATCTCGCCGTTGGCAAGGTCGGTCGACGGGGCCGCGACGCTTCGCTCCGCCGAAGGCGCGAAGGCGAGGAGGGCAGCAATGCCGATCGCGAGCCCGACCGCGGCGAGGAAGCCGAACATTCCGATCGGCATGATGAATCCGATGACGATGGTGACGATGCTGACAAGCCCGATGGCAACGCCGACGCGGGTCACCCGCCGCTTGACGTCCGAGTTCAGCCGCTCGCGTTCGCGCCGCGCCGCCGCGCGCACGGGGCCGCCGCGCTCGTCGATTTGCCGGGTGACGCGCTCGAACCGCGCGATCGCCCGTTCAACTTTATCCGTAACTTCCGTCACTTCGCCTCGATCGGGGTGAACGGCGACGCCGTCCCTTCCAGCTTGGCCTGGTTCACGCCTTCGGCCCGCGCAATATAGCCCTTCGACTTCTCGACCTCGTTGCCGAGTGTGTTGACGGTCTGCTTCATGTTGACGAGGGCCTGGAGCTTGAACTGGTCGATCTGGTCCATGGTGTCGTAGATATTCTGGAACGCACGCTGCAGCGTCTCGAGCGGGATGGTCGACGAAGCGGCCTGCTCGTGGATCGCGCCCGTTTGCGTGCGCAGCATCTCGCCGGTCGAATCGATCATCCCGGCGGTCGTCGTATTGAGCGCTCCGATCTGCTCGAGCACCAGCTTCTGGTTGGTCATCGCCTGGGCGACGGTGACGGCGGTGCGCAGCGCGGAGACGGTGGTGGTCGAGGCGCGGTCGACGCCTTTGACCAGCTCGACATTGTTTTTCTTGACGAGGTCGAGCGCGAGATAGCCCTGCACCGTGACCGCCATCTGGGTCAGCAGATCGGTTGTCCGCTGGCGCGTGTAGAACAAGGCGGTCTCGCGGATCGCCTTGGCCTTGGCCGGGTCGGTGGCGTCGAGTTCGTTGGCCTTGTCCTCGAGCGTCTTGTCGAGGCTCTTGGAGATGTGGATCATCTGCTCGAGCTTGTGCATCGTCTTCCACAAGCCGG
>JBDTXI010000068.1:0-6330 GCA_040006255.1 Sphingomicrobium sp.
ACCAGGGCGAGGCGCTGATGCTCGTCACCAACCAGGGCAAGATGATCCGCACCACCGTCGGCGACATCCGCGTGATGGGCCGCAGCACGCAGGGCGTGACGATCTTCCGCGTCGCTGAGGGCGAACATGTCGTCAGCGTCGCCAAGATCGACGAAAGCGACGAGGAGATCGAGCTCGATGGCGGCGACGAGATCGCCCCCGACGAAGGCGCGACAATCGGCGAAAGCGAGCTCGACAAGCCCGCCGACCCGGAAGCGGAGTAAAATTCTCCCTGCCGCGAAGATGGTGGGGAGCAACTAATCTGCGGCGAACCGCTGCAACCGCAGCGCGGGGCAGGCGTTCTCATTCGTACCCGAGGAGAAATTCCCGATGTCCCTTCCCCACAATGCCCTGGTCTTGGTCGCCGACGGCCGCAAGGTGCTGTTTTTCCGCAACCACGGCGACGAGAACCAGATCGACCTGCGTACCGAGGCTCACGAAGAGCGGAAGGACAAGAAGGACCGCGACTATCGAACCGATGCGCCGGGGACCGCCGCCCCGACCACCGGCCACCCCAGCCGGTCGGCGATGGAGGAGACCGATTTCCACCAGCTCGAGGAGGATCGCTGGATCAAGGAGGCGGCCGACGAGCTGAAAAAACGCGTCCTCCGGAACGACTTCGAAGCCCTCGCCATCGTCGCCCCGCCCAAGGCACTAGGAGTGCTCAAGAAGAGCCTCCATAAAGATGTGGAGAGAAGGATCGTGTGCACCATCAACAAGGAGATGAGCGGTCGGCCCATCCCCGACATCGAGGCACTGCTCGTCGACAAGACACAGGCCGAGTTGCCTACGCTCTGACGCCTATGATGCGCAGGGTCAGTTCGCGCTTGGCTGGGCTTTCTCGGGCGGCATTTCCCATATCCTGACGTAATCGACCTCCATCCGCTGCGGCAAAGCGGCATCGTCGATGCCCTTGGCCGCGGCCCAGTCGCCGCCCATCGCGAGGTTGAGGATCAGGTAGAAGGGCGCATCGAACGGCCATGCCCCGCGCCCGCCCGGCTGATCGTTCCTGACCTGCATATAGGCCTGGCCGTCGACCCCGATGGTGATGGCGTCGCCCGTCCACGCGAGCTGGTAGCGGTGGAAGGCGGTGCACGCCGTGGCTACGGATGTCTCGGCGCCGCGGCCGTTGTGGCGGGTGTGGTTGAACAGCGCGGTGTGCAGCGTTGCGTGGGCGACGTTGGGCTGCGATCCGACCTGCTCGAGGATATCGATCTCGCCGCCGTCGGGCCACGGCGCGTCGTTCTGTGGCATCATCCAGATGGCCGGCCAGGTGCCGCGCGCGCAGGGCAGCTTGGCGGACACCTCGACGAAGCCGCTGTCGAAGGCCACCTTGTCCTTGGTCGTGATCTTGGCCGAGCTGTACTTCTGCTTCCCCCAGTCGGGGAGCTTGCGCAAAAGCTGCGGGTCATTACGCAATTCGATGACCAGAAGCCCGTTCTCGAGCCGCAGATTTTGCGGGCGGTCGGCGGCATAATATTGCAACTCACCGTTGTACCAGCCGACCTTGTTGCGCGAGGTATCGAAGCTCCATTTGGTCGTGTCGAGCGAAGCGCGGTCGAACTCGTCGGACCACAGCAGGTTGGGCATGTGGGCCGGCATCGCTTCATCCACGCCGTAGCGGGTTCCGCCGAGTTCCACCGCTTGACTGGCGGCGAGCAGAAGGGCCGTAAGCACGAATGCTGGATAGCGGCTCGCGCGCGGACTAACAGCCCCTCAATGACATTCGACATCCACATCATCGGCGGCGGACTCGCGGGAAGCGAAGCCGCGTGGCAGCTTGCCGAAGCCGGCTTGCGCATTCGCCTCAGCGAAATGCGCGGCGGCGGCGACACGACTCCGGCGCACGACACCGATCGCCTCGCCGAGATGGTCTGCTCGAACAGCTTTCGCTCCGACGATGCCGAGCACAATGCCGTCGGCCTGCTCCACCAGGAAATGCGCGCGCTCGGCTCCCTCATCATGCGCGCCGCCGACACGCATCGCGTCCCCGCCGGCTCCGCCCTTGCCGTCGACCGCGAAGCCTTCGCCGCCGAGGTCACCCGCTCGATCGAAGCGCACCCGAACATCACCATCGTCCGCGAGCGGATCGACGCCCTGCCCGATCACCCGGTCATCATCGCTACCGGCCCGCTTACCGGATCGAGGCTGGCCGAGGCGATCGCCGCGCAAACTGGCGAAGGCGCCCTCGCTTTCTTCGACGCGATCGCCCCGATCGTTCACCGCGACAGCGTCGACATGGACATCGCCTGGATGGCCGCGCGCTGGGATAAGGGCGGCAAGGATTACATCAACTGCCCCCTCGACAAGCCCCAGTACGAGGATTTCGTAGCGGCTCTGGTGGCCGGCGAAAAGATGCCGTTCCACGACTGGGAAAAGGACACGCCCTATTTCGAGGGTTGCATGCCAGTCGAGGTCATGGCCGAGCGCGGCCCCGAGACGCTGCGTTACGGCCCGATGAAGGGGGTCGGCCTCGACAATCCACGCACCGGGCGCTGGCCATACGCGGTCGTCCAGCTGCGGCAGGACAATGCGCTCGGCACCTTGTGGAACATGGTCGGCTTTCAGACCAAGCTGAAGCACGGGGAGCAAGTGCGCGTCTTCCGCACCATTCCCGGCCTTGAGAATGCGGAGTTCGCGCGGCTCGGCGGGATCCACCGCAACAGCTTCATCAACTCACCCCTGCTGCTCGACCGAGAACTACGCCTCAAGTCCAAGCCCAACATCCGCTTCGCCGGCCAGATCACCGGCTGCGAGGGCTATCTCGAAAGCGCTGCGGTCGGCTTGCTCGCGGCGAGCTTCGCGGCGGCGGAGCTGCGCGGCGCAAGCCTGCCCTCCCCCCCGGCCGAGACCGCGCTCGGCGCCTTGCTCGGCCACATCACCGGCGGCGCCGACGCCGACACCTTTCAGCCGATGAACGTCAATTTCGGCCTGATGCCCCCGCTCGACACCCGCGGCAAACGCGCCGACCGCAAGAAAGCCTACACCGACCGCGCGCGGGAAAAGCTGCGCGAATGGTTGGTGGAGATTGATCAAGCCACGCTGGAGCTCGCGTAACATTCGTTTGTCCTGAGCGAGTCGAAGGGCGTAGCCAGGACGGCGGTGCGACACGCCCTTCGACTCCGTGCCTTTGGCACTCCGCTCAGGACGAGCGGAGGTTTGTGGGCCTACTGACTGTCATCCGCAGGCCGGGAGCCGTATGCGGCTCCGCAGCTGCAGGTCTTGTGCTTGGGCGGCGGCGGGGCGGTGGTGGCGTATTCGGCGGGGGTGAGCCAGCCCGAGCGGTCGCGGTCCGCGCCCTTGAACTTGTCGATCGTCTTTACCGCCCATTCCTCGAAGCTGAGCGAGCCATTGCCGTTGACGTCGAGCTTGGCGAACGCCTTGTGCCGCGCGGCGAAGATCTCGTCGGCCTCGATCTTGCCGTCCTTGTTCTTGTCGGCGCGGCTGAAGCGCCGTTCCTCGCGGTTCTTGGCGCTCGCTTCGGGCGCCTCGATCGGCTGGGCAGCCATCATGAACGGCGCACTTGCCCCGCGCGGCGCCGGCGCTCCGGGAAGCAACGGCCCTTGCGCACGCGACTGCCACAGCAGCAAGGCGCCGGTGAGGAACAGAAAGCAGGCCGCGGCCCCGGCGAGGAAACGTGCCATCGGGCACCTCCATCCAGACGGACATTCGGCGCGGGTCTCATCCGGTTTGGAGAAACTTCTGTCAACTAGAGCGAAGCAAAGCGCCCGGTCTGGCGGTGCAGCAAGGCGGCCATCACCCGCGCTACGCCGCTGCTCGGGTCCTTGATCTCCGCTACCGCAACGGCGGCAAGCACCGTCAACGGCCGCACGTTTCGCGGCACCTTAAGCGGAAAGGTGACGGTTCGCGCCGCGTTCAGCAGGAGATCGCGCGATACGGGATCGCTGCAATGCCTTGCCCCATCGACCAGCGACCAGAATGCCCCCGTGGCTTGAGCATTCGCCGGTTCGCCCCCGAGAAGCCGGGCGCCGATTCCAAACAGGATTCGCCCGCGCAAACTCAGGCCGTCCGCCTGCGCATCGCCCCACGGCAATGGCTCGAGCATTGGTAGCCACGCGTCTTCGAGCTTCGACAATTCCATGCCGCTGACGCCGCGGCCAACCAGCTGGCGAGCGATGGCGATGAGGCGTGGCTCACCGGGGAGCGGCGCCTGGTTGTCGAGCTCCTCCAGCCGCTCGCGCCACCAGGCGAGGCGGATCGCGCCGAGCGCCGGCTCGCTCGTCGTCGCCACCACGTCGGCCAGAGCGAGGTCAAGATTCCACAGGGTGGCGAAAGCCGGCCGGACGGCCGCGGGGATGGTGGCAAGCGCCGTCAGGCGATCGGAATCGAGCGCTCGCTCAGCGATAGCAGACGGCCTTCACCGCCTCGACCACTTGCGCGGCCTTGATCAGCGCGATCTTCTCGAGGTTCGCGGCATAGGGCAGCGGGACGTCGACATCGGTCACGCGAAGCACCGGCGCGTCGAGGTCGTCGAACCCTTCGGTCATGGCGATGGCGATGATTTCCGAGCTGATCGAGCAGGTTGGCCAGCCTTCCTCGACCACCACCATGCGGTTGGTCCGGCGCAGGCTCTCGAGCATCGTCGCCTTGTCGAGCGGGCGCAGCGTGCGCAGGTCGATCACCTCGGCATTGATGCCCTGCCCCATCAGCTCCTGCGCGGCTTCGAGCGCCACGCCTACGCCGATCGAATAACTGACAATTGTCACGTCCTTGCCCGGGCGGACGATCCGCGCCTTGCCGATCGGAAGGACGTAATCGTCGAGCTGGGGAACGTCGAAATGCTGGCCGTAGAGCAGCTCGTTCTCGAGGAAGACGACCGGATCGTCGGTGCGGATCGCGGCCTTTAGCAGCCCCTTGCCGTCGGCCGCGCTGTACGGCGCGATGACGATCAGGCCCGGCACGCTGGCGTACCATGGCGCATAATTCTGGCTGTGCTGCGCGGCGACGCGGGCGGCGGCGCCGTTGGGACCGCGAAACACGATCGGGCAGCGCATCTGGCCGCCCGACATGTAATTGGTCTTGGCCGCCGAATTGATGATGTGGTCGATCGCCTGCATCGCGAAGTTGAAGGTCATGAACTCGACGATCGGGCGCAGGCCGCCCATCGCCGCGCCGGTGCCGAGCCCGGCAAAACCATATTCGGTGATCGGCGTGTCGACCACGCGCTTGGGCCCGAACTCCTGCAGCAGGTTCTGCGTGACCTTGTACGCGCCCTGGTATTCGGCGACCTCCTCGCCGATCACGAATACGCGCTCGTCGCGGCGCATCTCCTCGGCCATCGCGTCGCGCAGCGCGTCGCGCACCGTGGTGCTGACCAGCGGCGTGCCTTCGGGCGCTTCGGGATCGTCGCGGGTCTTGGCGACGTCGGCGACCAGCTCGCGCGCCGCGGTCTCCATCCGGCGCGGAGTCGGGGTCGCCTCCTCCTGCTGCGATGCCGGCTCGGGCACCGAGGGCTCTTCGGTCATCGCGGGCTTGGGCGCCGCTTCCGCCGCAGCGGGCGTCGGTGCCGCGCCGACCTCCTCGCCGTCGCCGGCGAGAATCGCGATCGGCTGGCCTACCTTCACGCCGTCGGTGCCTTCGGCGACGAGGATCTTGGCGATTGTGCCTTCGTCGACCGCTTCGAATTCCATGGTCGCCTTGTCGGTCTCGATCTCGGCGAGGATGTCGCCCGACTTGACCGCATCGCCTTCCTTGACCAGCCACTTGGCGAGCGTGCCCTCTTCCATCGTCGGGGAAAGCGCGGGCATCTTGAGCTCGGTCGGCATCAGTAGGTCCCCACCAGCACGTCGGTGGTCAGTTCGGACGCGTCGGGTTCCGGCGCTTCTTCAGCAAACTTCGCAGCGGCGACGACGATGTCCTTGATTTCCTTGTCGATCGCCTTGAGTTCCTCTTCCTTGACGCCCATCGCCTCGAGATCGCGCTCAGCGTGGAGGATCGGGTCGCGGTGCTCGCGCACGTCCTGCACTTCCTCGCGCGTGCGGTAACGCGCCGGGTCGGACATCGAGTGGCCGCGGTAGCGGTAGGTCATGAATTCGATGATCAGCGGCCCCTTGCCGCTTCGTGTCCAGTCGAGCGCGACTTCGGCCGCGGCGCGCACCGCGAGCACATCCATTCCGTCGACCTGGAAGCCGGGAATGCGATGGCTTTCGCCGCGCCGGTACAGCAACGGCTCGGACGAGGAGCGCTCGATACTGGTGCCCATCGCATAGCGGTTGTTCTCGATCGCGTAGATGACCGGCAGGTTCCACAGCTTGGCCATGTTGAAGGCCT
>JBDTXI010000069.1:0-5496 GCA_040006255.1 Sphingomicrobium sp.
CCACGATCATCGCCAGCCAGGCGGTGATTTCCGGCGCCTTTTCGGTCACCCAGCAGGCGATCCAGCTGGGCTTCATCCCGCGCCTCAGAATTACCCACACCAGCGAAAGCGCGGCTGGTCAGATCTACATTCCGGTGGTCAACTGGGCGCTCTTGACGATGGTGATCATCCTCGTCCTGACGTTCCGCACCTCGTCCAACCTGGCGGCCGCTTATGGCATCGCGGTGACCGGCGCGATGATGATCGACACGGTTCTGATTTCGGTTGTCCTCAGGCACATGTGGAACTGGAACAAATATGTCGTTGCCGGACTGCTCGTCCTCTTCTTCTCGGTCGATTTCACGTACCTGACGGCGAACATGCTCAAGATCCCCGACGGCGGCTGGTTCCCGCTGCTGATCGGAGCGGTCGCCTTCACCTTCCTCACGACCTGGGCGAAGGGCCGCAAGCTGATGATCGACCGGATGAACGAGGCCAGCCTGCCGATGGAGATTTTCATCAAGTCGGCGGCGCCGAGCGCGGCCCGGGTGCCGGGGACCGCGGTGTTCATGACCAGCTCGGCGAGCGGGGTGCCCCATGCGCTGCTGCACAACCTCAAGCACAACAAGGTGCTCCACGATCGCGTGATCCTGCTGACGGTGCGGATCGAGGACGTGCCCTACGTCCCGCTGGAGAAGAGGGTCGAGCAGCGCGATTACGGCTCGGGCTTCTTCCGCGTCGTCCTGCGCTACGGCTTCATGGAGGAAATCGACGTCCCCGCCGCACTAGCGCAGCTCAAGAACTGCGGGCCGCAATGCAAGATGATGGACACTAGCTTCTTCCTCGCCCGGCAGACGTTGCTGGCATCGTCGCGGCCGGGGATGGCGATCTGGCGCGAGAAGCTGTTCGCGTGGATGCTGCGCAACGCCGAGAGCGCGATGGAATTCTTCAAGCTGCCGACCAACCGCGTCGTCGAACTCGGCAGCCAGGTCGAGATCTGAACCTTCGGCGGGCCCCGCGCATTGCGTTCTAATGGCTGACACGATTTCCTGGGCGGCAACCGCCGCGACCATCCTCGCCGCGCTGATGACGGCTTCCAACCTCGGCGCGCGGGTCACTGGCTACGGTTTCGCCGTGTTCACCGTTGGCGCTCTGTGCTGGTTGGCGGTCGGCGCAATGACGCACCAGCCGGCGCTGCTGTGGACCAATGTCGTTCTGCTCGCCGTCGATCTGTTCGGGATTTGGCGCTGGCTTGGCCGGCAGGCGCGGGTCGAGGAGGGCGCGCGCGCGGCCGCCGAAGCGAGCGCTGCAAGCCCTGCCGAGACGCTCTTCCCGGTTTCGCTGATGACTCGGGCGCCGGTCGTTGTCGATGGAAGCGAGAGCGCCCGCTGCGTCGATGCGATGGCCGGCTGCGCTAGCGGGGAATTGAGCTATGTCGTGGTGTCGCAGGGCGGGGTCGCGGCGGTCGGCGAGACGTTGCGCCGGCTGCCTTGGGCCAGCGCGCGAGTCGAGGGAGAAAAACTCGTCGCCACCCTCGGCCAAGCGGAATTCGAGCGCCTCGAAGAGCTGGCGCGGGACCAGTGGCCGGGGCGCTGATCGTCACCGCGGAGATCGCGCAAGGCGATTTTTCGTGGCTCGAGGGGCTTAGGCGGGCGCATTACCCGGTCGAGCGCAACCAGGTGCCGGCGCATTTAACGGTCTTCCATGCCCTGCCGCCGTCCGCCGAAACCGAGCTTCGGGCGCGCCTCGCGCAGGCGGCGCGGTCTGCACCGCCGGCGGCAAATATCGCGGGACTGATGGACCTCGGCGGCGGAGTCGCCTTTCGCGTGGTCTCGCCGGACCTCGATCGTCTTCGCGAGGAGCTCGCCGCCGATCTTCATGGGCTGCTCGGGGCGCAGGACAGCTTCGGCTGGCGACCGCACGTCACCATTCAGAACAAGGTCGCGCCGAAAGTTGCGCGGACGCTGATCGTAGACCTGGAACGCGGGTACACGGCGCGGCCGCTGGCAATCAGCGGGCTCGGCCTGCACCGATATCTGGACGGACCGTGGGAGACGCTCGGCGTCTATCCCTTCCGCGGCGCCTAACTGAGGTCGCCGACGCCGTCGCAGCTGAGGTCGAACGCGGCGAGGCCGGCCTCGAGCACCGAGGCAAGCATGGGCTGATCGAGCAGCTCGGAGATTGCCCCGGCGGTGCCTTCGCCGACCAGCGACTGCGCCTCTTCGAACGCTTCGTCCCAATCGCCGGCTTCAAAGGTCCCCTGGCCGACCCAGCAGAAGGCCATGACTTCCGCCAGCTGATCCTCGCCGAGGTCTTCGAACGCCGCGTAAAGCTCTTCCTCGACGCTGTCGTTAATGGTGTCGTCGAGGACGGACAGCGTGCCTCCGTCCTCGTCGTCGACGGTGTCGGCGGTTTCGTTGCCGTCGTAGTCGGTCGCGGTCTGCGCTTCATATTCGCGGGCACGCAGAATAATCCGGCACAGAGTGTCGAGCGGGGTCAGCGGGTCCATAGTTGAAGCGCCTCCATGGCGGGCTTAACGAGAGCAGCCTTAAGCGGTTCCTCCGCGTTGACCGGTCTGGCCCATCTACCTATATCGCGCGCCTCCGGGTCGTCCTCGGAAGACGCCTTCATGGCCTGAAGGGGCGGAGTAGCTCAGCTGGTTAGAGCAGCGGAATCATAATCCGCGTGTCGGGGGTTCAAGTCCCTCCTCCGCTACCATTCCCGCGACATGCACCTCAACGCACAACAAGGCATTGCCACGTGCGAAGATAGCGCTAACATTCGTCTCGCCATCCAGCCAATCGAGGGTCAACGATGAGACGATCGATTCCATTCGCGTTTCTGTTCAGCCTGCTCGCCGCGCCTGCCGGGGCGCACAGCTACCGGGTTGTGCTCAATTCTCTGAAGTTGGTCGGGCACGCCGGCGTTCAGGCGATCGACGACCGGACCTCGACCGCGCTCGTGCGGGTGATCTCGCCGGGTGCCGAAGTACGCGAGCGGGGGACGGTGCGCGTGCTGGTGATGAACCTCGGCGCCAAGCCGTTTCCGTTTGGGGCCGAGCAAGTGACCCTGAAGCTCGCCGACGGCACCGTGCTGACGCCGACGCCGCTGGAGAAGTTCATCAAAGGCAAGGATCTGGTTGAGCGCGAATCGCATTATGCGGCGACCGTGGACATGCAGAACCGCAACAATCTGGCGGAATTGGCGAGCCAGCAAGCGAGCGGAATGACCGCGCAGTCGACCGCTCCTGTTCCGGGCGGGAGCTCGGCGTCCGGCACGAACGCATCGTCCACCCTGGGGCAGGACCAGACAACGGACGGCTGGCTGATCCCGGGAGCGCAAACGCTCGACGCGATCAATCAGGTGCTCGACACGCCGCTCGACGTGGCGCCGCAGAAGGCGTGGGGCGGCTATTACGTGTTCGACGTGCCCAAGTCGGTGTTCGGGCGCCGTGCGGATCAGCCGCTGACGATCCTCGTCACCACCGGTGCCGAGCAACATCGCTTCGACGCTACGTTGAAGTGGAAATAACGCCTGCGGACTAGGCCGAGAGGCTGGCAAGGCTGTGCGCCAGATCCTCGATCAGGTCGTCGGGATCCTCGAGACCGATGTGCAGACGGACCAGGTTTTCCGCCGGGGCTTTTGACACGGTCCGGACGGGGTGGACGGGCAAAGCGAGGCTTTCGTAGCCGCCCCAGCTGAAGCCGATCCCGAACAGCTCGAGACGGTCGACGAAGGCGGTGGTATTGCCGTCGAGCTCAAACGCGAACAGGCCCGACGATCCCTTGAAATCGCGCTTCCAATGCTCGTGGCCGGGGCAATCGGGGAGGGCCGGATGAAGGACCGCCCCCACGCGCGGCTGCTGCTTCAGCCAGCGGGCGACGGCGAGCGCGTTCGCTTCGTGCTGCTTGAGGCGAACCGCCATCGTCCTCAAGCCGCGCGAGCCGAGCCAGGCGTCGTCGGGCGAAAGGGCATGGCCGAGGTCCCAGAAGGTTCGCTGCAGCGCGGCTAAATATTGCTCCGTCGCGGTGGCGGCGCCGATCATCACGTCGGCGTGCCCGCCGACATATTTGGTCGCGGCGAGGATGGAGATGTCCACGCCGGCGGCCATCGCGGGAAAGAACAGCGGAGTGGCCCAGGTGTTGTCGAGCAGCGTCACGATGCCGCGTTCGCGGGCGACCGCGCAGATCGCAGGCACGTCCTGCACTTCCATAGTCAGTGAGCCCGGGCTTTCGAGCAGGATTGCGCGCGTTTTGTCGCCAATGAGCTCGGCAATGCCGGCGCCCGCCAGCGGATCGTAGTAGCGGGTGGCGACGCCGAAGCGTTTGAGGATCGTCTCGCAGAACTTGCGGGTGGGGCCATAGACGCTGTCGGTGACCAGCAGCTCGTCGCCGCTCGAAAGAACGGCAAGCAATGCCCCCGTGATCGCGGCGAGGCCGGACGAGCAGAGCGCGGTTCCGGCGGCTCCCGGCTCAAGCTCGGTCAAAGCTTCCGACAGCGCCCAATGGGTCGCGGTGCCCTGCAGCCCGTAGCGATATTCGCCAAGCGCGGGGCTGCTGCCGGTGAGTTCGGCAACGCTGTCGAACAGGATGGTCGAGGCGCGCTCGACCGGCACGTTGACCAGCCGGCCGCGCCATGACTTGCGCCGCCCGCCTTCGACGAGGATGGTCGCTGGACGTTTGATCTTTTCGCTCATCGGTTCGCTGCAATTGCCACCAGTGCGGCGCAAAAGAAACCACGCGCGAATTGAGCTGGCGCGACAACCGCGTGCGGCGTTCGCGAAGTCGGAGGTTGGGAATGAATTTTCCGCGGAAAAGCAAACGCCCGGATCGACGGGCGATCCGGGCGTCCTGCGTGACGATTGCTCGTCAACCCCCTTGGATGTCGTCGCGGCGACGTCCCCAATTATCGCAAATCGGCTCGTCCCCCGACGCGCCAGCATTGCGACACTTCAGCCGCGATCCCGAACCCAACGACCCAAGGCCAGTTTGTTCGGATGGGCAGACGCTAGGCCGGGCGGGCAGGGGTGTCACGGCGCATTTAACATCCGTTGCTCTTTCTCCCATTCCTGTGTCGCATCAGCCACAGACCCCTGTGCGGTTGCCAGCCGCAAGGCTTGACCGCTAGAGCGCGGCGCGATGCGCTGGTCCCGAGCTTTTCTGCCGGTTCTCAAGGAGAGCCCCGCCGACGCCCAGATCGTCAGCCACAAGCTGATGCTACGCGCCGGCCTCGTGCGCCAGACGGCGGCGGGCATTTACGCCTGGCTGCCGCTCGGCTTCCGCGTGCTCAAGAAGATCGAGGACATCGTCCGCGACGAGCAGAACAGGTCGGGCGCGATCGAGATGCTGATGCCGACGCTGCAATCGGCCGACCTGTGGCGGACGAGCGGCCGCTACGACGCTTACGGGCCCGAGATGCTGCGCATCCGCGATCGCCACGAGCGCGAAATCCTCTATGGCCCGACCAACGAGGAGATGATCACCGCGCTGTTTCGCGACGAGGTCAGGAGCTACCGCG
>JBDTXI010000070.1:0-7497 GCA_040006255.1 Sphingomicrobium sp.
GTCATCAGCAAGGTCGCGATGTGGGCGCCGTCGACGTCGGCGTCGGTCATGATGACGATGCGCTCGTAGCGCAGCGCGTCCTCGTTCCACTTGTCGCGCGCGCCGCAGCCGAGCGCCAGCGTGAGGTCGGCGATCTCGCTGTTGGCGCGGATCTTCTCGGCGGTGGCGCTGGCGACGTTGAGGATCTTGCCGCGGAGGGGCAGGATGGCCTGCGTCTTGCGGTCGCGCGCCTGCTTGGCCGAGCCGCCGGCGCTGTCACCCTCGACGATGAAGAGTTCGGTGCCGGCCGCGTCGTCGTTGGCGCAGTCGGTGAGCTTGCCGGGGAGGCGCAGCTTGCGCGCGCTGGTGGCGGTCTTGCGCTGGACCTCGCGCTCGGCGCGGCGCTTGAGGCGATCCTCGGCGCGCTCGACGATGGCGCCGAGGAGGGCGCGGCCGCGGTCCATGTTGTCGGCGAGAAAATGGTCGAAATGGTCGCGCACGGCGGCCTCGACGAAGCGCGCCGCCTCAAGGCTGGTCAGGCGGTCCTTGGTCTGGCTCTGGAAGTGCGGGTTGCGGATGAAGATACTGAGCATGAGCTCGACGCCATTCATCACGTCTTCGGCGGTGATTTCCTTGGCGCGCTTGGTGCCGACCAGCTCGCCGAACGCGCGGATACCCTTGGTGAGGGCCGCGCGGAGGCCGGCTTCGTGGGTGCCGCCGTCGGGGGTCGGGATGGTGTTGCAGTAATAGGATTCCGAGCCGTCGCTGTAGAGCGGCCAGGCGACCGCCCATTCGGCGCTGCCCTGCGGGGTTGCGGTCGCATCCGGGGGGAAGTCTTGCTTGCCGACGAACGGCAGGTTGGTGACGGCGGGGCGGTCGCCGACCTGCTCGGCGAGGTGGTCGGCGAGGCCGCCGGGGAACTGGAACACGGCTTGTTCCGGGACTTCCGCGGAGGCGAGCGAGGGGTCGCAGCGCCAGCGGATCTCGACCCCGGCGAACAGATACGCCTTGGACCGCGCAAGCTTGTAGAGGCGCTCGGGCGAGAAGGCCGCGCCGGCGCCGAAGATTTCGGCGTCGGGCGTGAAGGTGGTCGTCGTGCCGCGGCGGTTCGGGGCGGCGCCGGCGTCCTCCAGCTGCGAGGTGGCGACTCCGCGGGCGAAGGTCTGGCGGTACAGCTTTTTCTCGCGCGCGACCTCGACGATGGTTTCGCTCGACAGCGCGTTGACGACGCTGACGCCGACTCCGTGGAGGCCGCCGGAGGTGGAATAGGCCTTGCCGTCGAACTTCCCGCCCGAGTGGAGCATGGTCATGATCACTTCGAGCGCCGACTTGCCGGGATATTTGGGGTGCGGGTCAACGGGGACGCCGCGCCCATTGTCGCTGACGGTGAGGCGGTTGCCGGGCGCGAGCTCGACTTCGATGCGGGTGGCGTGGCCGGCGACCGCTTCGTCCATCGAATTGTCGATGACCTCGGCGGCGAGGTGGTGGAGGGCGCGGGCGTCGGTCCCGCCGATGTACATGCCGGGGCGGCGGCGGACCGGCTCGAGCCCCTCCAGCACCTCGATCGCCGACGCGTCGTAGCTGTCGGGCGGGGGATTGGCGGAAGACGAGAAGAGGTCAGCCATTGCGGCAAGCTATACGGCGCGGATTCGAAGCGTGCCAAGCTTGGAGCGCGGCGTTTTCCACAGGTCTTGATATCGCCAACGGCATTTCCAAATCCGCGACGCCGGACGCCCGTTGGGTCCGGCGACGAGGTTCGCGGCCTCGATGGGCCGCTCCTCGCCTTGCTCAAAAAGAGGAGGACCTGATTATGCGTAGTGCTTTCGATTTTGCGCCGTACCGGCGTTCCACCGTCGGCTTCGACCGCCTGTTCGACATGCTGGAGAATTCGAGCGTCGGCCCGGCCGGCGAGAATTACCCGCCGTTCGACCTGATCAAGCTTGGCGACAACCAGTACCGCATCGAGCTCGCGGTGGCCGGGTTCAAGCCCGACGAGATCGACATCACAGCACAGCAGAACGTGCTGCTGGTCTCGGGCCGCAAGAGCGACGAGTCTGACGAAAAGGTTAGCAATTACGTCTATCGCGGGATCGCCAACCGTTCGTTCGAGCGGCGCTTCGCGCTTGCCGACCATATCCAGATCAAGGGCGCGGACCTCAAGGACGGGTTGCTCGCGATCGACCTGGTGCGCGAGATTGCCGAGGCGATGAAGCCGAGGAAGATCGACATCGGCGGGTCGCAGGACGCGGAGCGCTCGGCGATCGGAGGCGAGCAGCCAGCCTCGCAGCAGACCGTCAACGCCGAGGCCGAGCACGCCTGAGGCAGATTCTCCTCCCTGCGGGCACAGCTCGAGGGGAGGGGGACCAGCGAAGCTGGTGGAGGGATAATTGGCGCTGACGCCTTCTACCCCTCCACCATTCACTCTGTGGTGAATGGTTCCCCTCCCCAGCCTGCGACTGGGGAGGAACGTGTCTTAGCGTACTCGCGGCCCGCCGAAGGGGAGGGGCGGGGGCGGACGGCGGTCGCGGCGCGGGAGCTGCGCCTGATAAGCGACCCCGCAATGCGCGACGCAATAGGGAAAGCCCGGGTTCGACGCCTCGCCGCAGAAGTGAAAGTCGGGCTCGCCCGGATGCCCGATCGGCCACTTGCAGATGCGGTCGTTCAATTCGAGCAGGCTGGTCTTTTCGGCGACCTTGGGGCTCGGTTTGGCCGGCACCAGGCGGCGCGGCGGAGCGGGCGGGATCGGCGGCTGCTGGTCGCCGGGACCCTGGCGGATGAAGCCGCCGGGACCGATCGAGCGATATTGCAGCTCGGTGTGCGGGCGCCGCGCGGCGCCGGGCTGCATGGGGAGCGCCACTGGAGCGGCCGCAGCCGCCGGCGCAACCGGCGCGTCCAATTTCGGCTTGGGCGCGGCGGCGGCCGCAGCCGCAGCCGCAGCGGGCGCTGCCTTCTTCGCTACCTTGTCTTCGCCCGGCTTGACCGGCGAAGGGCGCTGTTCGAGCCCGAGGCGGTGCGCCTTGCCGATGACCGCATTGCGGCTCACTCCGCCGAGATCGTCGGCGATTTGGCTCGCGGTGGCGCCGTCGTGCCACATCTTCTTCAGGCGCTCGATGCGCTCGTCGGTCCAGGACATCTTGTAACTCTGCTCCAAACTTGCGGGGAAAGTCGCCACCCGATAGGCGCTCACCCGTGAACGATCAGCCTCAGAATTGGGTGCGCAACGCGCCGGGCGAACCGGTGCTGAAGGGCGTCAATTGGGGAGGCCTCAAGACCCTGTATATCAAGGAGGTGCGCCGGTTCTTCAAGGTCCAGATGCAGACGGTCTGGGCGCCGGCGATCACGACCCTCCTGTATCTGGCGATTTTCACCATCGCCTTGGGTCGCGCCGGCCGCACCGTGCTCGGCGTTCCGTTCGCCAATTTCCTGGCGCCCGGGCTGATCGTCATGGCGATGATCCAGAACGCCTTCGCCAATTCGAGCTTCTCGCTGCTGGTCGGCAAGATCCAGGGCAATATCGTCGATTACCTAATGCCGCCGCTGTCGACGGGCGAGCTGATCGCGGGGCTGGTGGGAGCGTCGGTGACGCGCGCCTTCCTCGTCGGGTTCGCGGTGTGGCTGGTGATGCTGCTGTGGCCCGGCGTGTCGGTCGACATCCGCCGGCCGGAGCTCGTGCTGTGGTTCGGGCTGATGGGCTCGCTGCTGCTGGCGTTCCTCGGGCTGCTGACGTCCATCTGGGCGGAGAAGTTCGACCACGCCGCGGCGGTCAGCAATTTCGTGGTGACTCCGCTCTCGCTGCTCAGTGGCACCTTCTATTCGGTCCACCAGCTTTCCCCCGCGTTCCAGCGGGTGAGCCATGCCAACCCATTCTTCTACGTGATCTCGGGCTTTCGCGCGGGCTTCCTCGGCGTGAGCGATTCGCCGCTGCTGGTCGGCGCCATTGCGCTGCTGGTGCTGAACCTCATGTTGTGGGCGGTCTGCTACCAGCTTTTGAAAAGCGGCTGGAAGATCAAAAACTAGATTCCTCAAGGGTTTGCCCAGTTAAACTTGTTGAACGGCGAATTACGGACGCGTTCAGGCCCGCCTCAAGCGAATCGGTGCAGAACTCACGCATCAACCCCCGTGCTCAAAGGAGAGCCGCGATGCGTAAACTGATGATTTCTCTCGCCGCCGCTGGAACGGCCCTCGCTTTCGCGACGCCGGCCGCAGCCCAATATTATCCGCAACAGTCTTACGGCTACGGACAGCAGCACATTGGCTACAACGGCTATGGCCAGAATAATTGGGGCCAGGTCCGCCAGCTCCAGGCCAGGCTCAATAATGTCGAGCGGCAGATCAACTGGCTCGACCGGCGCAATGTCGTTCGCGACGACCGGGCCGACCGCCTGCGCTATGAGGCCAACAACCTCGAGCACCAGCTCCGCTTCGCCGCACGCAATGGCCTGAATGCTTACGAGGCAAACAGCATCAACGGCCGCATCGGGTGGCTCGAGCGTCAGGTGCAATATTCAGTGGCGAACAGCTACGGACGCTACGGCAATAACGGCTACGGCTATAACGGCCACTTCGTTGACCGCGACGGCGACGGACGTAACGACGACGCGGAACACCAGCGCTGGCACGAGCAGCATGACGGTGATCGCGACGATGATAACGATGACTAAGCGCGTCGTATAGGTCATTTGGAAAGGCGGTTTGGAGCGATCCGAGCCGCCTTTTCCTTTTCAAGGGCGGTGGCTATACCCCCCAATTTGCGGCCCCGGGGGGCCGCTTTGCACCAATTCGAGCTCAGGGAGCCGCCATCCATGGCCATCACGCCGCTCATGCCCGTTTATCCGCGCTCGCCGGTGCGTCCGGTGCGTGGCGAAGGGGTCTATCTGTATGGTGAGGAGGGCGAGCGGTACCTGGACTTTGCCGGCGGGATTGCCGTCAACATCCTGGGTCATGGCCACCCCCACCTGACCAAGGCCATCCAGGAGCAGGCAGCGACGCTGATGCACGTCTCCAACCTCTACGGCAGCCCGCAAGGTGAAGCCTTTGCCAAGCGGCTGTGCGACCTCACCTTCGCCGATACGGTGTTCTTCACCAATTCGGGGGTCGAAGCGATCGAGTGCGCGATCAAGACCGCGCGCCGTTACCATTACGCCAAGGGCAATCCGCACAAGCACGACCTGATCACCTTCTCGAACGCGTTCCACGGGCGTTCGATGGCGGCGATCAGCGCGACCGACCAGCCCAAGATGATCGACGGCTTCGCCCCGTTGCTGCCCGGTTTCAAGGTGGTCGAGTTCAACGACCTCGACGCGGCGCTGGCGGCGATCGACGAGAGCACCGCCGGTTTCCTGCTCGAGCCGGTGCAGGGCGAGGGCGGCATCCGCCCCGCGACCCATGAGTTTCTCTCAGGATTGCGCGCCGCGTGCGACGAGAACGACCTGATGCTGGTGTTCGACGAGGTGCAATGCGGAGTCGCGCGCAGCGGCCAGCTTTATGCCTATCAGCATTATGGCGTGGAGCCGGACGTCATGGCCTCGGCCAAGGGGATCGGCGGCGGCTTCCCATTGGGCGCCTGCCTAGCGACCGAGAAAGCGGCGGCGGGGATGGTGATAGGCACGCACGGCTCGACCTACGGCGGCAACCCGCTGGCGATGGCGGCCGGACAGGCGGTGTTCGATATCGTCGCCAACGACGAGTTTCTCGGGCAGGTCCGGCAAAAGGGCGAGCGTCTGCGCTCGGCGCTGGAGCAGATGATTCCCAACCACGATCATCTGTTCGAGAGCGTCCGTGGGGTTGGCCTGATGCTCGGCGTTCGGATGAAAACCGACAGCCGGGCGTTCGTGAACTATTTGCGGACCAAGGGGCTGCTGACGGTCGCCGCGGGCGACAATGTGATGCGCTTGCTTCCGCCGCTGGTCATCGAGGAAGAGCATATCCGCGAGTTCGTCGAGACGCTGTCGGCGGCGGCGGCGGACTATGAGGTGCCGGCATCCGCGGCTTAGGCCGTTGAGCGCCGGGGAAGCCGATCCTATTTAACGCGAATGCCGACAATGGAACTCACTACGGACGTCGCGCTTGGCGTCGCGATGCCTTCCCGTGATGCGCGCGGCCGCGTCGCCCGGCTCGGGCCCGTGGTCGATGCGATTCTTGCCAGCCATGATTATCCGCCCCTTATCGAGAAGCTGCTCGCCGAAGCGCTGACGCTGACTGCGCTGCTTGGCTCTTTGCTCAAGGAGCCGCAGGGCCAACTCACGCTGCAGGCGCAGACCGAGGGCGGGCTCGTCGACCTCCTCGTCTGCGATTATCGCGGCGGCGAGCTGCGCGGATACATTCGCCACGATCCGGAGCGGCTGGCCTCGGCGCCGGACGAACCGACGCTGAAGGACCTATTCGGCAAGGGCTATCTGGCGATCACCTTCGACCAAGCGCTGGCCAACGAGCGGTACCAGGGCATCGTCCCGCTCGAGGGCCGCAACCTCGGCGAGGCGGCGCAGAGCTATTTCGCCCAATCGGAACAGATCCCGAGCCTGGTTCGCCTCGCTGCGGCGAAGCGCGACGGCCGGTGGACCACCGGCGGGCTATTGCTCCAGCATTTGCCCGAGGGCGAGGAAGGCCGCGACCGGCTCCACACGCGCCTCGATTATCCCGACTGGCCGCACATCGCGATCCTCGGCGGGTCGGTGAAGGCGGAGGAGCTGATCGACGCGCAATTGCCGCTCGACGACCTCATCTGGCGCCTGTTCCACGATGAAAACGAGGTGCGGACGCTCGGAGCGGTGCAGCTCCGCCGCGGCTGCCGCTGCGATCCCGACTATGTGCGCTCGGTGATCGCCCGCTTTCCCGCCGACGAACGTGAGGCGATGGTCGGCGACGACGGCCTGATCCGTGTGGATTGCGCCTTTTGCTCGTCGAGCTTCGCCATCGAACCCAAGGAGCTGAGCAGCTGAGCTATCCCGCAATTTGTCATTTTCCAAAGCTAGCTCGCGGATGATAAACAGCCGTACATGGACTGGTTGAGAGTCGCAGGGTTCACGGTGGCGGGGACTGCAGCGGCGCTCGTTCTCACGGCCGCGCAGCAGCCGCTGGCCTTAGCGCAGGCCATCCCAGGATTGTGGGAAGTCAGCGGAATGCCGGGAGCCCGCGTGCCCGCTCGCGAATGTGTCCCCGACATGACAGTGCTTGCGCGCTACGAGCACAAGAGCCGTGCCTGCACGATGAAGGTGACAAGTGACAGCGCAAGCATCACGGTCGTTGACTACGCCTGCGGCGGCGCCGGCTTCGGTCACACCAAGATCGACGTCATCACGCCGCGATCGCTGCGCATCGCGACCCAGGGCGTCTCGGACAATTTGCCGTTCAGCTATCTGCTCCAGGCGCGCCGCGTCGGCGATTGTCCGGCGACCGCGTCCGCGTCGCCCCATTAAGGCGGCGTTTAACCATTGCGATATAGAAGGTCGGGGTGCCGGATTTTGGCACGCTTTCCTCCCAATCGGGCATCTTTTGTCCGATCACTGGGCCGCCGTTCCT
>JBDTXI010000071.1:0-3287 GCA_040006255.1 Sphingomicrobium sp.
TCGAAATGAACACGCGGCTGCAGGTCGAGCATCCGGTGACCGAGGAGAT
Organism: Sphingomicrobium sp.; assembly: GCA_040006255.1. Classification (GTDB taxonomy): domain Bacteria; phylum Pseudomonadota; class Alphaproteobacteria; order Sphingomonadales; family Sphingomonadaceae; genus Sphingomicrobium. The sequence continues at coordinate 50 of JBDTXI010000071.1, forward strand.
CACCGGCCTCGACCTGGTCGAGCAGATGATCCGCGTCGCGGCCGGCGAGAAGCTGGCGTTTACGCAGAAGGATGTGAAGCTCGACGGCTGGGCCGTGGAAACGCGGGTCTATGCCGAAGACCCGTATCGCGGGTTCTTGCCGAGCACTGGCAGGTTGGTCAGATATTGGCCGCCGCGACAAACCGTTCGTCCTGAGCGGAGCGCGAAGCGCGTAGTCGAAGGGCGCTCTGCACAGACGTTGACGAAGCGCCCTTCGACTTCGCTCAGGACGAACGAGGTTGAAGCCGGGTCATCGGAAGAGGTTCGCATCCGAGTCGACGACGGGGTCGCCGACGGCGGCGAGGTCTCGATGTTCTACGACCCGATGATCGCCAAGCTGATCACCTGGGCGCCAACCCGCGCCGCGGCCATCGACGCGCAGGTCGATGCGCTCGACCAGTTCGTGATCGACGGCATCAGCGACAATGTCGATTTCCTCTCGGCGCTGATGCAGCACCCGCGCTTCCGGGAGGGGAACATCACCACCGGCTTCATCGCCGAGGAATATCCCGATGGGTTCGCAGGCGCGCCCGCCGACGCGCAGCTGATCGCCGACCTCGCCGTGATCGCGGGGATGGTCGCGGCGATCATGGACGACCGCGCGGCCGAAATCGACGGCCAGCTCGGCCCGCCCGAGCACCGCTCGTGCGACCGCGTGGTCAAGATCGCGGGCGAGACGCATCGCGTGCGGATCAAGCCGTACAAGGGCGGCACGCTGGCCGTGCTCGACGGTGGCGACCTCATCGACATCGTCGGGCGGTGGACGCCCGGGCAGCGGCTGCTCTCGGTCCGTGTCGACGGGCGGCGGCGCATCGTCCAGGTCTGCCGCGCCGGCCGCGACTGGGAGCTGCAGACGCGCGGCGCCAGCCACCGCGTGCAGGTGCTGCTGCCGCACGTCGCCGAGCTGGCGAAGCACATGATCGAGAAGGTCCCGCCGGACCTTTCGCGCTACCTGATCGCGCCGATGCCGGGGCTGCTGACGCGGCTCGACGTCGCCGTCGGCGACAAGGTCGAGCCAGGCCAGCCGGTCGCGGTGATGGAAGCGATGAAGATGGAGAACATCCTCCGCGCGCCCAAAGCGGCGAAGGTCAAGGCGACCCCCGCCAAGCCCGGCGACAGCCTCGCGGTCGATCAGGTCATCGTGGAGTTTGAGTAGGGTTCGACGGCGCAGCCGCGGTCAGACACCACTGACGAGAACGTCGAGCGCCCCCGTGATTTCAAATGCACGCGCCCCGAGCGATCCGACGACCGCGCCAAGCTGCCGTCGCCGCACTGCACCTGCGGCCTGAGTCAGCATGACATAGCTCCCGCCGCCGATTTCGAAGACCGGATTCAACCGTTGCGCCACTTTCGGGGCCCCGGATCGTGGTACAAGCGGAACGACAAACCGGCTGTCGATTTGATCGAGCAAATCCGATTGGCAGTCGACGACCAGGCCATTGGCGAAGCGGTGGACGTCGAACTGGGCCACTTTAGAACAGGCGGGATTTTTCTAAAGGGAGGCCGTTTTCTTCGACAAAATCGTTATACGATGCAAGCGCTGCCGCGTTTTCCTCGGCCCAAATTTCCGCTCGATACTTCGCTACCGCTTGTTCAAGTCCCGAAGCTGCAGCGAGCGAGATGTTAACACCGAGCGCCTTGGCCTCATCCACCAGTGCTGCGTTAAGGGTGACATTGGTTGGCCGTGCGCGGCCCCTTAGCCCAGAGCTAGCTCTCGCCTTTTCATGTTTCACGCGCATAGTTTATGCGCATTGGAGGCAGCTGGCAACAGCCTCATCCGTTCTGAACACAAATTAGGTTCTTGTTCTGTTCTCCACATCCTACCTTGGATGCGGAGATTTTGTGCCGGCGTGGTCAAATGAAATAGCGAACGAGTTCATCAGGATGGCTTCGGTCGAAGGCAAGGCCTTCAGCCAGATGCATCTTCAAGAACTCGTTTATATCGCCCATGGCTGGTGCCTGGCGATCACCGGGCAGCCCTTGACCGGCGACCGGCCCGAGGCGTTCGAGTACGGCCCTGAATATCGGCGCATCGCAGACGCGCTCGCAAGAAGCGGCGTCCAACCCGTGAAAGCGGAGATCAAGACGGACCATTCATCATCAATCATCTCCAAATCGGATGCAATTCATGTTGACGCCGGCGACCTCAGCGCGGACGAGCGCGCCATAATGGTTCATTTTTACGCCAATTATGTTAATCGGCGAACATCACAGCTCGCCACCCTCACCCGTGGCGCGGGTACGCCCTGGGAGAAAACCTATGCGGGAGGGGCTGGCAACGGGCGTGATATCACTCATCAACAAATAAGGGCCCAATTTGCCGGGATCGACGCCAAATTCGGGAATTAGGCCGCTTCGCCAACACGCGATCGCGGCCCATGCGCGTTCGCTGGAGCGTGATTCCGGCAGCGTCGACCAAAGCGAAGCTCATGCTGACGTCTGCGCCAGGCGGTACGTCGAGATCAAAGATCAAGAACTCCGCGCGTTCGTTGTTCAGCACAGTGTTGTCCAAATTCATTGCGTGGTCGTATTCGCCTTGATCATGGTCGCGACAGAGCTGTTGGGCCGGTTCGCGTCCACGTCAGTGGAGACGCCTTCACTGCATTCATGGTCGTCGCCGGTGCGGCGATCGCTGCGAGCACACGGAGCATCGGAAGAGCCATCGCGCGCTCGCGAAGGTGAATCCGGCCTTTTCGATCGGTGGCGGTGATGGGAGCGGTGAAGATGGAGAACATCCTCCGCGCGCCGAAAGCGGCGAAGGTCAAAGCGACGCCGGCCAAAGCGGGCGACAGCCTCGCCGTCGATCAGGTCATCGTGGAATTCGAATGATGATGCCGGCGCTCGTCGGCATCGGGTTGGCCTTGGCCGTCGCTTTATTCGCGCGGATAGTTGGCTTCGATCGCGAGCGCGTTTTCTACCCCGTCGTCCTGGTCGTGGTCGCTTCCTACTACGCCCTATTCGCTGTCATGGCCGGCGGAGCGAGCCTGGTTCCCGAGTCCATCGGATTCGTCTTTTTCACTGCAGCCGCCGCAATCGGATTTCGAACCAGTCTATGGGTGGTCGTGGCAGGACTCGCAGGGCACGGCGTGTTCGACTTCTTCCACCATGCTCTGGTAGAGAATTCGGGCGTACCGACGTGGTGGCCGACTTGGTGCCTCGCTTATGATGTCGCTGCGGCAGCGTGCCTCGCCGCGCTGCT
>JBDTXI010000072.1:0-7681 GCA_040006255.1 Sphingomicrobium sp.
GCGGCGCTCGCCTCGACCATCTGGGGGCATATGGAGGCGGAACTCGAGGACGCGCGAGCCAATGACGCCGGACTCGACCTGTCGGACCCGCATTTGAAGCGCACGGTCAAGCTCGCCGAGCAACTGATCGGAATGCCGCGCCACCTCTCGCAGCACGTCGGCGGCTTCATCCTCACGCAGCGGCCGCTGACCGAGACGGTGCCGATCGGCAACGGCGCCATGGACGACCGCACCTTCATCGAATGGGACAAGGACGACATCGAGGACCTCGGCATCCTCAAGATCGACGTGCTCGCGCTCGGCATGCTGACCTGTATCCGCAAGTGCTTCGACCTGGTGCGGTTGCATCATGGCGAGGACTGGTCGCTGGCGACCATCCCACGGGAGGTGCCGGAGGTTTACGACATGCTGTGCAAGGGCGATTCGCTCGGCGTGTTCCAGGTCGAGAGCCGGGCGCAGATGAACATGCTGCCGCGGTTGCAGCCGCGCTGCTTCTACGATCTCGTCATCGAAGTCGCGATCGTCCGGCCGGGGCCGATCCAGGGCGACATGGTCCACCCCTATCTCAAGCGCCGCCAGGGCAAGGCGCCGCTGACCTTTCCCTGCCCCGCGCCCGAGCACGGTCCGCCCGACGAGCTGGAACGGATACTCAAGCGCACGCTGGGCGTGCCGGTGTTCCAGGAGCAGGCGATGAAGATCGCGCTCGATGCGGCCAAGTTCTCATCCGAAGAGGCTAACCAGCTGCGCAAGGCGATGGCGACCTTCCGTTCCAAGGGGAATATCGAGGCCCTGCAGGACAAGATGGTCGGGCGGATGGTGGAGCGTGGCTACGACCCCGATTTCGCCCAGCGCTGCTTCGACCAGATCAAGGGCTTCGGCGAATATGGCTTCCCCGAAAGCCACGCGGCGAGCTTCGCGCATCTCGTCTACGTCTCGAGCTGGCTGCGCTGGAAATATCCCGCTGCCTTCGCCTGCGCTTTGCTGAACTCGCAGCCGATGGGTTTTTACGCCCCCGCCCAGATCGTGCGCGATGCGCGCGAGCATGGGGTCGAGGTGCGCGAGGTGGACGTGAACCACAGCGACTGGGATTGCACGCTGGAAGCCTTCCCCTCCCTTTCCAGGGAGGGGGGCACCGCAACCGTTGGGCCTGTGGCGCTCAGGTTGGGCCTGCGGCAGATCGACGGGCTGCGCGGTGCCGATGTCGAGCGCCTCGTTGCTGGTCGCCCGTATGCGACCGTCGAGGACTTGCGCAGTCGGAGCCGCGTCCCCGTGCACGCGATCCAGCGGCTTGCAGCGGCCGACGCGTTCCGCTCGATGGGGCTCGATCGGCGGGTGGCGCTGTGGGATTCGCGGGCGCTCAAGCAGGCGCCCGATTTGCCGCTGTTCACTTATGCCGAAGCGCGCGACGAGGGCTCGGAAGAGAAGCCGGCGCGGCTTCCCGCCATGCCGCTCTCCGAGCATGTCGTGAACGATTATCAGACCATCCGGCTAAGCCTCAAGGCGCACCCGATGCGCTTCCTCCGGGAGCATTATGCGGAGCGGAAATTCATCACTGCCGGCCAGCTGAAGACCATCCGCGATGGCAAGCGGCTGTCGATCGCCGGGCTGGTGCTGATCCGCCAGCGGCCGGGAAGCGCCAAGGGCGTGGTGTTCATCACCATCGAGGACGAAACCGGAGTCGCCAACCTCGTCGTGTGGCCCGACGTGTTCGACAAGCAGCGCAAGATCGTGATGGGGGCGCGGCTGATGGCGGTGGACGGCATCGTCCAGCGCGACGAGGACAGCGATGTGATCCACGTCGTCGCCCGCAAGCTCGAAGACCACACGCACATGCTCCGCCATTCGAGTGAGGACATCATGGATCCGCCGCTGTCGCGTGGCGACGCTCCCGGCCCGATACGTCCCCCGCCCGGCCGCCATCCGCGCGACGTCGAAATCATCCCCAAGAGCCGCGATTTCCATTGACAGCGGGTCGGGCGCAAGGTGCCGCCCGGGAGACCAACAATGCCCCTTATCCTCGCCCTGCTTCTGACCGCGGCCCAGGCCGCGCCGCCATCGATCGAAGGTCAGTGGCGGAGCCCCGGCGGCAACAGCATCATCGCCATCGCGCCATGCGGGAGCATGCTGTGCGGGACCGTCGCCTGGGCCAGCGCCCAAGCCAAGGAAGCGTCGCGCAAGACGGTCGCCCAGCTGGTCGGGACGCAGCTTCTCACCGGCCTCGAGCAACGCACGGGTGGCCATTGGCAGGGTCGCTTGTTCATTCCCGACAAGAACATGCGCGTGACCGCCAAGATTCAGCTGATCAGCGCCGCGCAGCTCAAGGTCTCCGGCTGCGCCGCCGGCCGGGCGCTCTGCCGGTCAGCCGTCTGGACCCGCGCCGATGAACCGTTGCCCAGCGCCGATTAGCCGCGCTTGTTCATGCCGGCGCAAGCTGAGCGCTCCATTTCCGCCGCAAATCCCGCCTAAGCTCGTGACAATGAAACGGATATTTTTAGCCTTGGCGACCCTCGCCGTCGCGGCGGCGCCGGCCTCGGCCAACGCCCGCAGCAATCTCGAGGGGCGTTGGAAGAACGGTCGCATGGAAATCGTCATCGCACCGTGCGGGCGAACCCTGTGCGGCACCGTGGTCAAAGCCTCAGCGACGCAGCAGGCACGCGCCGAACGCGGCAGCGGCACCAATCTGCTCGGCGCGCGGGTGATCGACAATATCCGGGCGGCGGGCGGCGGGACCTATCATGCCAACGTCTTCGTCGCCGACCGCGACATGAACGCGAGCGGTACCATCCGCCAGCTCGGGCCCAACCGCCTCAACGTCCGCGGCTGCGTGTGGTCGGTGATCTGCAAGACGACCAATTGGGACCGTGTCAGGCAGTAAGCCGTGCGCGCCTTTATAAGCGCTCGAGTAGCTCAGCTTTCTTGGCGGTGAATTCCTCGTCGGTGAGAATTCCGGCCTCGTGCAGCTCCGACAATCTGCGGATGTGACCGACGACTAGTTCAGTATGTTCAGCCATTTCCGCGGCCGGACTAAAGTCCCTGCGTGCTTCGTTCATTGCTTCGCCTCCACGCGACTCTGCAGGAGGCTGTATCACACCGGCAATACAGAACCTACTGAGGAACGTTCAGAAAATCTCCGGGGGCGATCTCGCCCGACAGCACCGCTGCCTGCAGCGTGGCCAGCTCGTCCGCCCAATAGCGGTCGGAGACGAGGCGCGGCGAGATCTGGCGAACACGGGCATGGATTGCCTGCAGCGTCGCCGAGGTTTGAAGCGGGGCGCGGCAGTCGATCCCCTGGGCGGCGGCGATTAGCTCGACCGCGACCACACCGGCGGCGTTGCGCGCGATCTGCCCCGCCTTGCGCGCGGCGATGGGCGCCATCGAGACGTGATCCTCCTGCCCCGCCGACGTCGGGATCGAATCGACGCTGGCAGGAAAAGCGAGCGACTTGTTCTCGCTGACGAGGGCGGCGGCGGTCACCTGCGGGATCATCAGCCCTGAGTTCACGCCTGAATCTTCGGTCAGGAACGGCGGCAGGCCGCTCATTTTCGGGTCGATCAGCACCGCCGTGCGCCGCTCCGAAAGCGAGCCCACTTCGCACAGCGCCATGGCGATCGTGTCCGCCGCGAAGGCCACCGGCTGGGCATGGAAATTGCCGCCCGAAATTGCGCTGTCCTCGTCGGGAAAGACGATCGGATTGTCGGTCACCGCGCCGGCTTCGATGACCAGCGTTCGCGCGGCATTGGCAAGCAGGTCGAGCGCCGCGCCCATCACCTGCGGCTGGCACCGGAAGCTGTAGGGATCCTGAACTTTGACGCAGCCAGCGTGGCTCGCGAGGATATCGCTGCCGTCGAGAAGCTCGCGGATTGCGGCGGCGACGCGGATCTGCCCCGGCTGCCCGCGCAGTTCGGATAGACGCGGGACGAACGGCTTGGCGCTGCCGGTGAGCGCGTCGACCGAAAGCGCGCCGGCGGCGATCGCAGCTGAAAACACCCGCTCGCCCGCGAACAATGCATCGAGCGCGACCGCCGTGGACATCTGGGTTCCGTTGATCAGCGCGAGCCCTTCCTTGGGGCCAAGCTGCAGCAGGTCCAGGCCGAGCTTTTGCAGCGCCGCGCCGGCGGGCAGGACTTCGCCGGCAATGTCGATGCTGCCGTGGCCCATCAGCGCCGCGGTCATGTGGGCGAGCGGCGCTAGGTCGCCCGACGCGCCGACGCTGCCCTGGGCGGGGATCAGCGGCATCGCATCGTGGTCAAGCAGCGCCTGGAGCGCGTCGATGACGAGGGGCCGGACGCCCGAATAGCCGCGGCCGAGCCCGAGCAGCTTGAGGACGATCATCAGCCGGGTGACGTGGCGCGGCAGCGGGTCGCCGAGCCCGGCGCTGTGCGACAAGATGAGGTTGGTCTGCAGCTCGGCGAGGCGGTCGTCGGGGATGCGCGTGTTGGCGAGGAGGCCGAAGCCGGTGTTGACGCCGTAGACCGTCCCGCCGCCGGCGACGATGCGATCGATGCTAGCGGCGGTCTCGCGGACGCGTTGCAATGCGGCATCGTCGAGGCAGGCGGGGGCGCCGCTCCACAGCTTGCGCACGGTCTCAAGCTGGATGCACGACGGGTCCAAGCGGATCATGGCCTTCCGTCTAGCGGGATTCGATTGCACCTCCAATGCGGCTGCCAGGAGGCTTTAGTTCAAAGAGTAACGTCCGGTGTGGAGCGATGCTTCATCAAGTGGGAACAGGCATTCTGCGACAAGCGGCTATGCTCAGACGCCGCCAGCCGAACCGCCAAATTCCCGGAAGCACATATCTCGAATTGCTGCGGAGCCTGTTCCAAACAGTGGTTTCGAGCGCGATCATGGGCGGCTTGTTCATCATCACCGCGTGAAGCTGCGCGGCGAACGCCGGGGACGCGCGGCTGACCGCAATCGCTGGCGGCGGCTCGATCGTGGCGATCCTGCGAATCGTGATCGTCGTGCGGCTGCGGGCGAGGATCGAAGAATTGGGCCTCGACCTGAACACGGGCCGCGCCGCTGAGCGAATTTATGCGGCGATGTATCTCACATTCGCCGCGACCATCGGTCTGTTCGGCGCGCTTGGCCTGCTGCTCTGTAGCGTCGAATACCACATGGTCGTGGCAGCGCTGATCGTTGGTTATGGCGCGGGTGTCGCCGCCTCGATCTCGCTGCGGCCACGAATCGGCGTTCCGGCCATTGCTCTGGGCGTAACCCCCGCCATCCTCTGCGCGCTTGGCCTGGCCGACGCGGCTCATCTGCTTTTGGCGGCCGTGCTGACGGCGCTTCTGCTCGGCGGCATTCACAGCATGCTGGCCCGCTATCGGGACACGGTCGAAATGATCGAGATGCGCCAGCTTTTGGGCTCACTCGCGCGGCGGGATCCGCTGACCGGGCTTGCGAACCGCTTCGTGCTGACAGAAGCGCTGGCCAAAGCGGCAGCGGACGGCGCCACCGACGGCATCGTGCTCCACTATATCGACCTCGACCGCTTCAAGCCGGTCAACGATGATTATGGACATTTGATTGGAGACCATCTGCTCCAAGCGGTGGCTGGCCGATTGCAGCAACTGGTGCGCTCTGGCGACATTGCCGTGCGCCTTGGCGGCGACGAGTTCGCCGTGCTGCAGACGCAAAGCGCGCATCCCAACGATGCGGACGTGCTCGCGCGGCGGATGGTGAGCGCGACGGCCGAGCCCTTCTCGATTGATGGCCGGGACATTTCCATCGGCGCGAGCATTGGATCGGCAAGCGGACGCGTACACGGCGCCGACCTTGCGGCCTTGCTCGCCGCTGCTGACATTGAGCTCTACAAGGTCAAGAAGTCGCGGCACGCCAGCCACGCGCAGGTCGGCGAAGGCGCGGATCAGTCGACCATCGGCAGGTCGAGCCCTTCTTCCCGCGCGCAATCGACGGCGATGGCGTAGCCGGCGTCGGCGTGGCGCATCACGCCGGTGGCGGGGTCGTTCCACAGCACGCGCTCGACGCGGCGCGCCGCGTCGTCACTGCCGTCGGCGACGATCACCATCCCGGCATGTTGCGAATAGCCCATGCCGACCCCGCCGCCGTGGTGGAACGACACCCAGGTCGCGCCCGAGGCGGTGTTTAGCAGCGCGTTGAGCAAGGGCCAGTCGGAGACCGCGTCACTGCCGTCCTTCATGCTTTCGGTCTCGCGGTTGGGCGAGGCGACGCTGCCGCTGTCGAGATGATCGCGGCCGATGACGATCGGCGCCGAGACTTCGCCGTTCCGCACCATCTCGTTGAAGGCGAGGCCGAGCCGGTGGCGCTGGCCGAGGCCGACCCAGCAGATCCGCGCCGGAAGACCCTGGAAGGCGATCCGCTCGCTCGCCATGTCGAGCCAGCGGTGGAGGTGCGGATCGTCGGGGATCAGCGCCTTCACCTTGGCGTCGGTCTTGTAGATGTCCTCGGGATCGCCGGAAAGCGCGGCCCAGCGGAACGGGCCAACGCCGCGGCAGAAGAGCGGGCGGACATAGGCCGGGACGAAGCCGGGGAAGTCGAAGGCGTTGGCCACGCCATCGTCGAAGGCCTCCTGGCGGATGTTGTTGCCATAGTCGAAGGTCGGGATGCCCATCGCCTGGAAGGCCAGCATCGCCTCGACATGGGCTGCCATCGAATGGCGGGCGGCGGTGGCGACGGCGGCGGGGTCGCGCTCGCGCATCTCCATCCATTTGGCGACGCTCCAGCCGGCCGGGCAGTAACCGTTGGCCGGGTCGTGGGCGGAGGTCTGGTCGGTGACGGCGTCGGGGCGATTGCCGCGCGCGACCATCTCCGGCAGGATCTCGGCGGCGTTGCCGAGGAGGCCGACGCTGGTTGGCTCGGTCGCCTTGGCAATGATGTCGAGCGCCTCGTCGATGCTGGTCGCGCGATGATCGACGTAGCGGGTGGCGAGGCGCTTCTCGATCGATGATTCCTGGACTTCGACGGCGATGCAATGCGCCCCGGCCATAACCGCCGCCAGCGGCTGCGCGCCGCCCATTCCGCCGAGCCCGGCGGTGAGGATCCATTTGCCCTTGAGGTCGCCGCCAAAATGCTGGCGGCCCATTTCGGCGAAGGTCTCGAAGGTGCCCTGAACGATGCCCTGCGTGCCGATGTAAATCCAGCTGCCGGCCGTCATCTGGCCGTACATCATCAGCCCCTTGCGATCGAGGTCGTTGAAGGTCTCCCAATTCGCCCATTTAGGGACGAGGTTGGAGTTGGCGATGAGCACGCGCGGCGCGTCCTTGTGGGTGCGGAAGACGCCAACCGGCTTGCCCGACTGGACGAGCAGGGTCTGGTCGTCCTCGAGCCGTTCGAGCGTCTCGACGATCTTGTCGAAGCAGGCCCAATTGCGCGCCGCGCGGCCGATGCCGCCGTAGACGACGAGGCTCTGCGGGTCCTCGGCAACTTCGTCGTCGAGGTTGTTCATCAGCATCCGCACCGCGGCTTCGGTGGCCCATGATTTTGCCACGATTTCGCTTCCGCGGCGGGCGCGGATGTGGCGGCTGTTGTCGCGACGGTCGCTCATTCGGACTTCGCTCTAGCGGTTGGAGCGGCTCGACCCAAGGGGACGCCAACTGTCGATCCAGACGAGCGCCAGGCCGGCGATGACGAAGGCAATCGCGATGGCGACGGCGTTGATGAGCGTTTGGACCCAGCCCAGTTTGCCGACATCCATGAACGG
>JBDTXI010000073.1:0-3285 GCA_040006255.1 Sphingomicrobium sp.
GGCTTGTCGTCCTGCATGTCCTTCGAATAAGCGAGCGGCAGGCCCTTCATCGTCACCATCAGCGACACCAGCGCGCCGACGATGCGCCCGCTGTGCCCGCGCACCAGCTCGGCGGCGTCGGGGTTGCGCTTTTGCGGCATGATCGACGAGCCGGTCGAATATTCATCGGGCAATTTGATGAAGCCGAACGGGCTCGTCGCCCAGACGATCAGCTCTTCGGCCAGGCGCGAAAGGTGCAGGCTGCACTGGGCGGCGGCTGAGAGGTAATCGAGGGCAAAGTCGCGGTCGGACACGCTGTCGAGGCTGTTCGGGGTCGGCCGGTCGAAACCGAGCGCCGTGGCGGTCGCATCGCGGTCGATCGGGAAGCCCGTGCCGGCCAGTGCCGCGCTGCCGAGCGGGCATACGTTCAACCGCGCGCGGGCGTCGTTGAAGCGCGACACGTCGCGCCCAAGCATCTCGAAATAGGCAAGCAGATGATGGCCGAGGGTCACCGGCTGCGCGACCTGCAGGTGGGTGAAGCCGGGCATCACCGTCTCGGCCTGCTCGTCGGCGCGCTCGACCAGGGCGTGCTGCAGGTTACGGATGGCATCGACCGCCTCGTCGCACGCGGCGCGTACCCATAGCCGGAAGTCCGTGGCGACCTGGTCGTTGCGCGACCGGGCGGTATGCAGCCGTCCCGCCGCTGGGCCGATCAGCTCCGCAAGGCGGTGCTCGACCGTCATGTGGATGTCCTCGAGCTCCTGGCTCTCGGGAACGCCGTCCCGGGCATATTCCGCGGCGATCCTGTCGAGCCCGTCGAGAATCGCTCTGGCGTCATCCTCCGCGATGATCCCCTGGTCGCGCAGCATCGCCGCGTGCGCCTTCGACGCCTGCAGGTCCTCGCGCCACAATCTCTTGTCGAAGGCGATCGAGGCGTTGATCCGCAGCATCAGCGCGGACGCCTGCGCTTGAAAGCGCCCGCCCCACATTTTCTGTTGCGGAGGATCGTCCGACATGCGGCGGCCCTACTTGGTGGTGTCGTCCGCGTCCATGACGGTCGTTTCACGGCCGGTGGAGCTCGCGTCGACGCTCGCCTCGGTCACCAGCACCGTAGTTCCTGGCTGGATCACCGAGCGCATCTTGGCGACGAAGTCGGCCGGCAGGTGCATCTGCTCGACCCGCTCGGTCGAGATGATCTCCGCCGGCTCCCCGGCGAGGTTGGCGACCCCGACCTGGATCCACTGTGGAGTCTTGCTCCCGCTCAGGGTCATCACCTGGGGCTGATCGCTTTGCTGAGCTACCACGGCGTGCGCCCGGCCGATCTCGACCCCGTTGCGCAGCACCACCACCTGCTGGTCGCGGGTGGAAATGATGATCGACACCGGCCCGCCCGGAGCGGCGTCGGGATTCCAGGTGAATTGCCCTTGCGGCGACAGCGGCATCGCCGGGACCGCCGTCACCCCCGCCATGACTGGCGCCAGCACGCCCGCTGCGGGCCGCTTGACCGGGTCCTCGTGGCCGCCGGCGATCACCACCGTTCCGCCCATCGGCATCGCATCGAAGAGGATTTTGGAGAAGGCGAGCGGGAGGTGCACGCAGCCGTGGCTTTCGGGATAGCCCGGCAGCCCGCCCGCATGCAGCGCGACCCCGCCCCACGTCAGCCGCTCCTGATAGGGCATCGGAGCATCATTATACTTGTGCGAAATATGCTCCTTGTTCTTCTCGAGGATGGTGAAGACGCCGGTCGGCGTTTCATAGCCCTCGCGCCCCGACGAGATCGTCGAGACGCCGATTCGGACGCCGTTGCGGTAAACCGTCGCGAGCTGGCGGCCGAGGTCGACGTAGACGAGGATCGGTCCGCCCGGAGCGATCTTTGGCGCCCACACCCACTGGCCGGGCTTGAGCTGCTCGGATTGCTTGGCGAGCGCGAGCTCGGCTGAGTTGGGCGCGCCTTGGCCAAGGGCGGGCGTGCCGCCCAAACTGCCGAGGAATAAGGCGGCGGCCATCGCCCTCATCTGGGTCACGATCGTCTGAACCCCCTGTGCCGCCCCCGAGCACCCACCTATCGTCGATTTCGTAGTTTGGGGTAAAGTGCTGGAATGAGTATCAGCAGGTCGGGATTATTCGCCGACTCCATCGCGCGCGACCGAGCAAATCCATGCCTCGATCATTTTGCGCTCGGCTCCGGTCAACGGTTTGCAAGCGAGTCCGGGCCGCTTGAATTCGGGCTTGAAGGTTTCGCGCGGTGGCGGGATGTGGCGCAGCACCTCCTCGCGTTCAAGCTCGCGGTTGAAGCGGATCCCGGCAAAACGGCCCTCGACCCATTTTACCTCGCAGCGCACACGCAAATCCTTGCGCGCGAAATGGGTGATCGATCCTTCCGCCGGAAGGCGTCCGCCCTCGATCAGTGCGCCCTGCACGGAGAGATTGCGCAGCTTCACCGAAACCGGGACGCCGCGCACCTCGATGTTTGCCGCGAGGAGCACAGGGGCCCTACGCGAGCGCCGATTCTGCATAGTGCCGCTCTGGTCCATGGGACCGCAGTAAGCGAATGCAGTAAACGTTCGGCTAACAAGCCAGCGTGTGGACACGATCCGCGATACGCGGAACTTGCGGCAGCTCGTCCTTTGGCGATCGCAGCGGTCGTAAGGCGTTTGGGGAACGAACAGAGTGACGGGGCGGCCGGTTGTGCCGACCGCCCCGCCGTCCGTGTCGCTACGCCTTTGCGCAATCGCTGCGCTGGGCGTTAATCTGCCTTACCAACCGCGATCACCTGCCGGACAGGTTGCAAGCACGTGCCGGGCGTAGCGCAGCCGATGCGTTCCTATCCGCGCGCAATTGCGCTAGGGGCGTCGGGCTACCGGTCGCAAATGGACGGGCACTGGCGCTTTGCGGCTCCTTTCTGCTTCTCTGTCGCTCCCAATAGCAATCGCGGTCCGACACCCGGACCGAACATGAGAAGGAACTAGTCAAATGCCCACAGGCACAGTCAAATTTTTCAACGAATCCAAGGGCTTCGGTTTCATCGCACCCGAGGGCGGAGGGGCCGATGCATTCGTCCACATCTCCGACGTTGAGCGCTCGGGAATGAGCACGCTCAGGGAAGGCCAGCGAGTCTCCTACGACGTCGAGGACGACCAGCGCGGCAAGCAGAAAGCCTGCAATTTGAAAGCCGCCGACGGCGAGTGAGGATTAAGGGGAGGCGCCGCCGGGCGCCTCCCCACTTTACGATTTCATAGGGCGGTGCGTGTGCGGCTCGGCGACGGGCCGAGTGTTTCACCCGAACGCTAGCTTAAAAGAGAAAAG
>JBDTXI010000074.1:0-5850 GCA_040006255.1 Sphingomicrobium sp.
ATGAAGGTGTCGAGCGCGACCGCGGTCTTGCCGGTCTGGCGGTCGCCGATGATCAGCTCGCGCTGGCCGCGGCCGATCGGGACCAGCGCGTCGAGCGCCTTGAGCCCCGTCTGCACCGGTTCGTGCACCGACTTGCGCGGGATGATTCCCGGCGCCTTGACCTCGACGCGGCTGCGCTCGGTGGTCTCGATCGGGCCCTTGCCGTCAATCGGATTGCCGAGCGCGTCGACGACCCGGCCGAGCAGCGCCTTGCCGATTGGCACGTCGACGATGGTGCCGGTGCGCTTGACACCCGAGCCCTCGGAGATGTCGGCGTCCGAGCCGAAGATGACGACGCCGACGTTGTCGGCTTCGAGGTTGAGGGCCATGCCCTTGGTGCCGTTGTCGAACTCGACCATCTCGCCGGCCTGGACGTTGTCGAGGCCGTAGATGCGGGCGATCCCGTCACCGACGGAAAGCACGGTGCCGACTTCCGAGACCTGCGCTTCGGCGTCGAAATTCGCGATCTGGTCGCGGATGACGCGGGAAATTTCAGCGGCGCGGATATCCATGGGTCTGTCTTAGCCTTTCATCGCCTGAGCGAGCCGGTTGAGTTTGGTGCGGATGGAAGCGTCGATTTGCTGGCTGCCCAGCTTGACGACGATTCCGCCGAGAATGTCGGGGTCGACCTGGGCGGCGATGGTGACATCGCGGCCGGCGCGGGCGCGCAGCTGCTGCTTCAACGCGCCGATCTGGTCGTCGTTGAGCGGCCGGGCGGTCACCACTTCGGCCGTGATTTCGCCGCGGTGATCGGCGGCGAGGCGGCGGAACGAGCGGATCACGGCGCCAAGCGCGTTCTTGCGGCCGTTCCTGGCGAGTACGCCGAGGAAATTCGCGGTGATGGCATCGAGCCCGAGATCGGGGGCGACGGCCGCGAACGTCCGGCCCGCCTGGTCGCGGGAGACGAGGGGACTGGCGATAAGCTCGCTGAAGTCCTTCGAATCAACGAGCGCCTGGTTGAGCACGTCGAGGCTGCGGCTCACCGTCTCGATCTGATGCTTCTCGCGCGCAAGATCGAACAAAGCGGACGCATAACGCCCTGCTAAGCTGGCTCGAATGCCGCCGGATGTCTCCACGCGCGAAAAGCTCCAGAAACGGAAAATGGCACCATGAAAAAATGGGGCGCTGCTGCAGGTTAGCCCCGCGACGCCCCCATGGGATGCGCGCGCCACTAGCAAGGGGTGCGTGGCGATGCAAGGCGGGTTGCGCCCGCGCTAGAGCTCCCGCGTAAAAAAGCGGGTGAAGAGCGTGTGCCGGTAATCGCCGAATGGATCGCAGGGGAAGAACCCTTCACTTTCGTACAGCCGGAGTGCTGCTGCGAATGGTTCGGTGCTGCCAGTCTCGAGGCTGAGCCGGCGATAGCTGCGGGAACGCGCCTCGGCGATGATGTGGTGGAGGATTGCGCGGCCGATTCCGCGGCCGAGCGCGGCGGGCGCGGTGCGCATCGACTTGATCTCGCCGTGGTCGGGCGCGAGCTCTTTCAAAGCACCGACGCCCATCAGGGCGCCATCCTCGCGCACGGACCAGAAGGTCACTGCCGGTTCGCGCAGGCCGTCGATTGGGAGGACGTGGCACGACTCGGGCGGGGAGGTCGCGCGCATCTGCACAAAGTGAAAGTCGAGCAGCGCCTGAACGTCGGGGCTGTCGAGGTCACCGGAATGGAAAGTCAGGGCCATCGCTGACGCCTTTAGTTTGAACGCAAGGCTGAGGACGCGTGAAATCTTGGCAGTGCGTACAACCGCACCATGACCTATCGAATCACAGGGCTCGACCCCGCTCCGTACCGCCCGCTCTTCGGCCTTTCGGACGAGGAGCTTTCGAAACGCGGCATCGTCCGCATGACCGTGGATAAGAAGCCGAGCTACCCGTGCCGCGTGAGCCTCACGGACGGCGACATCGGCGAGAGCATCCTTCTGGTGAACCACGTGAGTCACGATGTCGCCAACCCCTATCGCGCCAGTCACGCGATCTTCGTGACCGAAGGTGCGGAAGCTGCCGGCGAATTCGTCGATGAGGTCCCGCCGGTGTTCGAGACGCGCGTGCTGTCGCTGCGCGGTTTCGACGCGGACGGGATGATGGCCGATGCGATCCTCACCCAGCGGGGAGAGGCCGACGCCGGAATCCGCGAATTATTCGAAAACCCCGAGATCCAGACAATCCACGCCCATAACGCGACGCGCGGATGCTTCTCGGCCAAGATTGAAAGGACCTGACCATGGCAACGCTTGCACACCCGGTCCAGCCGCCTAGATCGGCTGATGTGGACAACGTCACCCGTCTCGATCCGGAGACAGCCTGGGCGGCGTTCATGCGCCGCGACCGCGGCTGGGACGGGCGGGTGATCGGTGCGGTCAAGACCACCGGCGTTTATTGCAAACCGAGCTGCCCGGCCCGCCGCCCGAAGCGGGAGCATGTGATCTTCTACGCTTCGGGCAAGGAAGCGCGCGCCGCCGGTTTTCGCTCGTGCCTGCGCTGCAAGCCCGACGAGGTCGGCCGCGACCGCGAGGCTGTCGCAAAAGCTGTGAAGATTATCGAAGCGGCTGAGGAGCCGCCGGCCCTGGCGGAGCTCGCCGAAGCGGTCGGCTACGCCCCGCACCACTTTCAGCGCCTGTTCAAGCGCGACCTCGGGGTCTCGCCGGCGGAATATGCGCGTGGCCTCAGGAGCAAGCGCGCGGAGGCGGCGCTCAGGCAAAACGCCCGAGTGACCGACGCGATCTACGACGCCGGCTATTCGGCCCCCAGCGGCTTCTACAGCGATGTGAAAGAGAGGCTCGGAATGACCCCATCGGCTTGGCGCGACGGCGGGCGTGGCGAGACGATCCGCTGGACGACGTTCGACAGTCCTCTGGGGAGGATGCTGATCGCAGCCACGTTTAAAGGCATTTGCCGCCTGACTTTCGACGACAGCGTCGATTCGCTGAGGCGGCTGTTCCCGAAGTCGACCATCGTCGAGGACGACAGCGGCCTTCGCGATCTGGTCGAAGGCGCGCTGGTCGCGATCGAACGGCCGCTTGCCGCGCCCGACCTCCCCATCGATGTCGCCGGCACCGCGTTCCAGGAAGCGGTGTGGCGCGAGTTGCGCAGGATCCCGCCCGGCGAAACTCGCAGCTATGCGGAGATCGCCGCCGCCATCGGCGCACCCAAGGCCGTCCGCGCGGTGGGCTCGGCGAACGGCGACAACCACGTCTGCGTGCTGATTCCGTGCCACCGGGTGATCCGCAGCGACGGGTCGCTCGGCGGCTATGGCGGGGGCATCGAGCGCAAGAAAAAACTGCTGGCGGCGGAGGGGCATCCCCTCGTTTCGCCGGAGCTTCCCCTGATCGAATAGGCGCTTGCCGCCCGACTTCGGTTCGGCTCAACGACGAGCTGGAACGGAGGGTGGCGGATGGACGAAGTTACGACGTCGAACGTGGAGTTCCCGCTGTGGCGGCGGGTCGCAGATTTCCCCCTTGCCGCCATGCTGATCAGCGTTGCTCTGATCGTGCTTGGGCTAACCGTCGCCGGGCTGATCACTAAGTACGCATTGCCCGCGATCCCGGGATTCACCGACCAGATGAAGTTCGCGGTCGTCGCAATTCCCATCCTGATCATTCTGTACAAGCTCGTCATCCGCCACCTCGGCGAGCATCCGCGCGACGACCTGCGGCTCCCCGGAGCGACTCGCCCGCTCCTGCTCGGCCTCGGTGCCGGCCTCGTCATTTTCTCGATTGTCGTCGCGATCGCGGCCGTGATCGGCGTTTATCGAGTGACCGGCGAGGGGGACACGAGCGGGCTGCTGTCGGCGCTGATCGGGCCCGCAATCTTCGCCGCAGTCTCCGAGGAGATGCTGTTCCGCGGCGTCTTGTTCCGCTGGATCGAAGAGTTCGGCGGCAGCTGGGCGGCTTTGGCGTTGACGTCGGCGCTGTTCGGCGCCGCCCATCTCGCCAACCCCGGTGCGACCTGGGTCGCCGCCGTCGGTATCGC
The DNA here is from genome assembly GCA_040006255.1 of Sphingomicrobium sp. Taxonomy (GTDB): domain Bacteria; phylum Pseudomonadota; class Alphaproteobacteria; order Sphingomonadales; family Sphingomonadaceae; genus Sphingomicrobium. The sequence continues at coordinate 4,003 of JBDTXI010000074.1, forward strand.
CTTCGAAGTCGGGGTGATGCTCGGCGCCGCATACATGCTGACCCGCAGCCTGTGGTTGCCAATGGGAATCCACGCCGCGTGGAATTTCACGCAAGGCGAGATTTTCGATGTCCCGGTGTCCGGGAGCGATCCCCACGGCCTGGTGACGGCGCAGCTCAACGGGCCACCGCTGCTGACCGGCAGTGGTTTTGGCCTCGAAGCCTCGCTGATCGCGATCGTCGTGGCGACGGCGTTCGGCTTGTGCCTGCTCTGGCTCGCGATCCGCAAGGGCGAGCTGATCAAGCCGTGGTGGGTACGGCGGCGGCGGATCGTGCCCGTTTAGAGAAAGCTGTAGGGGTCGACGTCGACGCTGACGCGGACTCTGGCGCTCCACTCGACGGCATTCAGCCAGTCGCGGATCACGTCTTGCACGTCGAGGCTTCGGCGGGCGTGGACGAGGATCCGCTGACGATGCCGGCCGCGGAGCATCGCAAGCGGGGCGGGAGCGGGGCCGAACACCGCCATGCCTTCCACGGTCGGTGCGGCATGGCCGATGCGCCGCGCAACCGCTTCCGCTTCGCCCGCATCTTCCGCCGAGACGACGATCGCGGCGAGGCGGCCGAACGGCGGCATCGCGGCTTCGCGCCGCGCCTCGGTCTCGGCCGCGTAAAATCCCGGAACGTCGCCCGAGACGAGCGCAGCAATCACTGGTGCATCGGGATCGTGGGTCTGGACGAGGACCCGGCCCGGCTTGTCGGCGCGGCCGGCGCGGCCGGCGACCTGCTGAATCTGCTGGAAGCTGCGCTCGGCGGCACGGAGGTCGCCCCCGGCGAGGCCGAGGTCGGCATCGACCACTCCGACGAGGGTGAGGTTGGGGAAGTGGTAGCCCTTGGTCACCAGCTGCGTGCCGATCACCACGTCGATTGCGCCGGCTTCCATGGCGCCGACGAATTCGGCGGCGCGAAGCGGCGACCAGATCGTATCCGACGTGACGATCGCGGTCCGCGCGTCGGGAAAAAGCTCGGCGACCTCGTCGGCGATCCGCTCCACGCCGGGTCCGCAGGCGACCAGGCTGTCCTCCTCACCGCATTCGGGACAGGCCTTGGGCGGCGGCATCACGTGGCCGCAGTGATGGCAGGCAAGCCGGTGCATGAGCCGGTGCTCGACCATCCACGCGGTGCAGTTCGGGCATTGGAAGCGATGCCCGCAGTGCCGGCACAAAGTGAGCGGTGCGAAGCCGCGGCGATTGAGGAACAGCAGCGACTGTTCGCCGCGACCGAGGTTCGCCTCGATCTCCTGCACCAGGCTGGGGGCGAGCCAGCGGCCGCGGGGCGGCGGGTCCTGCGTCAGGTCGATCGCGCGTATCTGCGGCAGGCTCGCTCCGGCGAAGCGCTCGGGCAGGCCGACTTGCCGGTAGCGGCCGATCTCGACCATGTGGCGGCTCTCGATCGCCGGAGTAGCCGAGGAGAGGATCACCGGGATGTCCTCGAACTTCGCGCGCATCACCGCCGTGTCCCGGGCGTGGTACTGGACCCCGTCCTCCTGCTTGAAGCTCGGCTCGTGCGCCTCATCGACGACGATGAGGCCAAGGTTCGGATAGGGCAGGAACAGGGCCGAGCGCGCTCCGACCGTCACCTTGGCGTCGCCTGACGCGATGCCGCGCCAGTTCCGCCGCCGCTGCGACGAGCGTAGGTCCGAATGCCAGGCGACGGGAGCGCAGCCGAAGCGCGCTTCGAAGCGCTTGAGGAACGGCTCCGTCAGCGCGATCTCGGGCAGGAGGACGAGCGCCTGGCGGCCCTGGCGCAGGCACTCCGCGATGGCTTCGAAATAGACTTCGGTTTTGCCCGACCCGGTGACTCCGTCGAGCAG
>JBDTXI010000075.1:0-4153 GCA_040006255.1 Sphingomicrobium sp.
TCACCATCACCGAGGGCATTCCGGTGCTCGACATGGTCAAGGTCAAGCGCGCGCTCGACGGCTCGAAGTCGCGGCTGATCGGCCCCAATTGCCCCGGCGTGCTCACTCCGGGCGAGTGCAAGATCGGCATCATGCCCGGCAGCATCTTCAAGAAGGGGAGCGTCGGCGTCGTCAGCCGCTCGGGCACCCTGACCTACGAGGCGGTGTTCCAGACCACCAACGAAGGGCTCGGCCAATCCACTGCCGTCGGCATCGGCGGCGACCCGGTCAAAGGCACCGAGTTCATCGACATCCTCGAAAAATTCCTGGCGGACGACGAGACGCGGTCGATCATCATGATCGGCGAGATCGGCGGCAGCGCCGAAGAGGACGCCGCCCAGTTCCTCGCCGACGAGGCCAAGCGCGGGCGCAAAAAGCCCGTCGTCGGCTTCATCGCGGGCCGCACCGCGCCTCCCGGCCGCCGAATGGGCCACGCCGGCGCCATCGTCTCCGGAGGCAAGGGCGACGCGGCAAGCAAGATCGCGGCGATGGAAGCCGCTGGAATCACGGTGTCGCCAAGCCCATCTGAGCTCGGCAAGACGCTGAGGGAATTGCTCGCGGCATGAGTGCTCCCCGGCTTCGCCGGGGCACGGAGAGTGAATTGAACGACGTCGTCGGAATGATTGAACGAGAGCAAGGCCCCAGCTGGGAACGGCCGAACTGGCCGTTCGAGGAGCTCGACGAGTTCAACCTCGGGCTCGACCCGACACAGGCGACGATCGAGAAGGTCAGGCAGGCGGTCGCCGAGCGCGCCTCCGCTGCCGGCGCCAGCTCCGACGAAATCCGCCGCGCGGCCGAGGACAGCATCCGCGCGATGATGCTCATCCGCACGTACCGCGTGCGCGGCCACCTTGCCGCCAACCTCGACCCGCTCGGCCTCGCCCGTCCCGAGGTGCCCGCGGACCTCACGCCCGCCTGGCACGGCTTCACCGACGCCGATCTCGACCGGCCGATTTTCATCTGCGGCGTGCTCGGCTTCGAGACCGCGACGGTGCGCGATATCGTTCGCGTGCTCCAGTCGACCTACTGCGGCCACATCGGCTTCGAATATATGCACATCAACGAGGTCGAGGAGCGGCGCTTCATCCAGCAGCGGATCGAGAGCCCCGAGGAAACGGTCCAGTTCACCACCCAGGGCAAGCAGTCGATCCTGGCCAAGGTCATCCACGCCGAGCAGTGGGAGAAATTCCTCGCCCGCAAATATGTCGGGACCAAGCGCTTCGGTCTCGACGGCGGCGAGGGCGCGGTGCCTGCGCTCGAAGCGGTGATCAAGTACGGCGGACTGACCGGCGTCGAGGAAATTGCCGTTGGAATGGCCCACCGCGGCCGCCTCAACATCCTCTCCAACGTCATGGGGAAATCGGCCGAAGCGATTTTCCACGAATTCGCCGGAGGAGCCACCAATCCGGCCGATGTCGGCGGTTCGGGCGACGTCAAATACCACCTCGGCACCTCTTCGGATCGCGAGTTCGACGGGATCAAGGTGCATTTGTCGCTGCTGCCCAACCCGTCGCATCTCGAGGCGGTCGATCCGGTCGTGCTCGGCAAGGTCCGCGCGGTGCAGACCTACAAGGCGGACAAGCATGGCAGGCGCGTCCTTCCGATCCTCCTTCACGGCGATGCGGCGTTCGCCGGCCAGGGCGTGGTGTGGGAATGCCTGAGCTTTTCCGGGCTGCCCGGCTATGGCACCGGCGGAACGATCCACTTCATCATCAACAACCAGGTCGGCTTTACCACCAGCCCGCAGTTCGGGCGGTCGTCGCCTTATCCGTCGGACGTCGCCAAGGGCATCCAGGCGCCGATCCTGCACGTCAACGGCGACGATCCGGAAGCGGTAACCTGGTGCTGCAAGACCGCCATCGAGTTCCGCCAGACCTTCGGACGGGACATCGTAATCGACATGTGGTGCTACCGCCGCTTCGGCCACAACGAAGGTGACGAGCCGAGCTTCACCCAGCCTTTGATGTATGCGGCGATCAAGACCCACTTGCCGATCAGCGAAATCTACGGCCAGCGGCTGATCGCCGAAGGCGTCGTCGACCAGCCGTGGATCCAGCGCGCGACCGACGATTATGTCGCGCACCTCGAGCAGCAGTTCCAGGCCGCGGTCTCCTATGTGCCCAACAAGGCCGACTGGTTCGGCGGGCGCTGGGCCGGTCTCGGCCGCCCCGACGAGCCGGTGCTCGGCCGCCGCAACATCGCCACCGGGATCGACGGCGAGGAAGTTGGCGCTTTGGCCAAGGTTCTCACTACCGTCCCCGAAGGCTTCCACCTGCACAAGACGCTTCAGCGAATCCTCGATGCGAAGAGCGCCATGTTCGACAGCGGCGAAGCGTTCGACTGGACCACGGCCGAGGCGCTGGCGTTCGGAAGCCTGCTCGCCGATGGCCAGTGCGTTCGCCTGTCCGGCCAGGACAGCGGCCGCGGCACCTTCAGCCAGCGCCACGCCGTCTGGGTCGATCAGCAGACCGGCGCGAAATACATTCCCTTGTGCCAGGTCGAGGGCAGCCGCTTCGAAGTGCGCGACAGCCCCTTAAGCGAATTCGGCGTGCTCGGCTTCGAATATGGCTATTCCCTCGCCGATCCTCAGACTTTGGTGTTGTGGGAAGCGCAGTTCGGCGACTTCGCCAATGGCGCGCAGACGATCATCGACCAGTTTATCGCTGCGGGCGAGGCGAAGTGGCTGCGCGCCAGCGGTCTTGTCATGTTGCTCCCGCACGGCTTCGAAGGGCAGGGGCCGGAGCACAGCTCTGCCCGGCTGGAACGGTACCTCCAGCTATGCGCAGAGGATAACATGCAGGTTGCCAACTGCACGACGCCCGCCAACTACTTCCACATCCTGCGCCGCCAGATGCGCCGCGACTTCCGCAAGCCATTGATCATGATGACTCCCAAGTCGCTGCTTCGTCACAAGCTCGCGGTGTCGAACATCGCCGACTTCACCGGCGAAAGTCATTTCCGCCGGATCCTGTCGGACCTCAGCCCGCCGCCCGAAGGGGAAACCCAGCGGCTCGTTCTGTGCTCGGGCAAGGTTGCCTACGAGCTGATCGAGGCGCGCGACAAAGCCGGCGACCGGGGCATCGAGGTCGTTCGCATCGAGCAGCTCTATCCGTTCCCGTCCGAGCCTCTGATCAAGCGCCTCCGGGCGATGCCGAAGCTGCAGGACGTCATCTGGACTCAGGAAGAACCGAAGAACAACGGCGCCTGGTCGTTCGCCGAGCCGTTGCTTGAAACCTGCCTCGCCGAAGCGGGATTTGCGGAGATCCGCCCGCAATATGCCGGCCGCGATGCAAGCGCTTCGCCCGCCACCGGTCTTGCCAAGCGCCATCAGGCCGAACAGGCGGCCTTGATTGCCGCGGCGCTCGGCCATAGCAGCCGCGCAGACGCCGTCGCGGCGCAGTAGAGGGTTCTGATGGCCACTGACGTTCAAGTTCCCGCGCTCGGCGAATCGATTACCGAAGGCACGCTTGCGCAATGGCTGAAGAAGCCGGGCGAAGCGGTCGCGGCGGATGAAGCGATCGCGAGCCTCGAAACCGACAAGGTGACGGTCGAAGTGCCGTCGCCGGTCGCCGGTGTGCTAGCGGAGCAATTGGTCAAGGAAGGCGAGACGGTCGCGGTCGGCGCGCTGATCGCGCGCATCGACCAAAGCGGACAGACCGCTGCTGCCGCCACACCTGCCGAAGCTGCCGCCGCAGCGACGACCAATCCGCCCGGTGCGGGCGAAAATCCGGAACTCCGCGAGAAGCCGGCAGCGCCTGTCGCCGACGCCACGCCAGGCGACGATCACATCACGACCTTGTCGCCGGCGGTGCGCCGCGCGGTGCTCGAATATCATGTCGATCCGAGCAGCATTAAAGGTTCGGGCAAGGACGGGCGGCTGACCAAGGACGACGTAATCGCGGCCGCCGAAGCGCAGAAGAGTTCCCCGGCGCAGGCCGGGGCCCAGGCGCCGGAGGCGAAAGCGCCGCCGGCCCCAACTCCAGCGTCGGCGCCGGCCAAGGCCTGGACCCCGGCCTCCGCCGGGGAGCGGAAGGAAGAGCGCGTCAAAATGTCGCGCATCCGCCAGACGATCGCGAAGCGCCTCAAGGAGGCGCAGAACACCGCGGCCATGCTG
>JBDTXI010000076.1:0-5983 GCA_040006255.1 Sphingomicrobium sp.
TCGAGGACACGCTCGCCACTCCGGAAGAGATCGAGAAGCATTTCGGCAAGGACGTCGCGCGGCTGGTCGATGGCGTGACCAAGCTCAGCAAGATCGAGGCCCAATCCGAAAACGAGCGCGCGGCCGAAAATCTGCGCAAGTTCCTGCTCGCGCTTAGTGACGACATCCGTGTGCTCCTGGTCAAGCTCGCCGACCGGCTGCACAACATGCGCACACTCCATCACATCCCCAACGAGGACAAGCGCCGGCGAATCGCGCGCGAGACGATGGATATCTACGCTCCGCTCGCCGAACGCATCGGCATGTACGAGATGATGAACGAGATGCAGACGCTCGCGTTCAGGGAGATCGAGCCCGACGCCTTCGCCTCGATCACCCGGCGGTTGAAACAGCTCCACGAGCAGGGCGGCGACCTCGTCAATCGAATCGGCCTCGGGCTGCAACTCTATCTCGCCGACAACGGCCTCGAAGCCGAGGTCATCGGGCGGCAGAAGCATCCCTATTCGATCTGGAAGAAGATGGCCGAGCGGCACATCAGCTTCGAGCAATTGTCCGACGTCATGGCCTTCCGCATCATCGTCAAGGACCTCGGCGAATGTTACCGCGCGCTTGGCCTGATCCATCGCCGCTGGCCGATGGTCCCCGGCCGCTTCAAGGACTACATTTCGACCCCCAAGCGCAACGGCTACCAGAGCCTGCACACCTCGGTCATTCATGATTCCAAGATGCGCATCGAAATCCAAATCCGCGACCGGGCGATGCACGAGCAGGCCGAGCGCGGTCTCGCGGCGCACTGGGCCTACAAGGAAGGCAAGCCGAGCGCCGATCTGCACGTGCCGTGGGTCGATGACCTGGTCGAAATCCTCGATCACGCGGAAAGCCCCGAGGAAGTGCTCGAGCATACGCGGATGGCGATGTACCAGGACCGCATCTTCGCCTTCACCCCCAAGGGCGAGCTGATCCAGCTGCCCAAGGGGGCAACTCCGGTCGATTTCGCCTATGCGGTGCACACCGACCTCGGCGACCGGACGGTTGGAGCCAAGGTCAACGGGCGCGTGGTTCCGCTGCGCACGATGCTCGAGAATGGCGACCAGGTCGAAATCCTGGCTTCCGAAGCCCAGCATCCGCAGCCGTCATGGCTGCGCTTCGTCGCAACCGGCAAGGCGCGCGCCGGGGTTCGCCGCTTCGTCCGCCACAAGGAGCGCGAGGAAACGGTCCAGCTCGGCGGCAAGATTTACGACGAAATCGTCGCCCGGCTTCCCGCCGAGCTCGACAAGGACGCGCTCAAGCGCGCGCTGAAGAAGCTCAAGATCGAAAACGCGGACGAACTGATGATCGCCATCGCCCGCAAGCGGGTCAGCGACGAGGCGCTGATGGAGGCGCTGATGCCCGGCTCGGCCGTCGGCGACGTCGCTCCGCGCCCGCTTGGGCAACGGACGGCGATCTCGATCAAGGGGCTGACGCCGGGCGTCGCGTATCACCTTGCCCAATGCTGCCACCCGATTCCCGGCGACCGCATCGTCGGCCTGCGCCGCGAGGACGAGGAGATCGAGGTCCACGTAATCGGCTGCGATACGCTGGCGAGCGGCGTGGATGCCGACTGGCTCGATCTCGCCTGGGGCGAAGGTTCGGACGGGGGCGCGGCGCGACTGTCGGTGATCCTGCGCGACATTCCGGGGGCGCTCGGGACGATGTCGAGCGCGCTCGGCGCCAAGCACGCCAACATCATCAACCTTCAGCTGGTCCACCGCGACGGAAGCTTCCAGACCTTCCATCTCGATATCGAGGTGCACGACCTCGCGCACCTACACGCCATTATTGCCGCGCTGCGGGATGCCGAGCCGGTGAGCTCGGTCGAGCGAATTTAGACCCGCGCGTTCTCGCGCTTCTGGCGGGCGTGCGCATCGCCGGCGGCGAGCACCGCGAGCATCACCAGGTCCGACGCGCTCGCGGTCATCGGCGCGATCTGCACCGGATGGTCGAGCCCGAGGACGTACGGCCCCATGACACTCTCGCCGCCAAGCTCCTTGAGCAACTTGGCTGCGAGGCTCGCGGACTGGAGGCCGGGCATGACGAGGATGTTGGCCGGACCGGACAGCCGAGTGAACGGATAATAGCGCCGCTGCATCTCGTAATTGAGCGCCACGTCAGGCGCCATTTCGCCTTCGAATTCGAAATCGGCCTTGAACCCGTCGAGCAGCTTCACCGCGGCGCGCAATTCCTCGATGTGAGTCCCGGGCGGGTTGCCGAACGTCGTGTAGCTGGTGAACGCCACCCGTGGCTCCAGCCCCATGCGCCGGGCGAAGGCGGAGGAACGCAGCGCGATCGCCGCATATTGCTCCGCCGTCGGCCGCTCGGTGACTGCGGTGTCGGCAATGAGCACCGTGTGATTGCGGCTGACGATCACATTGACTCCGAACGGAGTCGCTCCGCGCTCGTCGTCGATGACCGTGCGCACCTGCCGCAGGGACTGGCTGAACGGGCGCGTCGTGCCGGTGATCATCGCGTCCGCTTCGCCAAGCGCGAGCATGGCCGACGCGAAATAATTGCGGTCCTGATTGACCAGCCGCTCGATCTCGCGCCGCAGGAAGCCGTGGCGCTGGTGCTTCTGGTAGATGTGCTCGACCGCGCGTCCTACCAGCGGCGAGTTGCGGCTGTTGAGCACCTCATATTCCTTTGGATTTTCGACCCCGATTTCCTTGAGAAGGTCGTAAACCTCCTCGCGCCCGACCAGCACCGGGGTGCCGTAGCCGCCTTCCTTGAAGGCTATGGCCGCGCGCAGGACGTTGGGCTCTTCCCCTTCCGCGAACAGCACGCGCTTGGGGTTCGCCCGGGCGGCTTCGTAGGCGAGGCTCATCACCGCGACGGTGGGGTTGAGCCGCGCCCGTAGCTCCTGCCGGTACGCCTCCATGTCCAGGATCGGCTTCCGCGCAACGCCGGTCCGTCCCGCGGCCTCGGCGACGGCCGAAGCAACCACTTCCATCAGCCGCGGATCGAACGGCGCCGGGATGATGTAATCGCGCCCGAAACTTTGCGCCCGCCCGCCGTACGCCGCGGCGACCTCCTCCGGCACCGGCTCGCGTGCCAACTCGGCGAGCGCTTCGGCGGCGGCGATCTTCATCTCGGCGTTGATCGCCGTCGCGCGGACGTCGAGCGCTCCGCGGAAAATGAAGGGAAAGCCGAGCACGTTGTTGACCTGGTTGGGAAAGTCCGAGCGCCCGGTGGCGATGATCGCGTCGGGCCGCGCCTCGATCGCATCGGGGGGCCAGATCTCCGGATCGGGATTGGCCATGGCGAAGATGATCGGCTCCTTCCCCATCGTCTTCACCATCTCCGGCTTGAGCGCGCCCGCCGCCGACAGTCCGAGGAACACGTCGGCGCCGACACACGCATCCGCCAGCGTTCGCGCCTTGGTCTCCACCGCATGCGCCGACTTCCACTGGTCGAGGTCGGTGCGGTCCTTGTGGATCACGCCCTTGCGGTCGCACATCGTCACGTGGTCGCCGCGCACCCCCATCGCCTTGATCAGCTCGGTGCAGGCGATTGCCGCGGCGCCGGCGCCGTTGACCACGACGTTGATCTCGGCGAGCTTGCGCCCGGTGATCTCGCAGGCGTTGATCAGTCCCGCCGCGGTGATGATCGCGGTGCCGTGCTGGTCGTCGTGAAAAACGGGGATGTTCATCCGTTCCTTCAGCGTCTGCTCGATCACGAAGCAGTCGGGCGCGGCGATATCCTCGAGGTTGATCCCGCCGAAGCTCGGCTCGAGCAATTCGACGGCGTCGATGAACCTCTGCGCGTCCTCGGTGTCGACTTCGATGTCGATTGCGTCGACGTCGGCGAAGCGCTTGAACAGCACCGCCTTGCCTTCCATCACCGGCTTGGCGGCGAGCGCGCCCAGATTGCCGAGCCCGAGAATCGCCGTGCCGTTGGAGATCACGGCGACGAGATTGCCCTTGCTTGTGTAATCGTAAGCGCACTCGGGATTTTCGGCGATGGCGCGGACCGGAACCGCCACTCCGGGCGAATAAGCGAGGCTGAGATCGCGCTGCGTCGCCATCGGCTTGGTGGCGACGATCTCGATCTTTCCCGGCCGCCCCTGCGAGTGAAACTCGAGCGCTTCCGCCTCGGTATATTTGACGTTGCTTTCGGACATTGGCCGGCGCCTTAGCGGAGTGCCGCCGCCGCGTCATCCTGACGAAAGTCAGGATCAATGAACACAGCGCTGCGGAAGTTCTCGAAGCCGTGTTCATGGATGCTGAAACAAGTTCAGCATGACGGCTTATGCGGCTACCATCGGACCGATGGCCCGAGCCGACGCCCCAACCCCGATGATGGTGCAGTATAAACGCCTCAAGGACGAGGCGGGGGACGCGTTGCTGTTCTACCGCATGGGCGATTTCTTCGAATTGTTCTTCGACGACGCCAAGGTCGCCGCCGCCTGCCTCGATATCGCGTTGACGAAGCGCGGCGCGGATGCTGGCGAGCCCATCCCGATGTGCGGCGTCCCGGTCCATTCGGCCGAAGCCTATCTCGCGCGGCTGATCAAGGGCGGCAACCGGGTGGCCATCGCCGAGCAGACCGAGAGCCCGGCCGAGGCGCGCAGGGCGCGGGGTTCGAAGGCGCTGGTCGACCGCGCCATCGTCCGCCTGGTGACTCCGGGCACCCTGACCGAGGAGAGCCTTCTCGAATCGGCCTCCGCCAACTGGCTCGCCGCAATCGGCCGCGCCGGCGACGATTGGGCGATCGCCGCGGCGGACATCTCGACCGGCCGTTTCGAGCTGATCGCCTGCGCCCACGGCGAAGTCGCCGCCGAGCTCGCCCGCCTCGCGCCCGCCGAAGTCATCGCCGATGCCGCCGTGCCGGGATTGCGCACCTCGGTGGGCAAGGGCGGCTTCGACAGCCTCGCCGGCGAGCACGCACTCAAGCAGCGTTTCGGTCTCGCCACGCTCGACGGCCTTGGCGCCCCGTCGCGCGCCGAGCTCGCCGCCGCCGGTGGTCTCCTCGCTTACCTCGATGCGACGCAGAAGGGCGCCGGCATCCTGCTCGACGCGCCGCGCCGCATTGCACGCGACACCCACATGGCGATCGACGCCGCGACCCGCGACAGCCTCGAGCTCACGCGGTCCGTCACGGGATCGGTGGCGGGTAGCCTGCTCGGCGAAATCGATCGCTGCCAGACCGCTGCCGGCCGGCGCCTTCTGGCGGAAGATATCGCGGCACCGCTCACCGATCGACGCGCGATCGAGGCGCGCCTGGCATTGGCGGCCTGGCTGCACGAAGACGCAATCCGCCGCGAGCGTGTGCGCCAGGCGTTGAAGGCCATGCCCGATTTCGCGAGAGCGCTGGCGCGCCTGGCCGCGGGACGAGGCAGCCCGCGCGACCTCGCGCTGCTGCGCGACGGGCTGTCCGCAGTCGCCTCGCTGAAGAGCGAGCTGGAAGGCGAGCCAGAGCGGCCGAATCTGCTCGAAAAGCTGGTTCCGTTTCTCGGCGGCCACGACGCGCTCGTCGAGAAACTGTCGCGCGCGCTGGTCGCTTCGCCCCCGATCGATTCGTTCAAGGGCGGTTACATCGCCGAAGGATACGATCCCGAGCTCGACTCGCTGCGCGATGCCGCGTCCCACGGCCGCCGCGCGATCGCCGCCCTCGAAGCGCGCTACCGCGGGGCGACCGACGTGTCCTCGCTCAAGATCCGCCACAACGCGGTGCTCGGCTACCACATCGAAGTGTCGGCGAGGCACGCCGAGCGCCTGATGACGCCCGACAGCGGCTTCACCCATCGCCAGACGCTGGCCGGTGTCGTGCGCTTCAACTCACCCGAACTGCATGAGGAAGCGAGCCGGGTGGTTGAAGCCGGAGGGCACGCGCTTGCGGCCGAGGCCGCGCATGCCGCGGAGTTGACCACGCTTACGGTAGCCGCGGCGCGGCCAATCACCGCGACCGCCGAAGCCATCGCGCGGATCGACGTCGCGGCCAGCCACGCCCA
>JBDTXI010000077.1:0-15400 GCA_040006255.1 Sphingomicrobium sp.
GCTTTCTTAGCCGCTGGTATACCGCGGCCAGCGTCGCGAATTAATGTCCGCTTTCGACCCAAACCAGATTAGCAGCTGCGGCAGAACAGCCCACGCCGACGGCTAGTGGGCTGCGAGCCAGGCGTCGCTGCAGAGCAGGATGAGCTCTCTTCTTGCAGCCGGCTCGCTCAGGTGGGCTTCGATGGTCTCTCGGTCCTCCGGTGGCAAACGGCGGATGATTTCCGAAACGCTGCGGCACTGGCCGGATCTTGCCAGATCAAACGTCCGCTCAATCGCTGATCCGCTGGACATCATCGCTACCTATCGGAAGCAGGCCGCCGAAACGAAGGTCTACTTGCAATGCGTGCAGGCGCCTACCGCCGGAACCACGGGTCACCGGTGTCTGCCTTCGACTCAGGCAGACGTTGGTGTCCCTGCATGCCATCGCAACACACACCTTCGATCCACTGCATCGTAACCGTGACTACGCAGGCAGTGGCGATGACAGAGCTTCCGCCCGAACGTTAGCCTGGGCCGCCGATCCTAGGTCGGGGAATTGATTCCTGGTCTCGTGCAAGGCGGTCAAACTCGCGCGCGACTCTCAAAAGAAAGGGCGCTTCCGGCTGACCTAAATAGGACAGCGCCTTTCGGCGGCAATCCTCAGCTTCTTCTTCAAAGGAGTTGATTTGCACGCGCTCACTCCTTCCGGCTGAAACGCCCTGCCCACCGGCGATAAACTGGGGGGATGGGCAGGGCGCCTGGTTAGTCGCAGCAAATCGAGCCGCTGCGGATGAAGGTTTACCGGGCAGGCATGAAGGCTAGTCAAACAGGAATGGCTAACGTGTCGTTGAGAAGCATTTCACCCCGCGACGGGCTGGCTAGCGCGGTGGCCTGGGTCATTCGGACGTCGCGTTCATCGGGCCGGGTCCATAAAGAAGCGCCGGAACGTGCCAGTCAGTGAGGGTTCAGCGGCTTCGGCTTCAGGTTGCGGCTTAGAGCGAGCAAGGCTGTAATCGTGAAGGGTCCGTGGGTTGTCTCTGCTGTAGCGACTTTGGTCGCCTGCGCGCCTTCGACTGCCACGCTTTCCGGTGACACATTCGCCCGGAGCAAGGCTGTCGCGGCGCTTGGTCAGAGCGCCCTCGTGGACGGCACCACCATTACGCCAATTGCCGTTGAGGAGGACAGCAGATGCCCTTCGGACGTGCAGTGCATCCAGGCAGGCACCGTGCGTGTGCTGGTGAGGGTGCAGGAGGCAGCTCAAAGTAGTGTAGCGTCCGTTAGTTTGGGCCGAGCCGTGCCGCTAAAATCCGGATGGCTTCATCTCACCAATGTCTGCCCCCGAAAGATAGCCGCCAAGCCGCTCGCAGCTAACGAGTATCTGTTTACCTTAGTAATCGCAGCGACTGAGGCCACGCCCCGTGGCGAGGGACTCTGTGGCTGAGTCGCTAACGTCCGCTTTCCACCCAAAGCAGACATAAGAAAACGCTGTCCTACAGCACCCCGTTTGTGATCCAAGCTGGTCGATGGGCCCGCCCGAGTCTCGATCCCGACGCCCCATCCGCCGCGACGGCTGGACGGCCGAGCGTCAGCTGCGCTTCCTCGACGCGCTTGCTGAAACGCGCAGCATCGGCAAGGCCGCGGCCGCCGCGGGCATGAGTCGCGAGAGCGCCTATCGGCTCCGCCCTCGCCGCGAGGGCGCGCTCTTCGCGGCCCTGTGGGGCCGCGCGCTCGCGTTCGAACCGATCCCCGCCGAAGTTCACATCGAAGCGCTCACGAACGGCCAGATCATGCGCCTGCTTGGCAATCATTATCGGCGGGAACGCGGGGAATTCCTGGGTGTCCCATCGCGCCGGGCGGGAGCGCGCGGAACCTAATCGGACACGAACTTAGTGATCGTTACGGAACCAGCACGGTGTCTTTCGCCTCGGGCAGCAGATCAAGATAGTCGAGGGTGTAGTGAAGCCCACGACTTTCGTGCCGCGACAGCGCGCTGCGGACGATGAGGTCCGCGACCTCGAGCAGGTTGCGCAGTTCGATGAGGTCTGGAGTGACCCGGAAGTGAGCGTAATAGTCGCGCACTTCGCGGCGCAGCATGTCAATCCGATGCCGAGCGCGCTCGAGCCGCTTGGTGGTGCGGACGATGCCGACGTAATTCCACATGAAGCGGCGGATTTCGCCCCAGGTCTGGGTAATCACCACCTCCTCGTCGCTGTCGGTGACGCGGCTCTCGTCCCACGGGCGGATCTCGGGCACGTCTGGCAGCGCGGCGAAATTGGCAGTGATGTGCTGCGCCGCGGCCTCCCCGAACACGAGGCATTCGAGCAGGCTGTTGGACGCCAGGCGGTTGGCTCCGTGCAGCCCCGACTGGGTGACCTCGCCGGCGGCATAGAGCCCGGCCGCGTCGGTGCGGCCGTCGAGATCGACGAGCACGCCGCCGCAGGTGTAATGTTGCGCCGGCACGACCGGGATCGGCTCTTGCGTGATGTCGATGCCGAGCCCCAGCAGTTTGTCGTAGATGTTGGGGAAATGCTCCCGCACGAAATCCGGCTCGCGGTGCGAGATGTCGAGGTGGACGTAATCGAGCCCGAGGCGCTTGATCTCATGATCGATGGCGCGGGCGACGATGTCGCGCGGAGCGAGCTCGGCGCGCTCGTCGAATTGCGGCATGAAGCGCTTGCCGCCGCCCTTGACCCCGGGGGGAAGCTTCAATCGGCCGCCCTCGCCGCGCACCGCCTCGGTGATCAGGAAATTCTTGACCTCGAGATTGTACAGGCAGGTCGGGTGGAACTGCATGAATTCCATGTTGGAGACGCGGCAGCCCGCTCGCCACGCCATGGCGATGCCGTCGCCCGTGGCTCCCCGCGGCGCGGTCGAATACAGATAAGCGCGGCCGGCGCCGCCGCTGGCGAGGATGGTCGCGCGCCCGGTCAGGGTTTCGACCCGCTTCGTCTTGCGGTTGTAGGCGTAGAGGCCGTGGACCGCGCCCCTGGTCGAGAAATGGCTGGCGTGACGCCCGGTGACGAGGTCGATCGCGACCATGTCGGGGATGAGCGTGATATTGGGGTGCTCGGCGGCCGCGGCCTCGAGCGATTGCTGGATGGCGAAGCCGGTGGCGTCGGCGACGTGGACGATGCGCCGGTGGCTGTGCCCGCCCTCGCGGGTCAGGTGGAGCGTCCCATTCTCGCTAGCGAACGGGACTCCGAGGTCGATAAGATGGCGGATGGCGCGCGGGGCCGCTTCGACGACATGCTCGACGACGCGTTGGTCATTGAGGCCGGCACCCGCGATCATGGTGTCGTTGACGTGGGCTTCGAAGCTGTCGCCCTCCTCGAGTACCGCGGCGATGCCGCCCTGTGCGCGCCCGGTCGCGCCTTCTCCCAGCGCGCCCTTGGCGATCACCGCGACTTTGTGCGTTTCGGCGAGATTGAGCGCCGCCGTCAGCCCCGCCGCGCCCGAGCCGACAATGAGGACGTCGAACGACTTCATCCAGCTGCGCGTACTAAGGTTTTCGGGTCGTCAGCTGAGTGAGCACGCATCGCCAACCACTCCTTGTTCGTATCCAGACGTCCGTCGCGGTCTCATCAGTCGAAAAATCCTGGCCGGCATACAAACCCCTACTTTTAGCGTGACCCGTTACGATCGCCACATTCCCATACACCCGCACCGTTTGATCCGAGCTCGACAAGTCGCTGTGCTTCAGCGCGCCGCTGGCGATCACTTGCAAAAACCTCGCACGTGGGATGACGTGGCCGTCGCCGTCGATGATTTGCCAGTCGTCGCCAGTCAGGCGGGAAATGGCGTGTGTATCATTGTTGGCGACCGCCGCGCCGAATTGCCGCTCGGCGCGTAAAACTGCGGCGACATTGCCGGAGGTTCTTGACGCCGGCGGCGGCGCGGCAAAAAGAACCGCTGCGAAGATCGCGAAACCCATGGTCATAATTTCGCTCCCAGCATTTCCGGATCACGCGCTTCATGGTCGGCCGTGACGAGGCTCAGGAAAACGTCTTCGAGATCCGGGTCGCGGGTTGAAACGTCGACGATCGACAACCCGTCCGCGGCGAGCGCGCTCAGCACCTGGCCCGCGTTCACCTGGTCCTTGCGGTACCTTATTTCGAGCGTTCGCTCGTCGATCAGGGCGATGTTCTGGAACGCGCCGTGGGTCGGCACTTGCGTGATATCACGGTCGAAGGTGACGACCACCGCTTTCTCCTGGGCCTTGGCGACGAGCTCGCGGGTCGGTTCATTGGCGATCACGCGGCCGTGATGGATGATCGCGATGCGGTCGCACAACTCCTCGGCTTCCTCGAGATAGTGAGTGGTGAGAACGATGGTCACGCCCTGAGCATTGAGTTGGCGCACATAGTCCCACAGCTGGCGGCGAAGCTCGACGTCTACGCCGGCGGTCGGCTCGTCGAGCACGAGGATGGGCGGCGAATGAACCATCGCCTTGGCGACCAGCAACCGCCGCTTCATCCCGCCCGAAAGGGTCCGCGAATACGCATGCGCCTTGTCGGTCAGATGCATCGCCGCGAGCAGCGCGTCGCTTTGCCGCTCGCCCCGCGGGATGCCGTACAGCCCGGCCTGGATTTCGAGCGTCTCGCGCGGCGTGAAGAAGGGATCGAATATGATTTCCTGCGGCACCACGCCGATCGAGCGCTTGGCGTTACGCGGGTGCTCGTCGATGTCGAAGCCCCAGATGCTGACCTTGCCGCCGGTCTTCACCACCAGTCCGGCGAGGATGTTGATCAGGGTCGACTTGCCGGCGCCGTTGGGGCCGAGCAGACCGAAAATCTGGCCGCGGGGAACGTCGAAGCTGACGCCGTTCAACGCCTGCTTGCCGCCCGCATAGGATTTCGACAGCGTTTCGATGCGGATGGCGGGCTCTTGCATGGCTGTCGGGCGCATAGGAGCGGCCCGCGGAGCCGACAAGCGATCAGGCACGGCCGCGCGCTGCGCATTGAACGGCGGCGGCGCGATTGCTACCTCCTACCACATGAAACCGCCTCCCCCGCCCGAAGTCATTCGCATCCCCAGCGACCGAGTCGCCTGCGACGGTTCGGGCGAGGTCGCTCCGGCTCTCGGCCACCCGCGCATCTATTTGCGGGTCGATGAGGAACTGGGCTTCGTCGAGTGCGGCTATTGCGACCGCCGGTTCGTGCTCATCGGGGGGGCCGCGGACGGCCCGGTGTCATGACCGACGACCCGCGCCGGTTCCTGTACCGAACTCTCGACCCTGACGCGGCGCGGCGGCTCGCGGCGACGCATTTGTCCTGCCACGACGACGGCGAACTCTATCTCCAATACAGCGCGAGCGAAGCGTTCGGCTTCGACGACGGCCGCCTCAAGACCGCCGACTATCACAGCTCCTCGGGCTTCGGCCTTCGCGGAGTGACCGGCGAGACCACCGCTTTCGCCCATGCCAACGAGATAAGCGAAGCCTCGATCGAGCGCG
Organism: Sphingomicrobium sp.; assembly: GCA_040006255.1. GTDB lineage: Bacteria > Pseudomonadota > Alphaproteobacteria > Sphingomonadales > Sphingomonadaceae > Sphingomicrobium. Next base: position 5,432 of record JBDTXI010000077.1, read on the forward strand.
CTGCCGCGACCCTCAAGCTGCTCGATCCGGCGAAGGGCCCCGCAACGGCCCCGCCCCAGCGCACCAACCAGGCGATGTATGGCTCCGACGATCCGCTGAGCCTGTTGCCCTTTGCGGACAAGGTCGCGCTGTGCGAGAAGATCGACGCCGCCGCCCGGGCGCGCGATCCACGCGTTGCCCAGGTCAGCGTCGCGCTCGCCGCAAGCTGGAGCGTGATCGACATCGTCCGCTCGGACGGGTTTGTGGCTTCGGACGTGCGCCCGCTGGTGCGCCTCGGCGTGCAGATCGTCGCCGAGCACAACGGCCGCCGCGAGACCGGCTATCACGGTCTCGGCGGGCGCTATCTCTACGGTCGGCTGTTCGAAGAGGCCGAATGGAGCCGGGCGATCGACATGGCGCTGGCGCAGGCTCTGACCAACCTTGAATCGGTCGATGCCCCGGCGGGTGAGATGCAGGTCGTACTCGGACCCGGCTGGCCCGGAGTACTGCTCCACGAAGCGATCGGCCACGGCCTCGAAGGCGACTTCAACCGCAAGGGCACTTCGGCCTTTTCCGGCCGCATCGGCGAGCGCGTCGCCGCGCCCGGAGTCACGGTCGTGGACGACGGCGCTATGGAGCAGCGGCGCGGGTCGCTGACCATCGACGACGAGGGTACGCCGACGGGCCGCACCTGCCTGATCGAGGACGGCATCCTCAAGGGCTATCTACAGGACCGGCTGAACGCTAGGCTGATGGGCATGGCGCCGACCGGCAACGGCCGCCGCGAAAGCTTCGCCCACGCGCCAATGCCGCGCATGACCAACACCTTCATGCTCGGCGGCAAGGACGATCCCGGCGAGCTGGTCGAGCGCGTCAGCGACGGCATTTACGCCAAGAGCTTCGGCGGCGGACAGGTTGACATCACCAGCGGCAAGTTCGTCTTTTCCTGCACCGAGGCCTACCGGATCCGCGGCGGCAGGATCGCCGAGCCGGTCAAGGGCGCGACGCTGATCGGCGATGGCCCGACGGTGCTTACGCGGGTCAAGGGCATCGGCAACGACCTCGCCCTCGACGAGGGCATCGGCATCTGCGGCAAGGGCGGTCAGAGCATTCCGGCCGGCGTTGGCCAGCCGACGCTGCTGATCGACGGCCTGACGGTGGGCGGCACCGCCGCTTGAGCACGGAGAATGAGGGCGACTGGCGGGCCGGCGTCCTTAAATTCTGGTTCGGCCTCAACGACGATCAATGGTGGACGACCGATCCGGCGCTCGATCACCGCATCCGGCAGGGCTTCCTCAAGCTGTGGACGGAAAAGCGCCAGCTGCCGGTCGAAACCTTTCTCGCCGACCCGCTGACCGCCCTCGCCGGAGCGATCCTGTTCGACCAGTTCCCGCGTAACATGTTCCGCGGCGACGCCGAGCAATTCGCGACCGACCATCTCGCGCTGGCGATCGCCAAGGCCGCGATCGACAACGGGTTCGACGAGAAGCTGCAGCGCCAGGAGCGGAGCTTTCTCTACATGACTTTCCAGCACAGCGAGAGCCTGGCCGACCAAAATCACGGTGTGCTGTTATTCACCGAGCTCGGCGATGACCGGCAGATCGGCTACGCGAACAAGCACCGCGACATTATCGCCCGCTTCGGCCGGTTCCCGCACCGCAACGCGATGCTCGGGCGCGCGCCAAGACCCGACGAGATCGCGGCGGGCCGGTAACGCCCTGGTGACCGACGTTGTCGAAGCCGCCAGGTTCAGCACGCGTGTTGAAGCGGATCTCGCCCGGCTTTACCTCCAAAGCGAGGGCGTGGAGGCCGTGCTGTTCGACACCGAGATCAACTATTTTTACGGCGGGTTCTTCCTGCCGGTGCGGCTGATGGTGCTCGAGGAAGATATCGAACTCGCGCGGCGATTGCTCGCCGACCCGCGGCCCTAAAGCAAATGCGCGATCGGCCCGGAATCGAAGCCGGCCTGGCTCAGCCGCTGCTCGACCTCTTCGCGTGAAGCGCCTTCCGCGCGGTGCGCCAGCGCGACGGTCAGCGCCGAGCGGCCGCCCGAGCGGCAAAATGCCAAAAGCTTGCCCTCGCCCCTCTCGCGCAGCGCCTCCTGCATCGCTTCGACGTCGGCCGGGCCGATGCCGCGGATGATGGGAACGAAGCGATAGGCTATCCCCGCCTGCTCGGCCGCCGCTTCGATCTCCGAGGCTTGCGGCTGCCCCGGCTCCTCGCCGTCGGGCCGGTTGTTGACCAGCATGGTAAAGCCCTCCTCCGCCAGCCCGGCGACTTCGTGCGGAGTGATCTGGCCGCTCACCATCGCCGTGTCGCCAAGCTGGCGGATCATGGCCTTACTGGCCGCGTTGGGGCTTCGCCGGTGCCGACGCCGGAAGCGGCACCGCCGGCGGAGCAACGGGTGCGGGCGCCGCCGCGCTGCCTTTCAGCCCGTAATAGTCGAGATAGGGCTGGATCTGCGGATCGTGGCCCGCCCAGCCGCGGTACATATCGGCATAATCGAGGGTGTTACCGCGCGACAGGACCATATTGCGGAAACGCTGTCCATTCTCGCGCGTCAGGCCGCCGTTCGTCTGGAACCAGTTGAACGCGTCCTGCCCGAGCATGCGCGTCCACGCATAGGCGTAATAGCTCGCCGAATAACCGTTGCTCCAGATGTGCAGGAAATAGCTCGTGCGGTAACGCGGCGGCACGTCGGCGGTGTCGAACCCGCCATTGGCCAGCGCCTGCGCCTCGAACTTGTCGACGTCCTGCCGCGGCGCGGTCGCCGGCAGCGAATGCCAGTCGAGGTCGAGCCGCGCCGCCTCGAGCGCCTCGCCGACCTGGTAACCCTGATTGAAGGTGCGCGCGGCGAGGATCTTCTTGACCAGTTCCGGCGAGATCGTCTGGCCGGTCTGATAGTGGACCGCGTAATGGGGCAGGATCTTCGGATCGAGCGCCCAATTCTCGTTGAACTGCGACGGGAACTCGACGAAGTCGCGCGCCACGCTGGTCCCCGACAGGGTCGGATAGGTTTGCGCGGCGAACATCCCGTGCAGCGCGTGGCCGAACTCGTGGAACATCGTCGTCACGTCGTCAAAGCTGATCAGCATCGGCTTGCCGGCCGCCGGCTTGGTGAAGTTCTCGACGTTGTAGATGACGGGCTTGGTGCCGCGCAGGTAGGATTGGTTGACGAGGTTCGACATCCACGCGCCGCCCGACTTGTTGTCGCGTTTCCACGGGTCGATCATGAACAGCGCCAGTTGCTTGCCGTCCTGATCGTGGACCTCGAACACGCGCATGTCCGGACTCCAGGTGGGGATGTCCTTGCGCTCGGTGAAGGTCAGTCCATAGAGCTGGTTGGCGGCATAGAAGACGCCGTCGGTGAGCACTTTGTTGAACTCGAAATAGGGCTTCACGTCGTCCGCGCTGAGCGCGTAACGCTGCTTGCGGATTTGCTCGGCGTAGAAGTTCCAGTCGGCCGCAGTCGGCTGGAAATTCGCCCCCTGCGACTTGGCCAGGCCAACGATGTCGGACCATTCCTGGCGCTGCTTCGCTGCCACTGAAGGGGCGAGACGATCGAGGAAGCCGACGGCGGCCGCACGGTCCTTCGCCATCTGGTCGTAGAGATTGTAGTCGGCGAAGTTCGCGGCTCCGAAGAGCGCCGCTTTCTTGGCCCGCAGCTGCGCCAGTTCGCTGATGATGGCGCGGGTGTCGTTGGCGTCGCCATGCTCGGCGCGGTTGAGGCTCGCTTCAAACAATTTCTGACGCGTGTCGTGGCTGGTGAGCGAGTCGAGCAAAGGCTGCTGCGTCGTGTTTTGCAGCGCCACGACATAACCCGAAAGCTTGCGCGCCTTGGCCGCTTCCTGCGCTCCCGAGAGCTGCTGCTCCGACAACCCCGCGAGCGCCTCCGGATCGTCGACGTGGAGCGCGCCGGCCTTGGCCGCGGCGAGCAGCTTCTGGCTGAACGCCGATTGCAGCGTGCTCAGCCGCTTGTTGATGATTTTGAGCTGGGTCTGCTTGGCCGGCGAAAGCTCCGCTCCGGCGTGGACGAACTGCTTGTAATCGACGTCGAGCAGCTTCGCCTGCTCCGGGTTAAGGTTCAGCTCGGCCTGGTGGTCGTGCAGATATTTGAAGCGCTGGAAGAGCTTTGCGTTGAGGAAGATGAAATCGTTGTGCGCGGCAAACAACGGGGCGGTCTTGGTGTCGGCCGCTTGCAGCGTGTCGTTGGTGTTGGCGCCGTTGACCGCGTTGAAGGCGAGGTTCGCGCGCTCCAGCAGCAGCCCCGAGCGCTCCATCGCGACGATCGTATTGTCGAAAGTTGGAAGCGCCTTCTGGTTGGCGATCGCCGTCACTTCGCGCTTCTGCTGCGCCATTCCCGCGAGCAGCGCCGGCAAATAGTCCGTGCCCTTGATCCTGGAGAAATCGGGCGTCTCGAGGAGCAGATTGCTGGGCTCCGCGAATGGGTTCGAGGCCGGCAAAGTGGCCGAAACGGTGGCGGCGACCTTGCGCGCGGCTGCGGCGGCAGGTGCGGCGGCGACGGCGGTCAGCGCGGCCGTCGTTAAAAGAATCGTGCGGATCATGTCACTCCCCAGTCGGATCGGATAAGCGCTCGCGCCTCTCCAACCGTAGCCGCGGTTACGCAAGCCTGAATATCAGCCGTTGGTCGAAAGGGCGGCGAGCATTGCTTCGCCATAGCGTTCGAGCTTTGTCGCGCCGACGCCTTGGACCTGCGCCAGTTCATTGAGGTCGCGCGGTTTCTTCTCGACGATCTCGCGCAGGGTCGAATCGTGAAAGATCACGTAGGGCGGAACTCCCGCCGCCGCCGCAATCTGCCGCCGCGCCTCGCGCAGCGCTTCGAACAACGGATCGGGCGGGCCGTCCGAACGCCGCCTGGCGCCGCGGCGGCGCGGCGGCGGCGTGGCGATGGTGAGGCTCTCTTCGCCCTTGAGGATCGGCTTGGCCCCGGGACCGAAAGACAGGCCGCCGTAAGCGTCGGTGCGCAACGCATCGCGCGCAATCAACGCCCGCGCGACGGGCTGCATCAGCGCGAGCTCGTCCGCCTCGGCAATGCCGAACACCGACAATTGATGATGGCCGAAGCTGCGCACCTTTTCGGTGTCCTTGCCGGCGAGCACGTCGGCGAGATGCCCGACCCCGAAGCGCATCTCGGTGCGGAATGCGGCCGAGAGCAGCTTGCGCGCAATTTCGGTGGCGTCGGTCGTCGCCGGAGGATCGAGGCAATTGTCGCAATTGCCGCAGCGCTCCGGTGGCTCCTCGCCGAAATGGCGTAGCAGGATCGCCCGGCGGCACGTCGGCGCCTCGACGAAAGCGGCGAGCGCGTTGAGCCGCTCGCGCTCCGCCGGGCGGCGCTCGGGCTCGATCGCCTGCTCGATTCGCTGCCGCGCGCGGGCGAAATCCTGCGCGGCCCAGAACAGCCACGCCTCGGCCGGCTCGCCGTCCCGCCCGGCGCGGCCGGTCTCCTGGTAATAAGCCTCGATGCTCTTGGGGATGGCGGCATGCGCGACCAGCCGCACGTCAGGTTTGTCGATCCCCATCCCGAAGGCGATCGTTGCGGCGATCACCATCTCTTCGGAATTGACGAACGCCGCCTGGTTGCGCGCGCGCACCTGCGGTTCGAGACCGGCATGATAAGGCAGCGAAGGCCGTCCGCCGCGGCCGAGAACCTCGGCAATCTTCTCCGCTTTGTCGCGGCTCGGTGCATAGACGATCGCCGGCCCGGGGCGTGTCGTCAGCAGCTCGCGGAGCTGCTTGCCAGTCTGCTCGCGGTGGCGGACGTGATAGCGGATGTTGGGGCGGTCGAAGCCGGCCGTCACCAGCCCGTCCTGAGGAATTCCGAGCTGCGTCAGAATATCGCCGCGCGTGCGCGCGTCGGCGGTCGCAGTCAGCGCCAGGCGCGGCACTTCGGGATGTTCGTCCAGGATCGATCGCAGCAGGCGATAGTTGGGGCGGAAATCATGGCCCCATTCGCTGACGCAATGCGCCTCGTCGATCGCGATCAGCGCCAAGGGAACGTCGCGCACCATTTGCCGGAACGAGCCGGTCGTGGCGCGTTCGGGCGCGACGTAGAGGAGGTCGAGCTCGCCGCCGCGGAACCGCTCGATCGTGCTCGCCTGGTCGCCGTCGGCGGACGTCAGCGACGCCGCGCGGATACCCATCGCCTGGGCGCTTCGAATCTGGTCGTGCATCAGCGCGATCAGTGGCGAAATGACCAGCGCCGTGCCGTCGCGCGCAAGCGCCGGAAGCTGGTAGCACAGCGACTTGCCCGCGCCCGTCGGCATCACCGCGAGCGCGTGGCGGCCGTCGAGCACTCGGCCGATCACGTCCTCCTGCGCGCCGCGAAACGCATCGAAGCCGAAAACCGACTTGAGTATATAAAGCGGATCGCCGGTCACTGTGCTGCCTTTGCTGCCTCGATGGACCGAGCCGCTCGACCCCTGCCGCAATCGGGCTTTGCGGTAAAGCCGTCCTCCATTGCCTGTTGGCAGATGGGCTCAGGTGCTTCATCGAAGTTCAGCGCTTTGTCAGCGCAAGTTCACTTTCCATTGTTAGCGGGCGGATGATGACCAGAAAAACTTTGTTCGCCAGCTCGGCACTCTTTCTTCCGTTCGCGGCCGCCGCCCAACCCGCGGCACCCGATTCGGCGGCTGTCAGTCCGGCGGCGCAGTCGAGCCCCACTAGCCAGCCAGTCGCCCCGGACGAAGCTGCGCAGGGTGCCGCGGACGCTCCCGAAGAACAGGAGATCGTCGTCGTCGGGCAAAAGCCCCGCGGCTCGGTGCTCGGCGATATTCCGCCCGAGGATACGCTCGATGCGCGCGACGTTCGCGCGACCGGCGCGACCAGCATCGCCGAGCTGCTCGATGCGCTGGCGCCCCAGATCGGCAGCGCGCAGGGTCGCGGCGGCGAGCAACCCGTCTTGCTGTTGAACGGGCAACGGATTTCGAGCTTCCGCGAGATGCGCGACATTCCGACCGAAGCCATCCAGCGGGTCGAGATCCTGCCCGAGGAGGTCGCGCTCAAATACGGGTACAGCGCCAATCAGAAGGTGGTGAACATCGTCCTTCGCCAGCGCTTTCGCTCGACGGTGGCGCAGCTCGGCGCGACCGCGGCAACCGATGGCGGTTATGCCACCGCGACGGGCGACGTCACGCGGCTGATGATCCAGCGCAATGGCCGCACGCAGATCAACCTCCACGCCACCGGCAACAGTATGCTGACCGAGGCGGAGCGCAACATACTCCTGACGCAGCCGTCGCCGACGGGGAACGACGTCGACGCGCTTCGTGCCCGTTCGCTGATCGGCAGCAAGCGCGACGTCCGCGGATCGGTCATCGTCAACCGGCAAATCCTCGGCGACGTCTCTGCGACCCTAAATGCCGAGGTCGAGCACAACGAGGGCCGCTCGCTGATCGGGCTTGGCGACACTTTGCTGGCGCCCCTTGCGCGCAACAACAAAGCCGACAGCGCGCATCTCGGAACGACGCTGAACGGGGACAAGGGGAAGTGGCACTGGAACGTGACCGGCAACGCAAATTGGGAACGGGATCTGGTTGGCAGCGATACCGGCGATCTAACTTTTTCCCGCGACCGCACGCGCGAGACCACGACTTCCGCCGACGTCACCGCGATCGCCAACGGCAATCTGTTCAAGGTGCCCGCGGGCAATGCCAGCACGACGCTTCGCGTTGCCGCGAGCACGGTCAATCTCGACAGCCAGCGGCGCTCGGCGGGCGTAGCAAAATCGAACTCGCTCGGGCGGACGAGTGGCACCGCCGCCATCAACGTCGATGTGCCCATCTCCCGGCGCGGCCATGATTTCAGCGCGCTCGGAAATCTGACCTTGAACGGCAATGCCGAGGTCAACCAGCGTTCCGACTTCGGAACGCTGACCAAGTTCGGCGCCGGCGCGAACTGGTCCCCGGTCGACCGTCTCAACTTCGTCACCAGCTGGACCCGTGAGGAAGGGCCGCCGACAATCAACCAGCTCGGCGATCCCGTGCTCGAAACGCCGGGCTCGCGCATCTTCGACTTCACCACCGGCCAGACGGTGCTGGTCACGGCGGTGACCGGCGGCAATCCGGGCTTGCAGGCGGACCGGCGCACGGTGTTCAAGCTCGGCGGCTATTGGCAGCCGCTGCAGAACACCGATCTGCGTCTTCGCGGCGATTACGTCCATCAAAGTATCGAGCGGCCGATCTCGAACATCATCGTCATACAGGCGATCGAGTCGGCGTTTCCCGATCGCTTCGTGCGGGATTCTTCGGGCAAGCTGGTCAGGGTCGACCTGACGCCGGTCAATTTCGACAGTTCGCGGCGCGACACTTTGCGCGTCGGCTTCGATTTCACCAAGCCGCTGAAGTCGCGGCGCCCGTCGCCGGCGGTGTTGGAGCAGATCCGCCAGCAATTCGGCTTCGGCCCCGGCGGACGAACGCCGGGCGGCGCTGCGCCCGCTCCCGGCGCTGCACCTGCCGGGCCTCCGCCGGAAGGCGGTCGACCGCCGGGCGGGGAAGGCGCGAGCGGTTTCGGCGGACGCCGGGGTGGGGGTGGCGGAGGCGGCTTCTTCGGCGGCGGCAGCCGGGGACGGCTGACCTTTTCGCTCACCGACACGATCACCTTTGTCGACAAGGTGACGATCCGTCCAGGGCTGCCCCCGCTCGATTATCTGAACGGCGATGCCGCCGGCCAGACCGGCGGGACCCCGCGGCACCATGTGGAGGCGCAGGGCGGCTGGTCGAACAACGGCTTCGGCGCGCGCATCGGCGCCAATTGGCGAAGCGGCACCAATGTCACGACGGACAGTGGCGACAGCCTTCGCTTTTCGCCGCTCGCCACCTTCGATCTGCGCCTGTTCGCCAACCTCGGCGAGCTGCCCGAGCTGACGCTCAAGCATCCGTGGCTGCGCGGAAGCTCGCTCCGGTTCGAAGTGAACAACGTCTTCAACGCGCGGCCCAAGGTCAATGACGCGTTCGGCGATGTGCCGCTTAATTACCAGCCGGACCTGCTCGACCCGCTCGGCCGGACGGTCATGATCAGCTTGCGCAAGCTCTTCCTCCCGCCGCCCAGCTTCTTCCGCCAGCAAAGCGAGCGCGAGCAGCAGGCTCCGGCTACGCGCTGATTCCGCTCCACGCGAATTTGTGCTTTAGCCCCGGTCAATGACGCCGGTTCAGCCCGTCCGGGGCACACAAAGCCTGCTTGGGGAAGACGCCGACCGCCTGGCGACGGTGGTCGCGGCGTTCGATCGCGTGCGGCGGTTGTACGGATTTAAGCTTGTCGAGGTGCCGACCATCGAAACGACGCAGGTCTTTGCCCGGTCGATCGGCGAGACCACCGACGTCGTCTCGAAAGAAATGTATTCGTTCGATGACCGCGGCGGCGAATCCATCACCCTTCGCCCCGAATTCACCGCCGGGATCTGCCGCGCTTATCTGAGCGAGGGCTGGCAGCAATATGCACCGCTTAAGGTGGCGACGCACGGATCGGCCTTCCGCTATGAGCGTCCGCAGAAGGGCCGCTTTCGCGAGTTTCACCAGCTCGATGCCGAGATCATCGGCGCGGCGGAGCCGCAGGCGGACGTCGAACTTTTGGCCCTCGGGTATCAGCTGCTGCGCGAACTCGGGATCGCCGATGGGGTCACGCTCGAGCTCAACACGCTCGGCGACCCGGAGACGCGCGAGGCGTGGCGCGCTGCGCTGATCAAGTATTTCCAAAGCCACGAGGCCGGTCTCTCCGACGACAGCGTCGCGCGGCTCGCCCGCAACCCGCTGCGCATCCTCGACAGCAAGGATCCGCGCGACAAGGCGATCTGCGCCGAAGCGCCCGGCGTCGACGAATATCTGACCGCGGAGGCCGCGGACTTCTTCGCCGCGGTCACCGCCGGCATCGATGCCGCTGGCGTTCCGTGGACGCGCCAACCCCGCCTCGTGCGCGGTCTCGATTACTACCGCCACACGGCGTTCGAGTTCGTCACCGACCGCCTCGGCGCGCAAG
>JBDTXI010000078.1:0-4943 GCA_040006255.1 Sphingomicrobium sp.
TGCGTGACGAACGCTTGGCCGGCCCTCGCTCCATGCCCCCGGAGCGGGGGCCTTTTTCTTGGGCTCAAGGTCAGGGTAAGCGGCGCAAGTGGGTAATCGGTTGAAGATCGCTTCGTGGAACATCAACTCGGTGCGCGCGCGCACCGGGCTGGTCGAGCGCCTGATCGCCGAGCAGCAGCCGGACATCCTCTGCCTGCAGGAAACCAAGGTACTCGACAGCATCTTCCCCGCCGATCTGTTCGACCGCCACGGCTACGTCCACCACGCGCTCAACGGCCAGCGCATGCATCACGGAGTCGCCATCCTCAGCCGCGTCGCGTTGCGGGATCCTGGACGGCACGATTGGCAGGACAACGGTGAGGCGCGGCATGTCGGAGTGCGTCTCGACTGCGGGATCCGTCTCGAGAACGTCTATGTCCCGGCCGGCGGCGACATTCCGGACCGCGCGGTGAACCCCAAGTTCGGGCAAAAGCTCGATTTCCTCGAGCGGATGGCCCGCTGGTCGGAGTCGCTGGCCGAGCCGACCGTCATCGTCGGCGATTTCAATGTCGCCCCGCTGGAGTGCGACGTGTGGAGCCACAAGGCGCTGCTCAACGTGGTCAGCCACACGCCGGTCGAGGTCGCGGCGCTGTCGCGGCTGCAGCAGTCGCATGGCTGGGTCGACGTCGGCCGCCTGTTCGTGCCCGCGCCCGAACGGTGCTTCACCTGGTGGAGCTATCGTTCACCGGACTGGACGAAAAACGACCGCGGGCGCAGGCTCGACCATATGTGGGCTTCCCCCGAGCTTGCCGGCCAGCTCGCCGCGCACCGCGTCCTCGAGCCCTGCCGCAAGTGGGAGCGGCCGTCGGACCACGTCCCGCTCATCTGCGAGATCGACGTTTGAGCGCGGCTGCGCCCGTCCGCAGGGCGATAACAGCGCTTCGCGGCGGACGGCCCGTCCGGATCGAAGGTGCCCCGCCCATCGCCGTCCTCGCGGTCGAAACCGCGACCGCCGAAATGCTCGCCATCCTCGATCCGGACCGCAGGGCGCGCCTGCTGATCAGCGGGCAGCGCGCCGCCGCGCTGTCGCTCGCCAACCTCCGCGAAGCCGCCAACCTCGCTCAGCCGGTGCTGGTCGCGCGCTCCGACTGGCTCGACGCCGCCACCGCGGTAGCCTTGGCGGACCCGGGACGGGACCTCGAGCGCGGACCCATCGGACCGCTCAGCCCGGTGCCGCTCGACTGCGCCGAGTGCGCCGCGGCCGCGATCGATCTCGCCCGCTCCGCCGGCCTGCTCCCGGCGCTGTGGGTCCTCGATCGAGCCGACGCCGCCATCGCCCTCTCGCCCGAGGCCATCACCGGAGCAGGCCGCCGCTCGCAAGTCGAGGTCATCGCCCGCGCCAGGCTTCCGCTCGAGGACATGCCGGATACGCAAATCGTCGCCTTTCGCGCGGCCGACAACGGCCAGGAGCATGTCGCGCTGCTGATCGGCGCGCCGGGCGGCAGGCCGCCGCTCGTCCGACTGCATAGCGAGTGCCTGACCGGCGACGTATTCGGCTCGCTCAAATGCGATTGCGGCCCGCAGCTCAAGGAAGCGCTGCGGATCATCGGCGCGGCGGGCGGCGGAGTCCTGCTTTACCTGCGCCAGGAAGGCCGCGGCATCGGTCTTGCCAACAAGCTTCGCGCTTATGCGCTACAGGATCGCGGGCTGGACACGGTCGACGCCAACCGCCGCCTGGGCTTTGCCGACGACGAGCGCGATTATGCCCATGCCGCGGCGATCCTGCGCGCGCTCGGCATCCCCGAAGTGCGGCTACTGACCAACAACCCGGGCAAGGTGAGCGGCCTCGAAGCGGTCGGGATCCGCGTCGCCGAGCGGGTGGCGCATCACATGCCGGCCAACCCGCACAATGCCGATTATCTCGCGACCAAGCGCAAGAAGAGCGGCCATCTAGCCTAGCTTCGTTTGGGTTGGCCTAGTTCGAGAAGCGTCGCGACCTCCTCGAAACTGACCGCGACCTGCTCGACGCCAAGCGCGCGCAGAGCGTCGGCGTGCCCATCTAGGCAATGCTTCCCCGCCGCCAGCCCGATCACCCGCGCGGCCGAGGCCAGGGCGCCGGTGGCTCCGACCTCCGAATCCTCCAGGATCACGCACTCGCCGATCGGCACGCCGAGCCGCGCGGCGGCGTAAAGGTAGATATCGGGGTGGGGCTTGCCCCGCGCCACGTGCTCGCGGCCGCTGTAGAGGTGCTCGCCGAACGCGTCGGCGAGACCAAGATGGTCAAGGTGCGTGCGGATCCAGCGCGTCGAGCTCGAAGACGCGATGGCCTTCGGCAATCCAGCGGGCAGGGCGCGAACGAATTCGACCGCGCCGACCACGGCATCGAGGCCGTCGCGAAGCGCGCGGATCGCCCCTTCCCTCTGCCGCTCGTGGAATTGGGGCTGAAGCGGGGCCCCGATGCGCGTTTCGATCGCGGCGATGAACTGCGCCCCGCTCAACCCGGCGTAATGTTTGAACGCCTCCTCGACGCTGGTCCGGTGGCCGAGATCGGTGAGCAGATCGGCGAGCTGGCGATTGCCCTCGAACTCGCTTTCGAGGAGCACCCCGTCGAAATCGAAAATGATCGCCGAGACGCTTAGCATTCGTCCTCGAAGAAGGCGGTTCCGACGCGCACCGCGGTCGCGCCGAGCATCACCGCCGCTTTGTAATCGGCCGACATCCCCATGCTGAACGTCATGACGTCATGGCTGCGGCCGAGCTTCACCAGCAGCGCGAAATAAGGAGAGGGTTCGAGCCCCAGCGGGGGGATGGCCATCAGCCCGGCGAGCGGCAGCGGCGAAGCGCGCACCGCTTCGATCAGCTTGCCGATCTCGCCGATCGCGCAGCCGCCCTTCTGCTCTTCCTCGCCGATGTTGACCTGGACGTAGACCGCGGGAAAGCGGCCGGCCTGGTCAGATTCCCGGATCAACGTTTCGAGCAGGGACATGCGGTCGAGCGCATGGATCACATCGAATAGCCGCACCGCTTCGGCCACTTTGTTGGACTGCAGGCGCCCGACCCCGTGCATTCGCACTTTGGGATAGCGCGCCAGCAGCGGCGGCCACTTGCCCAGCGCCTCCTGCACCCGGCTCTCGCCGAAGTCGCGCTGGCCCGCCGCGATCAGCGGCTCGATCTCTTCGGCCGAGCGCCCTTTGCTCACCGCGATCAGCTGCACGCCGGCGGGATCGCGCCGGGCGAGCCGCGCTGCCGCTGCAATGCCGTCGAGGATCTGCTGGCGACGGTCTGCGGCGCTGCTCATCGCGCAGCACTATAAATAGCGCGTCGAGGCACCGCCAGACGGACGCTGGAGCAGATTGCGAATCGGAAAGAAGCATCCCGCCGATCGGATCGGCGGGTTTTCAAGCCTGGAATGAGGTCGTCGCGCCTAGAATTTGAACGCGGTGCCGACGTAGACGGCCTGGCTGTCTCGCCGCACGTCCTGAAGCGCAGGCAGGCGATCGCGCTCGACATTGTAGCGCACACCGCCGGTGAGGGCGATCTGGTGCGACAGCGAATAGGAACCGCCGACGTCAAGCGAGACATTGTCGCCCTTGCGCAGCGCCGGCAGCGCACGGCCATCGCTGCGGTCCGCGCCCACCGCGACCCGGCCGGTGAAGCGCTTAAGCGAATAGCTCACGCCGACGATCGCGCTCTCGCGGCCGCCAAGCGCCGAATTGGCGTCCTTCACACTGGCGACATCACCCGAAATGGCGAAGCGCTTCCAGCCGATCGCTACTCCAAGGTTGTAGCTTGTCGGTGCAAGCGCGTTGACGGCCGTCGTTGACGACTCGGCGAGCGGGGTCTGTAGCGGAGCGGCCGTCCGCGTCCGGATCGCGACCCGCACCTGCGACGGACGGCCCTTGGCCGGGGCGGGCGTGAACTTGAAATCGGTCAGCGCGAGCCCTTTGCCGGCCAGAGCGGCGGCAAGCCTTGGATCGGCGTTGGCCGGAGTGAAGGAGGAGATCGGATCGAAGCTCACCGATACGGCCGGAGCGCGCTTCTTGGTCGCCGTCGTCGCGAACGCCGGAGTCAGCATCAGCCCCCCCGCGGCGAGCGCCGCGAGAAGCCTGGCTTCCTTCCGTTTCGCGATCTTCAGCAAATCGGGACTCCCTGTTCTCGAGTCCATATAGTCAGAACAAGCTGAAGGTTCCATGACCGGAATCGATTCGTTCAGCTCCTGTTGCCGACTCAACACAATAATGCGCGCTTACGCTCCGGGCGGGACACCTTGCGAGAGGGCCTCGACTATCTATAACGCGGCCACGCCCAAGTTTCGCGCTTTTCAAGGATTGCCGATGAACCGCCTGCAAACGACCGCCGCCGCACTGCTGGTTTTCGCTCTCGTCGGGACGGGCTGCGCGAGGAACAAGAGCCTGCCGACGACGCTGGCGCCGTCACGCGTCACCACGATCGGGGTCAATGCCTATTTGTGGAAGGCCGCGATCGACACGGTTTCATTTGCTCCGCTGCTGCAGGCCAATCCCAACAGCGGCGTGATCATCACCGACTGGTACGGCAACCCCAAGGCGCCGGGCGAGCGCGTGAAACTCACGGTCGCCATCCTCGACCAGGACCTGCGCGCCGACGCGCTGCGCGTCTCCGCTTCGCGGCAGACCTACACCAACGGTGGGTGGGCCGATGCGCCGGTGTCCGGAGCGACGGTGCAAAAGCTCGAGGACATCATCCTGACCCGAGCCCGCGACCTCCGCCGCGCGTCCGTCCGCAGCTAGAATACAGAATGGCATGAGCGGGCGATTCGACCCGAACGCAGCCGACCGTCGCTGGCAGGCGCGGTGGGAAGAAGGGCGCTGCTTCGCCGCCAATAGCGCGAGCGCCAAACCCAAGACCTACGTGCTCGAGATGTTCCCCTACCCGTCGGGGCGCATCCACATGGGCCATGTCCGCAACTACACGATGGGCGACGT
>JBDTXI010000079.1:0-18939 GCA_040006255.1 Sphingomicrobium sp.
ACGCTGTGGAAGAGGCGCTTCCCCTATGTTAGGGGCGCTCGTCCATTGCATTGCAGCAACGAAAGAAAGGAAAGCGCGCCACAGCGCAAGCGACAATTATGGCCAGCGCAAGCAGTTCTTCTGTCGTCACCCGTTTCGCCCCGTCACCGACCGGTTTTCTCCACATCGGCGGCGCGCGCACGGCGCTGTTCAACTGGCTCTTCGCCCGCCACCACGGCGGCAAGTTCCTCTTGAGGATCGAGGACACCGACAAGGCCCGCTCGACCAAGGGCGCGATCGACGCGATCCTCGACGGGATGCACTGGCTCGGCCTCGATTGGGACGGGCACGAATATTACCAGTCGCAATTCTGGGCGCGGCACGCCGACATCGCCCGCCGTCTGGTCGAGCGCGGTGCCGCTTACCGCTGCTTCATGACGCAGGAAGAGCTAGCGGCCGAGCGCGCGGAAGCCGCCGCCGAGCGCCGGCCGTTCCGCATTGCCAGCCCGTGGCGCGACTGCGCGCCCGGCACGCCCACGCCCGATGCGCCATTCGTCATCCGCCTGAAAGCGCCGCATGACGGGGAAACGATCATCGACGACCGCGTTCAGGGCCGCGTGACCGTGCAGAATGCCGAGCTCGACGATTTCATTCTCCTGCGGTCGGACGGGACGCCGACCTACATGCTTGCGGTCGTTGTCGACGATCACGACATGGGAGTCACTCACGTGATCCGCGGCGACGATCATCTCAACAATGCCTTCCGCCAGCAGGCGATCATCCGCGCGATGGAGTGGCCGGAGCCGGTCTACGCGCACGTGCCACTGATTCACGGGCCCGACGGCGCCAAGCTCAGCAAGCGCCATGGCGCACTCGGGGTGGACGCGTATCGCGACGAACTGGGGCTGCTGCCCGAGGCGGTCTCCAACTACCTCCTGCGCCTCGGCTGGGGGCATGGCGACGACGAGATCATCGCGCGCGAGCAGGCGATTGAGTGGTTCGACCTCGATCATGTCGGCAAATCGCCGTCGCGCTTCGATTTCAAGAAGCTCGAGAATTTGAACGGCCACTACCTTCGCGAGGCGGACGACGCGCGCCTCGCGGACTTGATCGCGCCAAGGCTCGGCATTTCCGACGCGCAGAAAACGCTGCTCGCCCGCGCCATGCCGGAGCTGAAGGCGCGGGCGCATACGCTCAACGAGCTTGCCGACGGCGCCCGCTTCTTCTTTGCCGACCGGCCGCTGAAGTGCGACGAGGCATCGGCGGCGCTTCTCACGCCCGAGGCTCGCGCCTTGCTGGCCGCCGCGCACGGCAGGCTGGGCGCTCTTGCCGAATGGGACGCGGCGTCGTTAGAGGCGGCGATCCGCGAAGTCGCGGAGGGCAGCGGAGTGAAGCTCGGCAAACTTGCCCAGCCGCTTCGCGCCGCCCTCACCGGGCGCACGACGTCTCCCGGGATATTCGATGTTCTGGCGTTGCTCGGCCGAGAGGAAAGCCTCGCCCGCATCGCCGACCAGATGGTGGAGCCGAAGGAATGACCGACAAGACCGCAACGATCAGCGCGCCCGGGGGCAAGTTCGATTTTCCCGTGCTCGACGGCTCCGTCGGTCCCGAAGTGATCGACATCCGCAAGCTGTACGGCGAAACGGGCATGTTCACTTACGACCCGGGTTTCACCTCGACCGCGAGCTGCGAGAGCGCGATCACCTACATCGACGGCGAGAAAGGCATCCTCCTCCACCGCGGCTATCCGATCGACCAGATCGCCGAGCGATCGACCTTCATGGAGGTCGCCTATCTGCTGCTCCACGGCGAGCTGCCGAAGAAGAAAGAGCTCCACGACTTCACCTACACCATCTCGCGCCACACCATGCTGCACGAGCAGCTGATGACCTTTTATCGCGGCTTCAGGCGCGACGCGCACCCGATGTCGATCATGTGCGGCGTCGTCGGTGCGCTCTCATCCTTCTATCACGACAGCACCGACATCGCGGATCCGCGGCAGCGGATGATTGCGTCGCACCGCCTGATCGCCAAGATGCCGACGATCGCGGCCAACGCCTTCAAATATTCGATCGGACAGCCGTTCCTCTATCCCCAGAACGACCTCAGCTACACCGGCAATTTTCTCAGGATGACCTTCGGAGTTCCGGCCGAACCCTATGAGGTCAATCCGGTGATCGAACGCGCGATGCGCCGCATCTTCATCCTCCACGCCGACCATGAGCAGAATGCGTCGACCTCGACCGTTCGCCTGGCCGGCTCGTCGGGAGCGAACCCGTTCGCCTGCATCGCCGCCGGGATCGCCTGCCTGTGGGGTCCGGCGCATGGCGGCGCCAACGAGGCCGCCCTGAACATGCTGCGCGAGATCGGCACGACCGCGAACATCCCCAAATATATCGCTCGGGCCAAGGACAAGAACGACCCGTTCCGGCTGATGGGCTTCGGCCACCGCGTCTACAAGAATTTCGATCCGCGGGCGAAGGTGATGAAGGCCACCGCCGACGAGGTGCTCAAGGAGCTCAATATCTCCGACCCCGTGCTCGATGTCGCCAAAGAACTGGAGCACATCGCTCTCAACGACGAATATTTCATCGAGAAGAAGCTTTATCCCAACGTGGATTTCTATTCGGGTGTGATCCTCAACGCGATCGGCTTTCCGACCGAAATGTTCACTGCCCTGTTCGCCCTCGCGAGGACGGTCGGCTGGGTCGCCCAGTGGAACGAGATGATTTCCGATCCCGAGCAGAAAATCGGCCGCCCGCGCCAACTCTACATCGGCGCTCCGCAGCGCGACTATGTCGCGGTGGACAAGCGCTAGGGGCTGGGCAGCGTCAGCGTGAAGCGCGCGCCGGCGCCGGGCGCGCTGTCGAGCGTGACGTCACCGCCCATCGAACGCGCCAGCCGCCGCGATATGGCGAGGCCGAGGCCGGTTCCCTCCACGTCGGTGTCCGCGCGCTCGAAGCGCTCGAAGATGCGCTGCTGGTCTGCCGGATCGATCCCGGGGCCTTCGTCGGAAACCGTCACGGAAGCCGTTCCCGCGGTCCGCGCGAACGCCAGTCGCACCGTTGCCCCGCGCGGTGAATGGCGGACCGCGTTGCCGATCAAATTGACGAGGATCTGAATGACCGCGCGCTCCTGGCCGCTGGCGGGAAGCGAATCGATGCTCTGCGGCTCGATCGCAACCTGCCGCTCCTGGGCCGTGGAATCGAGCATGACCACCGCTTCTGCTGCGAGCGCGGCCAGATCGACCGGGCGGTGGCCGTGCGAAGGGTCCTCGCTCATCGAGCGAACGACCGAGAGAAGGTGCCTCGCCGCCGCGGCAATATCGTTGCCGTAGCTCGCATAATCGCTGCGCAGCGGGCCATCGGCGCGCTCGACGATCCGCTCGGCGCTCTCGATGATGCGGTCGAGCGGCGAACGAAGCACTTCGTCCAGGGCATGATCGAACGCGGCGACGCCGTTTGAGGAGCCGCCATTTGCGGGCGTCGGGCTGTCAAGCGCGGCGGTCCCGCGGAAGCCGGCGAAAGAGCCATCAGTCGCGGTGACTACCTCGCCGCTGAGAACCAGCACGCGGCTGTCGTCGCTGCGGCTGAGCGCGCGCTGGCCGGTGAACGCGCGGCGCGCGGCAAGCGCGCTGATCAGCGGCATTTCCCCTGAATCGTTCTCCTCCAGGCGAAGCGCGCGGGTCAACGGTTGGCCGGCAATTTCCGCCAGGTCCACGCCGAGGTGCTCGGCGAGCTCGGGCGAAAGCGAAATGACCCGGAGCTCTTCATCGGCGGCCCATTCGCTGTGCCCCGCCGACGAATCGGACTCGGTCGTTCCGCCCAGTAAAGCCGCCAGCCGCGGTCCAGCGGGCACGCGTTCGGTCCAGCCTTCCAGCGACAACACCATCTCGTCGCCCTCCGGGGTCGCGCGGACCCACAAATCGATGTCGTGATCGACCGAGGCGGCGA
This sequence comes from Sphingomicrobium sp., assembly GCA_040006255.1. GTDB lineage: Bacteria > Pseudomonadota > Alphaproteobacteria > Sphingomonadales > Sphingomonadaceae > Sphingomicrobium. The sequence goes on from JBDTXI010000079.1 coordinate 3,933, forward strand.
CCGCCGGCCGCGAAACCGGAATGCGCAACTTGCGCGCTAGCCGCGCCACCGCCGCGACTTGCGGCAGCGCCAATTCCTGCCCGAGACCCGAGCCGGCCTGCCGCTGCAGCGCTTCGAGTTCGGGATCGGCGGCGACGAGCCGTCCCGCCTTGTCGAGGCGGCCGATCACCGGGCGCGGCTCAGAGGGTACGCTGGCCATCCGCTGCCTCCAGTGCCGCGACCGCGTGCTTGTATGCGGGACCGGCGGTCAGCCAGCTCAGCGCCTCCGCGACGTCGCCGTCGCTCATCCGGTCGAACCGGGAGATCGCCTGGCCGGGATCGTCGATTCCGAGGAGGTCGCCGATGCCCGCGAGCAGGCCCGCCGCGGTCTCGCGCCGGACCGCCCCCATGCGCAGCAGCGCCATCACGCGATTGCTGTCGCCCGAGAGAAGTTCGTCGAGCGCCGTATCTCCGGCGATGCCCGAGCGGCGGGCGAGAGCGTGGCCGATGAAATTCATCTCCCCCTCGACCCCCGCCGCACCGATCAGCTCGTCGTCGAGGTCACCCTCTTCATCGAGCAGGCGGACTAGCGTCGCGGTAAGATTTTCGAGACTGCTTCCTGGGTCGTGGCTCGCTGCAAGCTGGGCACTAGCGCTCGACAGGAAACGGTCGGCCTCGGCCACTCCGGCGCGCTTGACCAGCTCACCGCGGAACGCCGCGGCGATCGACTGGACGAGGATGCGAGGCTCGTCCCGCGGAAGATCGTCGAAATGTAGCAGGCATTGGCCAAAGCGGTCGCGGCGCCGGCCGCGGGCGATGATCAGCGCCATCGCGGCGGCGGCAACCGCGCCATCGGTGTGGCTCACGAGCCCCTGGATGACGCGCGCGTCGCTCCTGCCAACTCGCGCTCGGGCCCCAGTGGCAATTCGCTCCTCGTCTGCCCGGCGAAGCAAGCGCTGCACCACGCCCAGCCGATCGAGCAATCCAGCCGACAGCAGTGACGTCACAATCGCAAGATTGCCTTCGTCGTTCGCCGCCATGGCGACGTTCGGCAGGACCGCCCTGACCTCATCGGCGATGTCGCCGACGAGGCAGTGCAGCATCGCGGTCATCAGCGCGCGTTCCTGCTCGGTCAGGCGTTCGGCCGGGTCGAGAAAAAAGTCGGCGCGGACCGTGGACAGCCGGTCGCGGCCCGCTCTTCGCGCGGGCGCGTTCTCCTCAGGTGCAAGTGCACCGATCGGCCATTCTTCCGGCATCATTGCGCCTGCGATTATCGGATTTACGTTAACTTCCCGTCAACTCAGACGAATGGCGCACGTGCTGGACGATGAAAAACGACGTGGCCGCATAGACGAGGAGAGCCACGAGATAGCTCGTCCAGGCACCGGCGAGCGCAAACGGGATCGCCGCGATCACGGCGCTCCGGCGGGAGAATAACCACAGATCGCCGTCCGCGGGCAGGCCGGCCTTTTCAATCCGCGCCGCTTCGGCGAAAGCAATCGCCGCCGCCGCGCTGACCAGCGCGCCCCAGCCGGTGCCGTGGCGGGCCTCCCACCAGCCGAGCGCGAGCAAGGCGATGGCGGACGCCGGCCACAACGCGAGGCGACTCACAACTCGCGCGGCGAGCGGCCGAAGGCGCAAAGTCGCGAGGCGGCTCGCAACGAGATCGAGCGGAGTAGCGAGCAACAGCAACCCGAGACCGACGCCAAGCAAACCGCGAGTGAAACAGAGTGCGCCGCCAAGCGTGAGCGCGATTGCGGCCCAGATCAGCCAGATCGGCCGCACCGGGGTCTCCATCAGCCGCTCGGTCGCGAATTCCTCGACCGGCGGCAGCAGGTAGCGGCTGACCCAATCAGTCCGCACACCGCGCGATGCGACCATGAGCTTGCGCTGAAAGCCATCTAGGTCCGCCGCGTTCTCGACCAGCAACGGCTCGCTCCCCGGGGCGATGGGCAGGCGCAATGCACCCTCCTGGATCGAGCGCCGCAGGAGGGTGGACTGGAGATCCCAATCGCCAAGCATCGCGGCGGTGGAGCCGAGCAGGTGCGAATCGACCAGCGCCACGCCCGCCCAGCGCGATTGCGCATCGATCCGCTCGAACGCCTCATGCGCTTCGTCGTCGGGAACCGTGGCGACGGCGGGCTCGGGCTCCCCGGCGAGGCTCGCCACCAAATCGGCGGTCGGCGCGATGCCGTCACCGATCACGAGGATCATCGCGCCAGCCTCGAAGCGGCTCACGGCCTCCTCGACGGCGCTGACCGGGAACACACCGACGGCGTCGAGGCGCAGGCGCTCGAACGCATCCTGCAGCGCCTGGGGCAGGCGCTCGACCACGACGACGATGGGCGCTGCACCCGCCGCGGCGGCGCAGCGCACCTGATATTCGATCAAGGTGCGGCCAGACAGCGGAAGCAATGCGCGAAGCCCGCCGCTATCGTCTTCCTGATAGGCTCCGATCAGAGCGCCGACCGCCAATTCGCCTCCCCTCGCCCGCTATTCGGACGACTCTCTCTAATCGCTTTCACCGTCCGTCAAAGATGGTAAACTGCCCGTTGCCATGAACCCATTCGCCAGACGCGCCGAACATCTGCCCCCGGGCATGGAAGCGGCAGAGCCCCTTGAGCTTACCGACGAGGTGACGCCGGTCGCGCCCGTGTTCGATCGCGAACAATGGGCCGAAAGTCAGGCGGAGGAGCGCGGCGCTGGCGGGCGGCAGGTGCTTGGATCGGCCCTCGCTGTCCTCGCCGCTTTGTGGCTGGCGTTCAGCGCCTGGTCGGCAGGCCGCTCGCTCGGCGGGCAACCGCTTTCCTCGCCCGCTTTCGCGCAGTGGGTCGCGGTCGCCGCCGGCCCGCTGGCGCTGATCGGTCTCGTCTGGCTGATGTTCGGACGCACCCGGCGCAAGGAAGCCGAGCGATTCACGCGGTCGGTCGTCGCGATGCGCACCGAGACGCGTTCGCTCGAAGCGCTGCTCGAAGTGCTGTCGCAGCGAATCCACGACAGCCGCTCCGAGCTGACAATGATCTCGCAGCACCTGATGCAGCTCGGCGACCAGGCCACCGGCAAGCTTGGCGGGATTACGCGCGAGTTCGATTCGAGCAGCGAGCGGCTGAAACTCCACGGCGAAGCGCTCGACCGCGCGGCCGAGTCGGCGCGCAACGACATTGCCGTGCTGCTCTGCGATCTGCCGCGCGCGGAGGAGACAGCGCGAGCGGTCGCCGAACAATTGCGCGCGATCGGCGGCGAGTCCGTCACGCATGCAACGCGGTTCGGCGAGCAGATCCAAGCGTTTGCCGAGCGGACCCGCGAAACCGATCAAAGTCTTGCCGAGGCGAGCGCGAGCCTCTCGGCAAAGCTGGCGCAAATCGAAACCGCCGGAGCCTCGGCCACGGCCCGCGTCGGCGAGGCCGAGGCTGCCTTTTCCACTTCGCTCGATCTCCTGCTCAACCGCACCTCGGTCACCCTCGAGCAAATCCGCTCGGGCATCGACGCCCAGGCGGCGGCCGTCGCCGCGCTGGTCGAGCAGGCGTCCGCCGGGATCGGCACGGCCGGCGCCGAGGCCGCGGAATCGCTCGCGGCGAACCTCGGCCATGCCACTTCATCGCTCGAAGGCCTGTCGAGCCGGGTGGCCGAGCAGGACCGCGCCTCGCAACACATGCTCGCCGAAATCGAGCGCGGGCTGGCGGTGATCGACCAGCGCTTCACCGAGCTTGCGGCCCACGGCGATGAGCGCGCCAACCATTTTCTCGAATCACTCACCCGCGCTCGCGCGGAACTGGACACGCTGGCGACCCAAGCGGGGACACAGGACAGCGCCCTCGGAACGCTCGCCGAGCGCTCGACGACGCTGCGCGAAAGCATCGAGCGGCTGACGGCTGAGATCCGCGATGGCGTCGGCACCGCGATCGGCGAAGCGCAGGGCGGCGCCGACCGGCTCGTCACCAGCGCGGGCGCGATCCGCCCAGAGATCGGCTGGATCCGCGAAGCCGCGCTTGAGGCGAGCGACCGCATCGCCCAGACCGAGGGCCAGATCGCAGCGCAGCAGGACCGCTTCACCGCGCTCCTCGCCTCCGTCGACGACGGCGTCGGCGATGCCCAGTCGAAGCTCTCCGAGCTCGCGTCCACGCTCGTCCAGGTCGAACGGGAGGCGAAGAGCCTCAGCGGCGAAACAGGTCCCGCGCTGATCGCAGCGCTGGCCCAGGTCAAGGAAGCCGCCGCGCACGCCGCCGAGCGCGCGCGCAAGGCGATCGAAGCGGTGATCCCGGAGAGCGCCGGCAAGCTCTCCGCCGAAACGCGCAACGCGCTCGAGCGGGTGATTCGAGAGAGCATCGAGGAGCGCCTGCGCGACGTCGACGCCGTTGCCGCGCGCGCCGTGGAGTCCGCTCGTGCCGCGTCGGACCGGCTCACCCAGCAGATGCTCACGCTCGGCCAAAGCGCCGCGGCGCTCGAACAGCATGTCGAAGAGACGACGAAGGATCAGCGCGAGAAGGACAGCGAGGCGTTCGCCCGCCGCGTCTCCTTGCTCATCGATTCCATGCATTCGGCGGCGATCGACGTCGGCAAGATCCTCTCCGACGAGGTCGACGACAAAGCCTGGGATTCGTACATCAAGGGCAATCGCGGCGTCTTCACCCGCCGCGCGGTGCGGCTGCTGGGCGGAAGCGAAACGCGCGCGATCAAGGCGCATTACGATGCCGACCTTGAGTTCCAGCGGTCCGTCAACCGCTACGTCGCCGACTTTGAATCAATGCTTCGCCGGGTCCTCGCCGAGCGCGATGGCGGGATGATCGCGGTGACGCTGATGTCGTCGGACATGGGCAAACTCTACGCCGCCCTCGCGCAGGTCGAACGCCGGCGCTGAAGTCCTTCCCCCGGCCGCTTAGTGATAAAAATCGAGGTCGTCGGGCGTGATCCAGCCGAATGTCCAGTTCGCATAGTAAAGCCCGAACAGGATCACGGCGAGCAGCGCGGCCTTCGCCATGTGACGCTTCACATCGAACGTATGCGGCGCGCTTTCCGCCTGGCCCGGTAGCCGCGGCCGACCGATTTCCTCGTCGGTCTTGACCCCGAACGGCAGCAGCACGAACCCGCTGAAGGCGAAGAACAGGATATAGATCGCGATAATCGACGTAAGCGCCATGCGACGGACTATCGCGCGACCTGGAGCAAAGTCACGTCGACCAGCGGCTTCTTGCCCGTCCACAGCGTTGCGCAGCGACGGACGGCTAGCCGCACCGCTTCGCGCACCTTGTCCTCGTCCTGGCCCGAGCTGAAGGCGCGGGCTGCGGCGTCGGAGGCATCGGCGATGAAATCCTCGCGGTCCTCCTCGACCGGAACCCCGAACGGGCGCACCAGCGGCGCGCCGGCGAGCGCACCGTTGCTCCCGACCGGGACCGCCACCGTGATCAGCCCGCTAGAACCGATCCGGCGCCGCTCGCTGACCGTCGATCCGTCGGCGGGGAGGATCACGTCGCCGTCCAGCACCAGCCGGCCGACGCGCGTTTCGTCGATTTTTTTCGGGTAGCCCGACGCGAGCCGAATGACGTCACCGTTCTTCTGCACGACGGCGCGAGAGACGCCGTTCGCCAAGGCAAGCCGCGCATGTTCGGCGAGGTGGCGCGCCTCGCCGTGCACCGGAACGACGATCTCGGGCCGCACCCACTTGTACATCTGGACGAGCTCGGGTCGGCCGGGGTGCCCGGACACGTGGACATGGGCCTGGCGCTCGGTGACGATCTTCACGCCAAGATCGGACAACTGGTTCATGATCCGCCCGATGGCGACTTCGTTGCCGGGGATGATCCGCGACGAGAAGATGACCGTGTCGCCTTCGCCGAGCTTGAGATCGTGATTACCGGATGCGACGCGACCGAGGGCGGCGCGCGGCTCCCCCTGCCCGCCGGTGGCGATGATCAGCACTTCGCTTTTCGGCAGGCGCATCGCTTCGTCGAAACTGACCGGCGCGGGAAAATCGAGCAAATAGCCGGTCGCTTGGGCGACGCGGATGATCCGGTCGAGCGAACGCCCGGCAACGCATACGTGGCGGCCGGATTCGACCGCGATCCGCCCGATCGTCTGCAGCCGCGCGGCATTGGACGCGAAGGTCGTCACGAGCACGCGGCCGCTGGCCTTGGTCGCTTGAGTGAGGAGGCCTTCGTGCACGCTCTCTTCGGAACCCGACGGCTTATCCTGAAACACGTTGGTTGAATCGCACACCAAAGCCAGCACGCCCTCGTCGCCGATGCGCGTCAGCGCCTCCGTGCTTGGCGCTTCGCCGATCACCGGGGTATCGTCGATCTTCCAGTCGCCGGTGTGGAAAATGTTGCCGAACGGCGTCTCGATCAGCAGGCCGTTGCCTTCCGGGATCGAATGCGACAGCGCGACGAAGCTGACCCGGAATGGCCCGAGCTCGATGCTTCCGCCGCGCTCGACGATGTTGAGCTTCACCGCTCCGGTGAGCCCTTCCTCGTCGAGCTTTCCGGCGATCAGCCCGGCGGTGAACGGGGTCGCGTAAAGCGGGCTCTTGAGCTCCTCCGCGAGGTAGGGAAGCGCGCCGATATGATCTTCGTGACCATGCGTCAGCACGATCCCCGCGAGACGCTCCTGCTGTTTCTCGATGAATTCGAGGTCGGGCAGGATCAGGTCGATCCCGGGGTAGCTGGAATCAGCGAAAGTCAGCCCCAGATCGACCATGATCCACTGGCCGCGACAGCCGTAGAGATTGACGTTCATGCCAATCTCGCCCGATCCGCCAAGCGCGCAAAACAGCAGTTCTTCACCTGGGATCATCGAGGACTAATCATTTCGAAACGCCCGTGGCGGCGGCGTACAACAAGCTCAAGCCCTGGACGGTGAGGTCGGGTTCAATCGCGTCGAACACGTCGGTGTGCTGGTCGAACAGGTCCGCGAGGCCACCGGTCGCGATCACCGTCACGGGCTTGCCGAGCTCGCGCTTGATGCGCTCGGTGAGGCCCTCCAGCATCGCGACATAGCCCCAATAGATGCCGATGGTCATCTGGCTCTCGGTCGTCCGCCCGATCACGCTCTTTGCCTTCGGCGCCTCGATGGCGATGCGCGGAAGCTTCGCCGCGGCGTTGACCAGAGCATCGATCGACAGGTTGATCCCGGGCGCGATGATCCCGCCCTTGTAGGCGCCCGATGAATCCACCACGTCGAAGGTTGTCGCGGTGCCGAAGTCGATGACGATCAGGTCGCCCGGGTGCTTCGCATGCGCCGCGATGACGTTGAGCGCGCGGTCGGCGCCGACGCTTTGCGGATCGTCGACGTCGAGCTTGAGCGGCCACGCCGCCGCGCCCTCGCCCGCAATCAGCGGCGTCACGTGAAAATATTTGGTCGCCAGCACTTCGAGATTGTGCAGCGCGCGCGGAACCACCGTCCCGATGATCACCGCATCGACATCCGCCCGGTGATAGCCTTCGAGCTCGAGCAACTGGTGCAGCCACACGGCATATTGATCGGCGGTCCGCCGGGCATCGGTCGCGATCCGCCAGCGGGCAAGGATCTCCCCGTCCTTGACCAGCGCAAACACGAGATTGGTGTTCCCGGCATCGATGGCGAGCAGCATGGGCGGCGCCTTAGGGCAGAACCGCCGTACCGCAAAGCGCGTCAGGCGGTGGCGGCCACCTGGATGGGTTCGATCGCCACCTCGGGTTTGGCAGCGGAGTCGGCGATGTAGGAATGGATGGCCGCGACAACCTGAGCTCCGTCACCGACGGCGGCGGCGACACGCTTTACCGAACCGGCGCGCACATCGCCCACCGCGAACACGCCGCGCCGACTGGTTTCGTGCGGCAGCCTCCCCTCGCCGGCTTCGTCGCCGGTCAGGACGAACCCGCGCGGGTCGAGTTTCAGACCCGACGCGCCGAGCCAGTCGGTGTTTGGATCCGCGCCGATGAAGGAAAAGAGAAAGCGCGCCGGCACCCGCCGGATGGCACCGGACGCGCGCTCGCGAATCGAAATTCCATCGAGCCCGGCTCCAGCCCCGTGGAGCTCGGCGACCTCGCATCCGACGATCACGTCGACATTGGACAGCCCCGTGATGCGCTCGACCAGATATTGTGACATGGTCTCGGACAACGCTCGGCGGACGATCAGGCTCACCCGCCGGGCGCGGCTGGCAAGGAACACCGTCGCCTGGCCGGCCGAATTGCCGCCCCCCACCAACGCAACCTCTTCGTTGGCGACAAGGTCGGCTTCGAGCGGCGAAGCCCAGTAATGAACCGACGAGCCTTCGAATTCCTCGAGCCGATCGACTTCGAGCCGGCGGTACTGCGCTCCGGTTGCGATGACGACGCAGCGCGCCTGGATGCGTTCGCCCGTGGTCAGCGCGACGTGGCAAGGGGCGTTACCGCACTCGAGCCTCACCGCTTCGTCGGGAATCGCCACTTCGACGCCGAACTTCTGCGCCTGGCTGAAGGCGCGGCCCATCAGCGCCATGCCCGAGATGCCGGTTGGGAATCCGAGATAATTTTCGATCCGCGCCGATGCCCCCGCCTGGCCGCCGAACGAGCGGCAATCGACGGCGAGCACCGCCAGTCCCTCGGACCCCGCATAGACGGAGGTCGCGAGGCCGGCGGGGCCCGCGCCGATCACGACGACGTCGTAGAGCTTGTTCGAGTCGATAGGCCCGACCAGGCCGACGCAGCGCGCGACCTGGTCTTCGCTGGGATTACGCAGCAATTTTCCGCTGGGGCACAGAACGATCGGCAGCTCCTCGGGCGTGACCTCGAAGCGCTCGATCAATGTCTGCGCGCAAGCATCGGCCGAGGGATCGAGGTTCTGGTAAGGATGGCCATTCCGGCGCAGGAAATTGACCAGCCGGAGGACGTCGCCGTTGCCTTCGTCGCCGACGATGATCGGACCCGCGCCCGCCTCGATGAGGCCGACTCGCCGCAGGATCAGCGCGCGCATGATCCGCTCGCCGAGGTCGGCTTCCGCGATCAGCAGGGCGCGCAAGCGGGCCGGCGGAATCGCCATCGCCTCGACGTCCGTCAGGGCGATCGCATTGACCAGGAACGGCCGGCCGGAAAGCTGGGCGAGCTCGCCCATGAAATTACCGCGCTCGTGGGTGACGACGGGGACGTCGACGCCGCGCTCGCTGCGCGTGACTGCCACCTCGCCCGAGAGGATGAGCAACAGACCGCTGCCGGCCTCGCCGACGCGGGCCACCGCCTCCCCGGCGCGGAAGGCGCGCGGCTCGCCGAACCGGCCAAGCCGCGCGATTTCCTCGTCCCCGAGGCGCAGGAACATCTGCGCCCCGCGTTCGGCAACGGTATTTTGCCGCTCGTCGCTCATCAGGCGGGGATCGGCTCCGCCATGATCGCGTCCGCCGGCTTTGCCACCGAATCGCCGCGAATGAACCCAAGAATCTCGGGGTTCAGGATTTCCGGATGCGTTGACAAACAGCCATGCGGCAGATCCTTGTAGGTCTTCAGCGTGCCATTCTTGAGTAGCTTGACCGCCAGCGGCCCAGAGTCAGCGTAAGGCACGATCTGGTCGTCTTCGCTGTGGATCACCAGCACCGGCACTTCGATCGTCTGCAATTCTTCGGTGAAATCAGTCTCGGAGAAGGCCTTGATGCACTCGTAATGGGCCTTGGCGCTGCCCATCATGCCCTGCCGCCACCAATTGCGGATCAGGCCCTCGGAGACCTTCGCGCCCGGACGATTGAAGCCGTAAAACGGTCCAGACGCGACATCGAGGTAGAATTGCGCGCGGTTGGCGGCGAGCGCCGTCCGGAAACCATCGAACACTTCGATAGGAAGCCCGCCAGGGTTCGACTCTTTTTTGACCATCACCGGCGGGACGGCATCGACCAGCACGGCCTTGGCGACGCGGCCCTTGCCGTGGCGCGCGACTTAACGGGCCACTTCGCCGCCACCGGTCGAATGGCCGACGTGAATAGCATTGGTCAGCCCGAGCTCGGTCACCAGGGCGTCAACGTCGGAGGCGTAGGTGTCCATTTCGTTGCCGCCGTCGGTCTGGGCCGAACGGCCGTGGCCGCGACGATCATGAGCAATGACCCGGAACCCCTTGTCGAGGAAGAACATCATCTGCGCGTCCCAGTCGTCGGCGCTGAGCGGCCAGCCGTGATGGAACACGATCGGTTGCGCGTCCTTGCTGCCCCAATCCTTTTAGAAGATCTCGGCGCCGTCTGTGGTGGTGATGAATGGCATGGGGGTGCCTTTCCGGTGGAAAATTTCCGGCCGTCGGGACCGGCGCCGATGTCTCGATCGAGCAATGACGGGCTGAATACTGGTCCGATTACGCTGAGGACTCGTCGCGACGACGAGGCCCAATAACAGCTTTGGCGCGACGCCGCGACGACGTTCTCAGGGCAAAAATAAGTCGCCGGCGCGGATGACCTCGATCGCGCCGTCGGCGAGGATCAGGCGCAGCGCTCCGTCCGGATCGAGGCCTCCAAAGCGGCCGCTGACAGTCTCGCCCTTGGCGACATGAAGGGTCAGCCTGGTGCCCGGCAAATGGGCCCGCTCCTGCCACGCGCGGACAAGCGCCGAACTCTCGCTCGTCCGCCAGGACTGCAGCAGGCGCGCGAAGCTCGCCGCAAGCAACGGCGCGAAGGCCTGCGGCGTCAACTGAGTGGCGAGTGTCGCCGCCTCGCGGTCCGCCAGCTTCGGCGCGCTCGCGAGATTGACTCCGAAGCCGATCACGACGCGGTCGCCGCTGCGCTCGAGCAAGATCCCGCCAAGCTTTTTGCCGCTCAGCATCAGGTCGTTGGGCCATTTAAGCATCAATCCCTCAGCGGGCGATGCGAGGTCCACGGTTTCAATCAGGGCCAGCGCCGCGGCGAGCGAAAGCGTCTGCGCCGGCGGATCGTCGGGTCGCAGCAGAACGAGCGTGCTGCCGTGGAAATTCCCTTGTGCCGAAACCCACTCGCGCCCCTGCCGGCCCCTGCCCTCCTCCTGCTCGAGCGCGACCAGCCAGCCGCCTTCGACGGCGGCGGGATCGGCGATAAGGTCGGCGTTGGTCGAGCCGGTGCGCTCGACGATGCGGATCCGGCTCAGAAGATCGACCCCGCCGCCCGGTCGGTGAGCGCTTGCAGCGGCCGGATCAGCAGATAGCCGAGCGGCGAAACCAAGAGCGCGGCAAGCAGGATCAATGCACCCTGGAGCGGCTCACGGACCCGCGCATAGGGCGCGCCCGGCTCGTCGAAGTACATCACTTTGACGATCTTGATGTAATAATAAGCGCCGACCACCGAGCCGACGGCTGCGGCCACCGCGAAGGCCGTGTAGCCGGCCTGGACCGCGGCCAGGAACACGACGACCTTTGGCCAAAAGCCGAACATCGGCGGAATGCCGGCCAGGCTGAACATGAAAATGACCATCGCGAACGCGAAGCCGGGCTGCCGCTGCGACAGGCCCGACAGGCTGTCGATGGTCTCGATCGGACGTCCTTTCGCATCCCGCATCCACAACACGCACAGGAACGCGCCCAAGGTCATCACGACATAGACCGCCATGTAGAACAGCACCGCCGAAGCGCCCTGCGGCCCGGCCGCGGCGAGCCCGATCAAGGCGAAGCCGACATTGTTGATCGACGAATACGCGAGCAGCCGCTTGATGTTGGTCTGCCCGTAAGCCGCGATCGCGCCGATGAAGATCGACGCCAGCGCGGCGAAGATCACGATTTGCCGCCAGGCGTCGGTCGCGGGCGCGAGCGCTTCGAGGCAGACGCGGGTCGAGAGCAGCACCGCCGCGACCTTGGGCGCCGAGGCGAAGAAGGCGGTGACCGGGGTCGGCGCGCCTTCGTAGACGTCCGGCGTCCACATGTGGAACGGCACCGCGCTGATCTTGAACGCGAGCCCCGCCAACAGAAACACGAGCCCGAGAAGGAGCCCGAGTGACGGAGCCCCCCGGCCGAACGCGGCGGCGAGGCCGGTGAAGTTCATCGTGCCAGTGAAGCCGTAGAGCAGGGAAATCCCGTACAGCAGGATCCCGCTCGCCAGCGCGCCGAGCACAAAATATTTGAGGCCTGCCTCGGCCGACCGGTCGTCGGTCCGGCGGTAGGCCGCGAGCACGTAGCTGGCGAGGCTGGTCAGCTCGAGGCCGAGATAAAGCGCGATGAGGTTCGTCGCCGAGACCATCACGCTCATACCGACGGCGGCGAAGACGATCAGCACCGGATATTCGGCGCCATGCTCGGTGCCGCGCTCGAACCACCCATGCGCGGCGATGATCGCGACCGCGGCGGCGGGGAACATGATCGCCTTGCCGAAGGCGCCGAACAAATCGGCGGTGACGATCCCGTCGAAGATCGGCCCAGCGTGCGACGGCGCGCCGATCAGGGCGACGGTCGCTCCGAGCAGCAGGGCGATCGCCAGCCAGCTCGTCAGCCCCGACCCGCGACGTCCGGAGAACGCCGCGACCATCATCAGGATGGTGCCGCCGATCGACAGGATCAGCTCGGGAAGCAAAGGCGCGAAGCGGCCGATCAATGCATGACTCCGTGATCCATGGGCATGGCCGCCTTGCCGAGCGTCAAGTGCGAGTCCCCGGCGGGCGCGACTCGCTCGAGCCTGGTCAGCATCCGCCCGACGTCGTTGCGGATCACGCGCTGGAAGCTTTCGGGATAGATGCCCATCCAGAACACGCCGGCCGCGATCGGGCCGAGCAGCCACCATTCGCGTAAGGACAGGTCGGGCATCGCCGCCGCGTCGGCGTTGCGCCCGGTGCCGAAGCAGATGCGCCAGTAGAGCCACAGCATGTAGACCGCGCCGAGGATGATCCCGGTGGTGGCGACGATCGCTCCCCAGCTCGACGCCTGGTAGGTGCCGACCAGGCCCAGGAACTCACCGACGAATCCGCTGGTGCCCGGCAAGCCCACGCTCGCCATCGTGAACACCATGAACAGCATGGCGTAGCTGGGCATGTTGTCGCTGAGGCCGCCGTAGCGGTCGATCTCGCGCGTGTGCAGCCGGTCGTAGACCACGCCGACGCAAAGGAAGAGCGCGGCCGAAACGAGGCCGTGGCTGAGCATGACGATGATCGCGCCCTCGATCCCCTGCCTGTTCATGGCGAACAGGCCGAAGGTGACGAACGCCATGTGCGCGACCGACGAATACGCGATGAGCTTCTTCATGTCGCGCTGCACCAGAGCGACGAGGCTGGTGTAAACGACGGCGATCCCGCCGAGCACGAACATCAACGGAATGAACTGCGCCGAGCCATCGGGGAACATCGGCAGCGAGAAGCGGATGAAACCGTAGCCGCCGAGCTTCAGCAGAACGCCGGCGAGGATCACCGAGCCCGCGGTCGGCGCCTGCACGTGCGCGTCGGGCAACCAGGTGTGCACCGGCCACATCGGCAGCTTGACCGCGAAACTGGCAAGGAAGGCGAGGAACAGCCACGTCTGCGCCCCACGCGAGAAATCATAGGCCATCAGGGCCGGGATCGACGTCGTCTGCGCCGTGCCCGCCATGTACAGCATGGCGATCAGCATCAGCACCGAGCCGAACAAGGTGTAGAGGAAGAATTTGTAGCTCGCCTTGATGCGCTCGGCGCCGCCCCACACGCCGATGATCAGGTACATCGGGATGAGGCCGCCCTCGAAGAAGATGTAGAACAAGAACAGGTCCTGAGCGGCGAACGCGCCGATGATGAGCGCCTCCATCATCAGGAACGCCGCCATGTACTCAGGGACGCGCTTCTCGATCGCGCGCCAGCTCGCGCCGATGCAGATCGGCATCAGGAAAGTGGTGAGCGCGATGAGCACCAGGGCAATGCCGTCGATCCCCAGCGCCCAGTCGATCCCCCCGCCGAGCGGCAGCTTCTCGGTGAACTGCCATTGCGCGCCGTTCGAATCGTAATTCGCCCACAGATACACGCTCAGCACGAAGTCGAGCAAAGTCGCGACGAGCGCGACCCAGCGCGCGCCGCTGGCGGTGAGGAACAGAGCGATCGCCGCACCGACGAGCGGAATGGCGATCAAGATGGTGAGCAAGGGCGCGTCGATCACTGCGCCCACCAGATCGCCCAGCTCGCCGCGCCGATCAGGCCGAGAAGCATCACCAGCGCGTAGGAGTAGAGATAGCCCGACTGCACCCGCGCCGCGATGCGGTTGCCGACGCCGACCGCATACGCCGCGCCGTGCGGGCCGAAGCGGTCGATCGTCTTCTCGTCACCGCCGTGCCAGAACAGCCGGCCGAGCCACAAAGCCGGGCGGACGAACAGGAAATCGTAGAGCTCGTCAAAATACCATTTGTTCGACACGAACCGGTAGATGCCTGGAAATTGCGCGACCAGGCGGGCCGGCGTTTCAGGCCGGCGGATGTAATTGTTCCACGCGATCCACAGCCCGATCAGCATGACGATGGTCGGCGTGAGCTTGACCCACGTCGATGTTTCCTCCGCCGCGACGGCGAGGCGGCGGCTGAAGGCGATCGCGCCGCGCCAGAAATCGGGCGCGCTGTCGGGATCGACGAAGACCTGGTGGAACAGCTGGCCGGCGAGAACCGCGCCCACCGCCAGCAGGACGATCGGCACGAGGATGGTGAGCGGACTTTCGTGCGGATGATAACCGCCGCCGCCCTCCGCTACGCGGTGCGCGTCGTGGCCGCTGTCGCCATGCTCATCGTCGGGCGCATCATGATCGCCGTGGAGCGCGTGCTGGATATGCTCGGACGCCGCCCAGCGCGGCTGTCCGAAGAAGGTCAGGAATATCAGGCGCCACGAATAGAAGCTCGTCAGCAGCGCGGCGAAGGCGCCGATGAAGAAGGCAATGTGCCCGGGCACCGATCCGCTCGCCCAGCTGTCCTCGAGGATCGCGTCCTTCGACCAGAAACCGGCGAAACCGATCCCGCCGAGGCCCACTCCGGTGATCGCCAGCGTGCCGATCACCATCACCCAGAAGGTGATCGGGATCTCCTTCCTCAGCGCGCCGTAGTAACGCATGTCCTGCTCGTGGTGCATGGCGTGGATCACGCTGCCGGCGGCGAGGAACAGCAGCGCCTTGAAGAAGGCGTGGGTGAACAAGTGGAACATCGCCGCGC
>JBDTXI010000080.1:0-8725 GCA_040006255.1 Sphingomicrobium sp.
GTCGCGAGCACCTTGATGATCCAGAAGCCGAGCGTCACCGCCGGCACCTTGGTCAGCGCGTGGCGCGCAAGTTCGCGGTCGGTCATTCCAAAGGCCTCCGTTGCAGCGGGTTCAGGCGGAGAGAATAGTGTGGCGCTAGCACGTGTTCCGACGCACCGCGATTCCCGCTTCGACGTGGTCGCAACGGCCCTGACTCCATCACGAGGGCGGGTTCAGCTCCGCGCAACTTAAAACACGCCACTGAAGCAGCAAGGCATTTTGCCTATCGGAGAATCGCAATGCGCAAGCTTCTTTCTTTTGCGGCCGCGGCGTCGCTTGGTGCGACGGGCGCCATGGCCGGCACCGCGAGTCATTTCGCCGGCGCCAACCTGTTGCCGCTGACCAAGGTCTCGCTCGCCAAGGCCCGCGCTACGGCGCTTGCCGCCCGCCCCGGCCGGATCACCGACCAGGAGCTCGAGAAAGAGAGCGGCGGGACGGGGCTGCGCTACTCGTTCGACATCAAGAGCAAGGGCAAGACCTTTGAGGTCGGGGTCGATGGCAGGACGGGCAAGGTGCTCGAGAACAAGGCGGAAGGCCCCAACCCCGACTGAGGCGTAGACTTGCGGTTGGGCCGTCGCGCGTGCCGGGCCGGCCAGCTCAGACGTCCTTACTTCGCCTTAGCGAACCCGCACTGCTGCTGTTCCATCGGAATCTGCTTGGTGATGCGCGTCGCGTTTTCCGCATAGGCTTCGGTCACCGAGCCGTGATTCACGGTCTTGCCGCGGAGCGGGCTGACGCCGGTGCAGATGTGGAAGACATGCGGCGTCGCCGAGGTCTTGGCGCCGTTCTCGGGAGCGATCCAGTAGACGACGTCCTGCCCGGCCGGGTGCGCTGGGTCCTTCGTCGCTTCGGCCACCGCGTTGGAGTCGCGGGCGATATCCTTCGCCTGTTGAGCAACCTCGGGTGAACAAGCCGTAGTCGGCTGATTGGCTTTGATCTGCGACGCGCAGGTGTTCATGTCCTTGGTGTATTGCTCGACCGAGGGCGGGTTCCAGCTCACACCGATCAGCGTGGCGACCACGGCCAGGACGGCCCCGATGCCGCCGGCGATCTTCTTGTTCTTCGGGTCCATGTCCTTGTCCATGAAGATCAGGACAATGAGCGGGAGGAAAGCGATCAGGGTGATGATCGCGCCGAGCTGGTTCTGGAAGAAGAACCTGGCCTTGTCGGACTCGCGGGCGGGATCCTGCTTGTTGGCGGCCTTCCACAGCAGGCTGCCGGCAATCGCGAAGATCGCGATCCCGACGAGAATGCCGATCAAGAGCGGCAGGTTGCCGTGGTCGAACTTGTGCTGGCGGAGCAGGACGATCCCGGCGATTTCGCCGCCGATGGCGACGATCCAAGCGATCGCGGCGAAAATGCGAAGCCGCGTCGCGGCCGACGCCTGACCGTGGGTTGCACGCCATTCCTTGGTGACGTCGACGTCTTCTGCCGGTTTCTTGTCGGCCATGTTCAGCCCCTCTCTATCGACACTTCCGAGCGACGGTCGCCGAACAGAAGCCGGACCCCATCGGGCCCGCGTAAACTTACAAGCCGTCAGGCTACGGGAGCAAACCCGTGCCTGCAATGGCCCAAATCAGGCGTTGACTGGTGTGCGGAATTCCACCGCGGGCGCGCGATGAACATGTCGTGCAGCATGTGGGTCTGCATCATGTACATCATGACCTTGTTCGAGTTCCGCCGCAGCCGCCTCAGCGCCGGAACGCCCTTCAACGTGGGGACGCGCGCCAGCAGGCTGACCAGACGATAGGCGGGGTAGGAGAAGACCGCCGCTTGCGCGAACGCCTCCTTCGAGAGGTGATGCCGAAGTGGCGCACTGTGCTCGCGGTCCGTCCCAAAGAAATCGATCGCGTCGCTGGTGAGCATGAAGCCGCTCTTTCGGCGGAGGCGCAGATCGTCGGGCAAAATGTCCCGGGCGGCATCGCGCAGAACGGCCTTTTCGACACCGCCGCGCATCTTGAAATCGACCGGTATGGACTTCGCGGCATCATACAATCTGTGATCGAGGAATGGCAGCCGCGCCTCGAGCGAATGGGCCATTTCCTCGCGGTCGCCGAGGAAGCAGAGGATGTCGAGCGGCATCGCGGCGATGCGGGCTTCCTGGACCGCGTTGATGATGGGCTTGGACGAAGGGGGCGTGCCGTTCGCCTTCGCCCGTGCCGCCGTGAGCGCGCTGCGCCGGCTCTTGTGGAGCATGAGCAGCGACAGTTTGCGCACCATCGGCGCGCCAAATCCGGAAAGCTTCAATCGCCGGAGCTGCGCAAAGCCGTTGCCGCGTTTCGAGCGTCCCTCGCGGGTGTCGCGGATAGCCTTCTCGAAATAGCTCCGGTAGCCGAGGAAGACTTCGTCCGCTCCCTCGCCCGTGAGGACAACGGTGACGTGCTTGCGCGCCTCCTCCGAGAGCAGGAACTTGCCGATCGGAGCGAGGCTGACGAACGGCAGTTCGGAAAACCACAGGCAATCGGCGAGATGATCCCAGAGCATGTCGTGGGTGACGGCCAGCTCGTGATGCTCGGTCCCGACGAAGTCGGCGGCGCGCTGCGCGAACTCGCGCTCGTCGCGGCCGCTGCCGACGAACGAGATGGAAAAGGAGTGGAGCGGCGTGTTGAGGTTGCGCTTCATCAGCGCGGCGACGAATGCGGAATCTATTCCGCCGCTGAGATAAAGTCCGACCGGAACGTCCGCGCGCAGGCGAAGGCGAACGGCCTCTTCGAGCTCCTGAAGCACCGAAGCCGCGCACTTCGCGGGTGCATCGCCGAAGGGTTCGCTCACAGGCGCGGCGGCTTCGGCTGGAATCTCGGGCGACCAATATTGCGTCATCTGTAAATCGGAAGTCTCGAGATCGATCGCGACATAGGATGCCGGGGGCACGTGCTCGATCCCTTCGAACGGGAAGCGCGCGTTTTGAGGGTCCTGGTCGAGAAGGGGGTCGAGCGCCGCGACGTCGAGCTTGGCCTCGACCAATCCGCTGGCGAAAATCGCCTTCATCTCGGAGGCGAAGACGAAACCGCCGGGCAGCCGAGAGAAATAGAGCGGCTTGATGCCAAAGCGGTCGCGCGCGGCGATGAGCAGGCTCTTCGCCTTGTCGTAGAGCAGGAAGGCGAACTCCCCGCGCAAATGTTCGAAACAGCCGAGCCCGAACTCCGCGTAAAGGTGGACGATGACTTCGGTATCGCTTTTGGTGTGGAAGCGTCGGCCCTTGGCCTCAAGCGAGGTCCTGATCCGTTCGAAATCGTAGATCTCGCCGTTGCAGACGACGACGATGTTGCCGTCGTCGCTGGCGATCGGCTGCTCGCCGGTGGCGAGATCGATCACCGCCAGCCGCGTGTGCGCGAACGTCAGCTGCGCCGCCTGGTCGCAATAGGCTCCCGACCCGTCGGGCCCGCGATGGCGGAGGCTGTGGAGCACGTTTTCGAGCGCGGAGTCCGTCAGGCTGCGCCCGACCGCACCGAAAATTCCGCACATGGCTCTACGCGCTCCTCTCGGCCCCCGAGCGCAGCGTTTGCTCATGGTTCGAAAGCGGCAAGTGAACTTCTTGTAACGTCCGGCGCGGCGCGCGGCGGAACCGTCCGCGCCGGGGGGGCATGGGGGCTGTTCACGGTGAAGCAGAGCCATGAACGTCCGCAACGAAACCGCGTTCGCCAGCGCCACCACCCGCGTGGTCGCCGGCGACGACGGCACCAACTACGACAATGTCGCGGCCCCGTCGCCCAGTGCAGCATCATCGCCGCGTTGCATGCCGCCGCGGCGCTTTATCACCCTTTTGTGCTTATGGACCGCGTGCTGAAGCAGATGCTCCCCGGTGACGGCGAGCGCGGGCGCTGATCATGCTAGGAACGCGGTGACGAACTCGCTCGCGGGGTTATCGAGAATTTCTACGGGCGGCGCGAATTGCTCGATGCGGCCCTGGTTGAGCAAGGCGACGCGGTCGGCGAGTGTGAACGCTTCCTCGTGATCGTGAGTGACGAAAATCGAGGTCAGGCCGAGCTCGTCGTGGATCTTGCGCAGCGCTTCGCGGAGCTCACGGCGGACCTTGGCGTCGAGCGCTCCGAAGGGCTCGTCGAGCAGCAGGATGCGGGGGTTGCGGGCAAGCGCTCGAGCAAGGGCGACGCGCTGGCGCTGGCCGCCCGACAGCTGGCTCGGGTAACGAGGCCCGAGACCCGGGAGTTGAACGAGGTCGAGCAGCTCGTCGACTCGAGTGCCGATGGCGTCGCGCGTCGGGCGCGCGGAGCGCTTCATCACCTTGAGGCCGAAGGCGATGTTGGCGGCGACCGTCATGTGGCCGAACAGAGCATAATGCTGGAAGACGAATCCGATTCCGCGCGACGCCGGCTTGTCCGCGGTCACGTCGCGCTCGCCAAACCAGATCTTGCCGGTCTCGGGGACTTCAAGGCCGGCGAGGATCCTCAGCAGGGTCGTCTTGCCCGATCCCGACGGGCCGAGGAGGGCGACGAACTCGCCGTTGTCGACCGTCAGGGAAACGTCGCCAAGCGCCGGATAAGCGGAAAAGCTCTTGGAGACGTGCTCGACGCGGATCGACATGTCAGCGGCGGGCGGCGAGCTCGCCGCGGTACCGCCATTCGAGCGCGGACTTGAGCGCGAGGGTGACGATGGCGAGGAGGGTGAGGAGCGACGCAACGGCGAAGGCGGCGACAAAGTCATAGTCATTGTAGAGAGCCTCGACTTGCAGCGGCATGGTGTTGGTCTCGCCGCGAATGTGACCGGAAACGACGCTGACCGCTCCAAACTCGCCCATCGCGCGGGCGTTGCATAGCAGCACGCCGTAGAGGAGTCCGAAGCGGATGTTGGGGAGCGTCACGCGCCAGAAGGTCTGCCAGCCCGACGCGCCCATGGTCAGCGCCGCTTCTTCGTCGGCGCGGCCCTGGCCGGCCATGAGCGGCACGAGCTGGCGGGCGACGAACGGGAAGGTGACGAAGACGGTCGCGAGCACCAGGCCGGGCAGAGCGAAAATGATGCGGACGTCGTGCTCCTGAAGCCACGGGCCGAACCAGCCCTGGGCGCCGAACAGGAGTACGAAGACGAGGCCGGAGACGACCGGCGAGACCGAGAAGGGCAGCTCAATAAGGGCAATCAGGGCCGTCTTCCCGCGAAAATCGAACTTCGCGATTGCCCAGGCCGCAGCGACGCCGAAGATCGTGTTCAGCGGAACGGCGATGGCGGCGACGATCAAGGTCAGGCGGATCGAGGCGCGGGCGTCCGGCTCCGACACTGCTGCGAGCCACACTTGCCAGCCTTTGCTCAACGCCTCGGTGAGGACTGCACCGAGCGGCAGAAGGAGCATCAGCGCGACGTAGGCCACGGCGGCGACGATCAGCAGCGCCTTGGCGAGGGGCGGTTCGCGAAGTCCGGCGGCGGTCATGCGGCGAGCCTGCGCGCCTGCCAATGCTGGAGCAGGTTGAGGAGCAGCAAGAGCGCGAAGGAAATCACCAGCATGACGCAGGCGATCGCCGCGGCTCCCGCATAATTATATTCCTCGAGCTGGGTGACGATCAGCAGCGGCGCGATTTCCGATTTGAACGGCACGTTGCCGGCGATGAAGATGACCGAGCCATATTCGCCGGCGCCGCGGGCGAAGGCGAGGGCGAATCCGGTCGCGAGCGCTGGGGCGATGCCCGGCATGATCACGCGCGAGAAGGTCTGCAGGCGCGACGCGCCGAGGGTCAGCGCGGCTTCCTCGATCTCGCTCGACATCGCGGCGAGCACCGGCTCGACCGTGCGCACGACGAACGGCAGGCCGACGAAGGTGAGGGCGAGGACGATGCCGGCGGGACGGTAGGCGATGGTCACCCCGGCGGGCGTGAGGATGCGCCCGATCACACCGGTGTCGGCATAGAGCGCGGTCAGCGCGATCCCGGCGACCGCCGTCGGCAGCGCGAAGGGCAGGTCGATGAGCGCGCCGAGCAGCCGCCGTCCGGCGAACCGGTAGCGCACCAGCACCCAGGCGACGAGCAGTCCGAAGACGCAATTGACCGCCGCGGCCAGTGCTGCGGTGCCAAATGACAGCCGGTAGGCGGCAAGCGCGCGCGGCGATCCTGCCGCCGCCCAGAACGTTTGCCAGCCGTCGCTGAAGCTTTTGACGAACACCGCCGAGAGTGGGATCAGGACGATCAGGGAAAGCCAGAAGATCGTAATGCCCAGCGAGAGCCCGAAGCCGGGGAGTGGCGAGCTGCGGGCCCTTGCGCCGCCGGGCATCACGATCGCAGCCACGGTTCAGCGCTTTTTCGCGGCCGCAAACACCTGATCGAACGTGCCGCCGTCGGCGAAGTGGTTCTTCTGCGCCTGCGCCCAGCCGCCGAAATTCCGATCGATGGTGAACATCGGCACATTCGGGAATTGACCCTTGTAGCGCGCGGCCACGGCGGGATTGCGCGGACGGAAGTAGTTGTTGGCGATAATGAACTGCCCGGTCGGCGAATAGAGGAACTTCAGATAGGCCTCGGCCACCTGGCGGGTGCCGTGCTTCTCGACATTCTTGTCGACGACGGCCACCGGCGGCTCGGCGAGGATCGAGACCGAGGGGACGACGATTTCGAACTTGCCCTTGCCGAGATCGCGCACGGCGAGGATCGCCTCATTCTCCCAGGCGATGAGGACGTCGCCCTGGCCGCGCTCGACGAAGGTCGTGGTCGAGCCGCGAGCGCCCGAATCGAGCACCGGCACGTTGCGGAACAGCTTGGCCATGAACAGCTTGGCCTGGTCGGTGCTGCCATAGGCTTTGCGGGCATAGCCCCAGGCGGCGAGATAGTTCCAGCGCGCTCCGCCGCTGGTCTTGGGGTTGGGGGTGATGACCTTCACGCCGGGGCGCACGAGGTCGTCCCAGTCGAGGACGTTCTTGGGATTGCCGTGGCGAACGAGGAAGACGATCGTCGAATAATAAGGGCTGGCGTTGTTGGGCAGCCGCTTTTGCCAGTCCGGTGCAATCAGCCCGCGCTGCGCGATCTCGTCGATGTCGTAGGCGAGCGCCAGCGTGACCACGTCAGCCGGCAGCCCGTCGATCACCGAGCGCGCCTGCTTGCCCGATCCGCCGTGGCTCTGCTTGATCGTCACCTGCTGCTTGGACTGGGCAGCCCAGCTCTTGGCGAAGGCGCGGTTGAGGTCCTGGTAGAGCTCGCGCGTCGGATCGTAGGACACGTTGAGCAGCTCGGGGGGGGCCGCGCTGGCTGGGACGGAGCCGAGCAGGCCGGCGGCAAGGCACGCGGCGACGGTTATTCGGTGAAGGAGTTTCATGTTGGCCACCTAGGTTGAGTCGTAACGAGACTTATTCCCTAGTTCAAAGCTAGGGAATATAATTTCCGTTCAACTCGGCGCGGATTCGCGGCTGCTGGGCGCAGCTTGTGCGGCAGGCGGCATGGGTACGAAGTGACGCACGCACGGCGTCAAGGTTCCCGAAGAGTTGAGAGACCTGCTCGGCCATCCGATGGCCAAGCTGGTTTAGATGGAGGTCGCCCGGTTTAAGCGGCGACCGCGTAGGGCTGGATCTCGCCCGACAGATAGAGATTGCGCGCCTTCACTCGCGACAGCTTGCCCGAGCTGGTGCGCGGCAGGGTGCGCGGGGGGATCAACTCGACCACCGGGCTAATGCCCGTGATGGCGCGGACGCGCTCGCGGATTTCGTCGCGCAGGCGGCCGCGTTCGCTGGCGTCGGACACGCGGCAGTGGACGAGGACCGCGGGCGTTTCCTCGCCCGACGGGCCGGTGATGGCGAACGCCGCAATGTCGCCGGCCTTGAACCCGGGCAGCTGCTCGACCGCCCACTCGATGTCCTGCGGCCAGTGGTTGCGGCCGTTGATGATGATCATGTCCTTGGCGCGGCCGACGATGAAGATGTAGCCGCCCGACATGTACCCCATGTCGCCAGTGTCGAGCCAACCGTCGGCGGTGAGGCAGGCGCGGGTCGATTCCTCGTCGCGGAAATAGCTGTGCATGACGCTTGCGCCGCGCACGAACACCTTGCCGATGCCGCGGTCGGGCAAAGGCTCGCCGGCGGCGCCGCGGACCTCGATTTCCATGCCGCTGACCGGTTTGCCGCAATTGACCACGGCGCGGTAGCGGCGCGGACGCTCGCCGTCGTTGGGAGCGCAGCCCGATAGCTCATTCTCCTCGACCAGCTCGAGCCGGATGCCTTCGCCTGGCGGCATCAGCGACACCGCCAGCGTCGCTTCGGCGAGGCCGTAGCTGGGGCAGAATGCGGAGGCCTGGAAGCCGGCCTCGGCGAAGCCGTCGACGAAGGCCTGCATCACGTCGGGACGGATCATGTCGGCGCCGTTGCCGGCAATGCGCCAGCGCGAGAGGTCGAAACGGTCCTCGGCGCGGGTCTGCGAGCTCATCCGCCGCGAACAGATGTCGTAGCCGAAGCTCGGCGAGTAGCTGAGCGAGGTCCCCGGATTGCGGGTGATCATGTCGAGCCAGGCGAGCGGCCGCCGGGCGAAATCCTCGGTCTTGAGATAGTCGACCGACATCTGCAGCGCGATCGGCGAGAGGAAGCAGCCGACGAGGCCCATGTCGTGGTACCACGGAAGCCACGAGACGCAGCGGTCGGCCTGCTCGATCTTGAGGCCGATGCCGTGGGCGCGAAGATTGTCGAGCAGGGCGCGGTGAGTGACCGCGACTCCGTGCGGGAAGCGGGTCGAGCCGCTCGAATATTGCAGATAGGCGATGTCGTCCG
>JBDTXI010000081.1:0-17170 GCA_040006255.1 Sphingomicrobium sp.
GGCGCGAGGACGGCAGCTGGCTCTATCTGCTGCCGAGCGTGATCGACGATGTCGATCTTGGCATCACCCATGTCGTGCGCGGTGAGGACCATGTGTCCAACAGCGCGGCGCAAATTCAGATGTTCGAGGCGCTGGGTGCGCAAGCGCCGCGGTTCGCGCACGAGGCGTTGCTGGTCGCGGCCGAGGGCAAGCTATCGAAACGGCTGGGCTCCTACGGGGCCGAGCATCTGCGCGAAGAAGGTGTCGAGCCGATGGCGCTGCTCTCGGTCCTTGCGCGGATCGGCACTTCGCAGCCGGTGGAGCCGGTCGCCAGCCTCGACGAACTCGCCGAGGGCTTCGATTTCTCGACGTTCGGCCGCGCGCCGGCGCACTTCGACTCGCACGAGGTCGAGCTGGTCAACGCGCGGCTGCTGCACAAGCTCGACCATGCGGCGGTGGCGGACCGCTTGCCCGCCGGCGCGAGCGAGGAGGACTGGCTGCTCCTGCGGCCCAACCTCGAGCGGCTGGCGGACTTTGCCGGCTGGTTCGCGGTGCTTCACGGGGAGATCGAACCGCCCGAGCTCGGTCACGACGAACGGCTGCTGGTCAGGCAGGCCGCGGCCATCGTCGAGCAGCTCGACTGGTCGGCGGAGCCGTGGCGGGCGCTCACCGATCAGCTCAAGCAGTCGACCGGCAAGAAGGGACGCGAACTGTTCCATCCGCTGCGCTTCGCCCTCACCGGCCGCGAGAGCGGTCCGGAAATGGCCGGGCTGCTGGTCGGCATGGGCAAGGACCGCGCCGTCGAGCGCCTGACCGCCGCCGCGAAACGCTGACCCCTGCCGCAAGCCCTTGCCGGAGCGGCCCGCAGATTCTTCTTGCGGAATAAATGTAATGATGTAACATTTCGTTCATCAGAATCTGGTGAAGGAGGGTTATATGCTCGCTTACGCCGCCAAGCGCCCGGCCGTCGTCGACCGTCGCCCCCATCCCGACGCGCTTCTCGCAATCATCGCGGTTCACGTCGCTTTGCTCGCCGTGGTGATGAGCGCGAAGATGGATTTCCAGCGCAACCCCACTCCGCCGATCATTATCGATCCGATTCCGCTGCCGGCGCCGCCACCGCCGAATCCGGTCCCCCACCCACGTCAGCCCCACCCGGGCCCGACGGTTTCGCACGACCCGACGCCCGTTCCGCCGCTACCGCAGCCGCCATTCCCAACGGGCCGCACCACGGCAGACCCGAACCCGACTCCTGCGCAGCCGGTTCCAATCCCTCAGCCGATCCCGAAACCGATGGGCATCAACTCGGGGCCGCAACTGGTCACGCCTGCTTCCGAGCTGAAACCGCCCTACCCGCCGTCGAAGCTGCTCAATGAAGAGGAAGCGACGCTCACCCTCCGGCTCACCATCGACGACAAAGGCCGGGTCGTCGCGGTCGCGCCGGTCGGACGCACCGATGCGGCGTTCCTCGAGGCGGCGCGGCGGCACCTTCTCGCTCACTGGCGCTACAAGCCCGCGTCCGAGGGCGGGCGGCCCGTCGCTTCGTCCGCAGTGATCACGCTGCGCTTCGAGCTCAACAGCTGAATTCGCCCCCGGGCTGGCGGTCGCCCCCCGCCAGCCCTATTTTCCGTGCATGTCCTGGATTCCCCGCCCGTCTAGCCCCCGCGCCGCAATCCGCGATCTTGCCGCCTTCATGCGCCACAGGAGCCGCGAGCAACGGCTCGGCGCGGCGCTGGCCGTGCTCATCACCGCGATCATCGTCATCGTGTTCCTGGCCGACGCCAACACCGGCGCCCCGCTGCCCGAGCAGATCACCTACGTACAGCTGTACCCGTCGAACCGCACCGACGCGGAGATCATCGCCGATCAGAAGAAGGACATGATCGCCAAGATCGCCGCGCAAAAGGAACAGCAGCGCCAATATCAGAAGCTCGCCAACGAGTTCGGCATGTGATCTCCGACGCGCGATGCATGGCCGAAGCCGTGGCGCTCGGCGATGACGCGCGCGGTCGCTCGGCGCCCAACCCGAATGTCGGCTGCGTCATCGTCTCGCCCGGGGGCGAAACCGTCGGCCGGGGCGCGACGGCAGCCGGCGGCCGCCCGCACGCCGAAGCCGCCGCCCTCGAGCAGGCGGGCAGGCGCGCTCGCGGCGCCAGCGTCTATGTGAGCCTGGAGCCGTGCGCTCACGACAGCCCGCGCGGTCCCGCCTGCGCCGATCTCCTCATCGCCGCGAAGCCGGCGCGCGTCGCCATCGCGCTGAAAGATCCGGACCCGCGGACCTCGGGCAAGGGCATCAGGCGTCTTCGCGACTCGGGCATCGAGGTGAAGCTCGGCGTCGGGCGGGAAGCGGCGAAGCGCTCGCTTGCCGGCTGGCTTACGCGGCTGCGCCTCGGCCGTCCGCGGATAACGCTCAAGCTCGCGCTGTCGATCGACGGCAAGATCGCGCTGCCGTCGGGCGAATCGAAATGGATCACGGGCGAGGACGCCCGCCGCCATGTTCACGTCGAGCGCGCGCGGTCCGACATGATCCTCGTCGGGCGCGGCACCTATCTCGCGGATGCGCCGCGGCTCGACGTTCGCCTTCCCGGCCTCGAGGAGCGCTCGCCGCGGCGCGCGCTGCTGACCCGCGGAGCGGCGGTCGACGGCTGGGAAACCCTTGCCAATCCGCGCGATGTGTTCCGACTTCATGACGTCAACGACCTCTTCGTCGAGGGCGGATCGGCCACCGCGACCGCCTTTCTCGCCGAGGACCTGGTCGACCGCATCCTCATCTACCGCGCGCCGATCATCGTCGGCGAAGGCAAGTCGTCGTTCGGCTATGTCGGGCTCGACGCGATCGCCGACGCGCACGGCCGCTGGCGCTTCGTCGACGAGCGCAAGCTCGGGGTCGACCGCCTCGAAGTTTACGAGCGGGTGCGGGAAAGCTAGGCCGCGCGCATGTTCACCGGGATCGTCACCGACGTCGGCACCGTCCGCAGCGCCGAGCAGCGCGGCGACCTGCGTCTGCAAATCGCGACCGGCTACGACACCGGCAGCATCGATCTCGGCGCCTCGATCGCCTGCTCCGGGGTGTGCCTGACCGTGGTCGACAAGGGCGAGGACTGGTTCGCGGTCGATGTCTCGGGCGAAACCGTCTCCCGCACCGCTAAAGACTTGTGGCGGGAAGGCGCAACGCTCAACCTCGAGCGTTCGCTGAGGCTCGGCGACGAAATCGGCGGGCACATCGTCACCGGCCACGTCGATGAGGTGGGACAAGTGGTCGGCGTCTGCCCGGAAGGCGATTCGCACAAGGTCGGTATCAGCGTCCCGCGCGAGCTCGGGGCGATGATCGCCGCCAAGGGCTCGATCACGCTCGACGGCGTCTCGCTGACCGTCAACGAAGTGCGCGAAGCCGAAGACGGGACGACCCATTTCTCGGTCAACATCATCCCCCACACCGCGCAACAGACGACGTTCTGCGAAATCGGGACGGGACGACAGTTCAATGTCGAGATCGACGTCCTCGCCCGCTATATCGGCCGGATGATGGCCGCCCGCGCACAGTAGGAGACATCATTGTACTGCTTTTCATCACATTGCGATGTGATATAGCGCGGCCATGTCCACTACCCTGATCGAACGGCTTGAGGCCGTCATCGCCACCGGCGAAATCAGCCGCGCCGGTCTCGCCCGCGCCGCCGGGCTCCACCCCAACAGTCTCCGCAAGCTCGGCAATGCCGACTGGAACCCGACGGCCGACACGCTGAGCCGCCTCGAAAAGCTCATCCAGGGCGGAACGGCGGAAATTCTAGTCGGAACCGAGACGATCATCGACGAAGCGCGCAACGGGCGCATGTTCATCCTGGTCGACGACGAATCGCGCGAGAATGAGGGCGATCTTGTTATTCCGGCGCAGATGGCGACTCCCGACGCCGTCAACTTCATGGCGCGGCACGGGCGCGGGCTCATTTGCCTCGCGCTCACCAAGGAGCGGTCCGACCAGCTCGGGCTCGAGCCGATGACCCGCACCAACCGCAGCCGCAACGAAACCGCCTTCACCGTCTCCATCGAGGCCAGGGAGGGGATTTCGACCGGGATCAGCGCGGCCGACCGGGCGCGCACGATTGCCGTCGCGATCGATTCCGGCAACGGGCCCGACGCGCTGGTTTCCCCCGGCCATGTCTTCCCGCTGGTGGCGCGGCCCGGCGGAGTCCTCGTCCGCGCCGGCCATACCGAGGCCGCGGTCGACGTTTCTCGCCTCGCCGGCCTCAATCCCAGCGCGGTCATCTGCGAGATCATGCGCGACGACGGGACGATGGCCCGGCTCGACGATCTCATGGATTTCGCCCGGACCCACGGGCTCAAGATCGGCACCATCCGCGACCTCATCGCGTACCGGCTGAAGAAGGATCACCTGGTCGAGCGCGTCGCGACGACGCCTTTCACCGCCGCGAGCGGCGCCCAGTGGAGCGCGCAGGTGTTTCGCGACAAATCGAGCGGCGAGGAGCAACTCGCGCTCGTCCACGGCGCCCCCGACACGTCGCAGCCCGTGCTCGTGCGCATGCACAGCCTCGATTTGTTCGGTGACGTTCTCGGCGAAGCGGGGCCGCGCTCGGGCCTGCTCCAGGGCGCGATGCGCGCGATCGAGGAGGAAGGCTCGGGCGTGCTGGTCGCCTTGCACGCCGCGGCGCCCGGCTCGCTGTCGCGTTCGACCGATCTTCGCGCCGGCAAACCGGCCGAAGCGGGCGATGCGGTGCGCGGTTACGGGACCGGCGCACAGATCCTCGCCGCGCTCGGAATCCACGACATGATCCTCCTCACCAACACCCACCATTCGCCCGTCGCGCTCGCCGGCTATGGTCTCGCGATCGTCGAAGAACGCGCGTTCAAGGGAGCGGACTAGGCCATGGCGACGATTCTTCTCGCCGAGGCGCGCTTCTATCCGCACCTCAACGACATGCTTCTCGACGGCGCGCGGGCGGCGATCGACGCCGCGGGGCATAAGCACGAAACGCTAACCGTCCCCGGGGCGCTCGAGCTCCCGGGAGCGATCACCCTTGCCGCTCGCAGCGGCCGGTTCTGCGCGTTCGTCGCTCTGGGGGTCGTGATTCGCGGCGAAACCTATCATTTCGAAGTGGTGTCGGAAGAAAGCGCGCGCGGGCTTATGGACCTGACGCTGCAGGGCTTCGCCGTCGGCAATGGTGTCCTCACGGTCGAAAATGAAACCCAGGCGCTGGTCCGCGCCGATCCCAAGCAAGGCGACAAGGGCGGTGACGCCGCCCGCGCCGCGCTCGCGCTTTACCAGCTACGCGAGAAATATGCGCCGTAAGCGCTGATAAGCGCAGATTATCGCAGGCGCTGACCTTTCCGCTGTCGCAGTCCGGCGCATCCCCTTAAGCGCCCGCCGCATGGACCGTTCAGCCCGCCACCCGTTCGCCTTTGCCGCGCTCCTCGTCGGCAGCAGCGCGCTGGCCTTCGGACCGTGGCTGGTGCGGCTGTCGGGGGTCGGGCCGGTCGCCGCGGGGTTCTGGCGGCTGGCGCTTGCGCTACCCTTCCTGGTTGCGATTGCGGCCGCGACGAAGCAGGCGGTGTACTGGCCGGGGCGCCGGCTGACGTTGCTCATCGCCGTTGGCGCCTTCTTCTTCGCCGCCGACCTCGCCTTGTGGCATGCGGGGATCGAGCGAACCAAGCTCGGCAACGCCACTCTGTTCGGCAACACGTCGAGCTTCGCTTTTGCCGCCTGGGGGTTGTGGCTCGCCCGGCGGCCCCCGTCGCTGGTCCAGGGCGCGGCGCTGGGGATGGCCGTCATCGGGGCCGCCTTGCTGATGGGGAGCAGCGCGGAGCTTTCCGCCCGAAGCATGACCGGCGACCTGCTCGCCCTGCTCGCCGGACTGCTTTACACTGGGTATCTGATCGCCATTCAGCGGGCGCGCGGCGCGCTCCAGCCGCTGCCCCTGCTGTTTCTCGCCAGCGCGTTTGGGGCGCTGATGCTGCTCCCGGTCTCGCTGCTGCTCGGCGAGCGCATTGTCCCCGACGACTGGACCGCGCTCTTCCTGCTGGCCGTCGGCAGCCAGGTCATCGGGCAGGGGCTGCTGGTATATGCCATCGGCGCGCTTCCGCCTTTGGTGGTTGGGCTCACCTTGCTCACCCAGCCGGCGATCTCGGCTATGATCGGCTGGCTGGCTTATGGCGAGACCCTGAGGCCGCTGGATTGGCTGGGCGCAGCCGCGATTGCCACCGCGCTGGTGCTGGTGCGCCTGCCGGACCGGGGCTTGCGAACGCCCGCCGGTCAGCCCAGTTGACCCGGATGGACGGACCGAGTCCCCTCGAACTGCTGCGCCGCCGCCTTGCGCTCGCGGTCGGCGAGAATGCGGTGTTCGATGGCTGGACGCCAAAGGCGGTCGATAGCGCGGCGGCCCAACTCGGGGTCTACCCCGTCCAGGCGCGACTGGCGATGCCGAAAGGCCAGGCGGCGATGGTCGATCTCTACATCCAGGAAGTCGATCGCGCGCTCGAGGCGTGGTTCACGCCTGAGCGTTCCCAAAAGATGAAGATCCGCGAGAAGATCCGCGCCTTGGTCTGGCGGCGGCTCGAGATCATGGCTCCGGCGCGCGAAGCGGTTCGGCGTGGCCTGGCCATTCTGGCGATGCCGCAGAACGTTCCGCTCGCCCTTCGGATCGGCTGGCGCAGCGCCGATCACATGTGGCGGCTCGCGGGCGACACCAGCACCGACTTCAACCATTACACCAAGCGGATGACCCTTGGCGCGGTGTACGGGTCGACCCTGCTGGCGTGGCTCGACGATCAAACCGAGGGCTGGAGCGAGACCGCGGCCTTCCTCGACCGCCGCGTCGACGACGTGATGCGGTTCGAGAAGTTCAAGGCCGAGTGGCGCGGGTCGGCGGACCGGCGGCTGAGCCTCTCGCGCTTCCTCGGACGGCTGCGGTACCCGCCGAGGTAACCTCCCCTCTGAACGGGTCAGTGAAATTCTTTATGGAAATCTTCACTCGTTAATGATAATCAGTCGCAAGAATGAATGCGCCCTTTCAACCGGAGACCGTCCGTCTCGATCAGCTCGCGCTGGGCACGAAGGCGCTCATCGCGTCCATTGACTGGGAAGCGCTCGATCACGGCGAGGGCTGCCGGTTGAAGGATTTCGGCTTCGATGAGGGTGTCGCGGTGCAGCCGCTGCACCTTGGTCCTTTCGGTCGCGATCCGATCGCGATCCGGGTCGGCCGGATGACCGTGGCGATCCGGCGCAAGCACGCGGTCGCGATGCGCGTCGTTCCCGTCACCCAGTGAACCCACTCCCGCTCGTCGCCGTCGCCGGCAGCCCCAATGCCGGCAAGAGCGCTTTGTTCAACGCGCTCACCGGAGCCCGCCAGAAGGTCGCCAATTATCCCGGCGTCACGGTCGAGCGGAAATCGGGCCGGCTGACTCTCGCCGACGGCCGGCCGGTCGAGATGGTCGACCTGCCCGGCGCCTACAGCCTCGATCCGGCAAGCCCCGATGAAGCGGTCACGCGCGACGTCCTCCTCGGCCGCCAGAAGGGCGAGCGCCAGCCCGACGCTTTGGTCATCGTGCTCGATGCGTCCAACCTCGACAATCATTTGCGCTTCGCGCTGCAGCTGATCGAGCTCGGACTGCCGACGATCGTCGCGCTCAATATGGTCGACCTCGCCAAGCGCGACGGGCTCGAGCTCGATCCCGCCAAGCTCGAGCAGGAACTCGGCGTTCCCGTGGTGGAGACGGTCGCGGTGCGGCGCCGCGGAGTCCCCGAGCTTCAGATCGCGCTCGACGACATGCTGTCGGCTCCGCGTTGCGGACTGCACGCCCATGTGAAGAGCGATCTCATCCATTTGCAGCGGCGGGCGCGGGAGATCGCGACGGCGGCGGTCGTCCGCGAGACACCGGTGCGCCGTTGGACCCACCGGCTCGATGCGGTGCTGCTCCACCCGATCGTCGGCCCGATCATCCTCGCTTTGGTGATGTTCGTGATGTTCCAGGGCGTATTCGCGTGGAGCCATGCTCCCGTCGAATGGATCGCAGCGGGGGTCGCCTGGCTCTCGCAGGCGGCGACGGGCGCGCTGCCGCCGGGCCTCCTCCGGTCGGTCATCGTCGACGGGGCGATTGCCGGGGTTGGCGCGGTGATCACCTTTCTTCCCCAGATCATCATCCTGTTCTTCTTCATCCTGCTCCTCGAAGGTACTGGCTACATGGTCCGCGCGGCTTTCCTGATGGACAAGTTGATGCACGGGGCGGGGCTCTCGGGCCGCGCGTTCATTCCGCTGCTGTCGAGTTTCGCCTGCGCCGTTCCGGGGATCATGGCAACGCGCACGATCGACGACCCCAAGGACCGCCTGACGACCATTCTCGTGGCGCCGCTGATGACCTGCTCGGCCCGGCTACCAGTCTACACACTCATCATTGCGGCGTTTATCCCGAACCGCGATGTCGGTTTTGGAGTTGGGTTGCAGGGCCTGGTGATGCTGGGGCTCTATATCACGGGGATCTGCGGCGCGCTGCTCGCCGCGTTGGTGCTGCGCCGCGGCGTGCTCAAAGGCCCCGGCGGCGGCTTCATGATGGAGCTGCCCAAATACCAATGGCCTTCGTTCAAGGACGTCGGCATCGGCCTGCTCACGCGCGCGCAGATTTTCCTCAAGCGCGCGGGCACGATCATCCTCGGTACCACGATCATCCTCTGGGCCTTCGCCAGCGTCCCGCAGGCGGGGCCCGGCCAGAAGCAGAGCGAGGTTTCACTCGCCGGCCACATCGCCAACGGCATCGAGACCGTGGTGAAGCCGATCGGTTTCAACCACGATATCGCGCTCGCGCTGATCCCGGCGATGGCGGCGCGCGAAGTCGCGGTGAGCGCGATCGCCACCGTCTATTCGCTCGACGAAGGCGACAATCCTTCACAGAACAAGACGCTGATCGAGAAGTTGCATCATCGCTGGCCGCTCCCGACCGCGCTCGCCTTTCTTGCGTGGTTCGTGTTCGCGCCGCAGTGCATCTCGACCATCGCCGTCACGCGCCGCGAGACCAACGGCTGGAAATGGCCGCTGTTCATGGTCAGCTATCTGTTTATCCTCGCGTACGCCGCGGCTGGCGCAACCTACTGGACGGCGGTCGCGCTCGGCTTATAGCTGTCCGCCAAGCAGCGGAGAGAATCATGGCGGGCGTGAACAAGGTGATCCTGGTCGGCAATCTGGGCGCGGACCCGGAGGCGCGTTCGCTCAACAGCGGCAGCGAGGTCGTGAACATGCGAGTCGCCACCTCGGAGCAATGGAAAGACAAGGACGGCAACCGCCAGGAGCGGACCGAGTGGCACAACGTCGTCATCTTCAACGAGAATCTCGGCCGCGTCGCCAAGAGCTATTTACGCAAGGGCTCGAAGGTCTATCTCGAAGGCCAGATCCAGACCCGCAAGTGGCAGGACCAGTCGGGCAACGACAAATATACGACCGAGGTCGTGCTCCAGCGTTTTCGCGGTGAATTGGTGCTTCTCGACAGTCGTGACAGCGGTGGTGGCGGCGGCAGCCGCGGCGCGTTCAGTGACGACTTCGGCGATGCCGGCGGCGCTCCGTCCAAGCCGCAGTCGCGGCCGCAGCCGGCGGCCTTCGATACCGACCTCGACGACGACGTTCCGTTCTAAGGCGCGGCCGTTCTAGGAGACGTCTTTCCTACGCATTGTCGCTGCCCTTCTTGAGCTGGGCGAGGATGGCGAACGGCCCCGCCTCCGCTTCGGTCAGCACTCCGGCTTCCTGCAGCGCCGCGTCGGCCCCCGCGCTGCGCGGGTAGGGATCGAGGCTGAGCGCGAGCGTGTCGGCGATGGCCGTGCCGAGGTCGATCTCCGCGCCGTCGTGGAACACAACGTCGAGGTCTTTTCCGCCGAGCTCGATTTCCTCCTCGCCCGCGGCGTCCGCCGGCGCGGGCATGAAGATTAGCTCGAAATGCTCGTCGATATGCTCCGCGATGGCGTCGTTGGTGATGACGCAGCGTTGCTGGAGCGATGCTGCGAGCCTGCCCTCCGCCCGAATGACGTCTCCCGTCCGCGAGAGCACGGCATGGGCTTCGAGGCACGACAGAGATTCTAGCCGGAGTCTCTGGGCGATCGCCTTGCGCTCGTCTTCGTCCGCGGCAAGGTCGAGCCGCTCCCCCTCGCCGATTCGGTCGAGCCGCAGGTGATGCGCGAAGCGGTCGGTCATTCGATCCTCCCCTCGACCAGCGACCCGAGCTCGGCGGCAGCTAGCCTCGTCCACAGCTTGCGAAGCGACGCCGCGCTATACTTCAGTGTCTCGGCCGGCGCACCGCCGGCGTACAAGCTTTCCCGCACAGCTTCGTTCCAGTCGCGCTCGCCCGCCGTCGCCGAGCGCCACAGCGCGACTCGGCGCGCCAGCGACCCGACCAGCTTGCGCACCGTCCGGCCGAGCTTGGGATCGCCGAGCCCCATCTCGCGATGCTCGCTTTCCATCACCTCGATGAAGCGCTCGGTCAGGGCGACCGCGGCGGCATTGCCTTCATCGCCCAATCGCTCGAGGCGAACAATCACCAGCGCAATCACGGTCGCGAGCATGATGAAGCGCCCGTCGAGCGTATCCGGCACCGCGCCTTCGACGTACCAATGCGGCTTGCGCGCCTCCGCGGTCAGGGCGGCGAACAAGGCCGCGCCGCGCCCCGGTTCGGCCGTTAAGGTGCGGAACAGGAAACCGAGCATAAGTTCTTCGCCTGATGGGTTCGAGGGTTGCGCGCTTGCCAGCCGCCAGCATATTGAGGCCGCCGGCCGGTCAGGCAAGCCGCGTCCGTGATAAAGGCGCACAGCCAATCCCAAGAGAGGTTCGATAATGAAGGTTGCGCTGTTCAGGATTTCGATTGCCGCCGCCGCGGCGGCATCGCTCGAGGGATGCGCTTCCGTCAGCGCGCACAAGGGCGCGGTCATCGACGCGCAGCTCGCCAGTTCGGTCCAGCCCGGGGTCGACAACAAGGCGTCGGTTGAAAAGCTGCTCGGACGGCCGAGCTTTGCCGGCGAGTTCACCTCGAGCGATTGGTATTACATTTCGCGCGATACGCGGCAGATCGCGTTCCGCAATCCACGCGTGAAGCAGCAGCTCGTCGTGCATGTGCGCTTCGACAAGGCGGGCAACGTCGCCGCGGTCGATCGCACCGGCCGGGAACTGGTGATGAACGTCGCGCCGAGCAAGCGCAGCACCCCGACGCTCGGCCGCAAGAAAAGCTTCTTCGACGAGCTGTTCGGCAATATCGGCACGGTCGGTTCGGGCGGCCTCGGCGGCGGCAACCGGCCCTCCTAAAAGCCCGCCCGCTTCCGCATAATGGCGCTTTGCCTTAAGCCCGTCGCATGACCGCGACGCCCGCTGGCATGACCTATGCCGATTATCTGAAGCTCGACCAGCTCCTGTCGGCGCAGCAGCCGCGCTCGAACCTGCATGACGAAATGCTGTTCATCGTCATTCACCAGACCAAAGAGCTGTGGATGAAGCAGATGCTCCACGAGATCGAGCTCGCCATCCGGCTCGCCGGCGAGGATCGCTTCGCCGAGGCGTACAAGGCAATGGCGCGGATCAATCGCATTCAGGCGGTCATGACTTTGTCGTGGGACGTGCTTTCGACGCTGACGCCGGTCGATTATCTGAAGTTCCGCGATGTCCTAGGCACGAGTTCGGGGTTCCAGTCCGCGCAGTTCCGCGAGATCGAATATCGGCTCGGCCTTAAGGATCCGCGCTTCCTCGAACATTATGAGGACGGCACGGAAGCGCATGCCCGGCTGAGCAGGGCGCTTGCGGAATCGAGCCTGCGCGACGTCGCGATCGACGCGCTCGCCCGCGCCGGCTTCGACGTTGGCGACCGCTCGGTCGAAGCGCTCGCCTCCTCGTGGCTCGAGGTCTACCGCGACGCCGACCGCTGGTTCGAGCTTTACGAGCTGGCCGAAAAGCTGGTCGACATCGACGATGCGCTCGCTGGCTGGCGTCACAAGCACGTTCTCACCGTCGAGCGGATCATCGGCAGCAAGCGCGGGACGGGCGGGTCGGCCGGTGCGGCATATTTGCGCTCGACGCTCGACAAGCGTGTTTTCCCGGAGCTGTGGTCGCTGAGGACTGATCTTTGAGCTTCAAGCCGCTGTTCGCTCGCAGCCTGGCAGCGGACCCGGCTCGGCTGCATTTCGCCGCGCACAGTCACCACCTGTGGCCCGACGCGAGCTTTGAGGGCCAGGTCGAGGCATGGAATGACGCGGCCCGTCTCGCCGACCGCAAGTGGGACAAGGTAATGGACGAGATCTGGCCCGAGGCGCAGGGCCATGTCGCGGCGGAACTCGGCACCGGGATGACCGAAGCCGTCGTCTTCTCGTCCAATACCCACGACTTCCTCATTCGCCTCGTCACCGCGGCACCGCGCCGCGAACCGGGGCCGCTGCGCGTCCTCACCACCGACGGCGAGTTTCACAGCGCTCGCCGACAGTTCGCGCGCTGGGCCGAGGAAAATTGGATCATTGTCGAACGCGTCGCGGCCGAGCCGTTCGAGAGCCTTTCGGACCGCTTCCTCGCTCGTGCCCGGGAGGGCACCCACGATTTCGTCTTCGTCAGCCAGGTGCTGTTCGGCAGCGGGCGCCGGTTCGGCCTCGTCGAAGATCTTGCCGCCCTCGCCCGACCCGAGGGCCCGTGGGTGGTCGTCGACGGCTATCACGCCTTCATGGCAATCCCGGCGCCATTCCGGCCGCCTGCGGCAGGCCGGGCCTTCTACCTTGGCGGCGGCTACAAATATGC
This sequence comes from Sphingomicrobium sp., assembly GCA_040006255.1. Lineage (GTDB taxonomy): Bacteria > Pseudomonadota > Alphaproteobacteria > Sphingomonadales > Sphingomonadaceae > Sphingomicrobium. The sequence goes on from JBDTXI010000081.1 coordinate 12,738, forward strand.
GATGGCGGGCGAAGGTTGCGCGTTCCTCCACGCGCCGCGGGGCTTCGGCCCTCGGCCGCCGATCACCGGCTGGTTCGCCGAGTTCGAAGACTTAAGCCTGCCGGTCGGCAGCGTCGGCTACGCCCAGTACGCGAGCCGATTTCTCGGGGCGACTTTCGATCCCACGGCGCTCTATCGCTTCAATGCCGTGCAACGCATGTTGCGCGACAACGGCCTTACCACCGCCGCCATCTCCGCCCACGTGGCCGGGCTTCAACAGCAATTGCTCGGCGCGATCGGCGAGACGCCGCTGGCCGATGCCGAGCTGCTCAACCCCCTCGACGGCGCTCCCCATGCGCGCTTTCTCGCGTTCCGCAGTCCGCAGGCGCAGCGCTGGTATGCCGATCTCAAGGCGCAGAACTGCATCACCGACGTGCGCGGCGACGTGCTCCGGATCGGGTTCGGAATTTACCAGGACGAGGACGACCTCGCGCGGCTCGCGCACCTTCTGGGCAAGCTGAAGTGAGCAATGCGCACGGCCGTACCGGGGGCGCCTTGGTCCTCACGCTCCTCCTCATTGCCTACATCTTCAACTTCCTCGACCGTCAGATCCTGGCAATCCTCGCCGGTCCGATCATCAAGGATCTGAAGCTGACCGACACGCAGTTTGGTTTGCTCAGCGGCCCTCCGTTCGCCATCTTCTACTCGCTGCTCGGTATTCCATTCGCATTCCTCGCGGATCGGACGAGCCGCAGCCGGGTCATCGCCGCAGCGGTTGCGCTGTGGAGCGCGTTCACCGCGCTGTGCGGAACGGCGAGCGCATTCCTGTACCTCTTCCTGTTTCGCATGGGCGTCGGCGTCGGGGAGGCGGGAGGCGTCGCCCCGTCCTACGCCTTGATTGCCGACTATTTTCCCGCTCAGCGCCGGGCCCGGGCGCTCGCCATCTTTTCGCTCGGCATCCCTCTTGGAAGCACCGGGGGTACATTGATCGGGGCCTATCTCGCGTCGTGGATCGACTGGCGCGCCGCCTTTTTTGTCATGGGCATCGCAGGTCTGATCCTCGCGCCGATCATGCTGATCCTTGTCCGGGACCCTCCCCGCTTGGGCTCGGAAACGGTGCGCGCGCCGCTCGGAGAAGTCTTCGGGGTCCTTGCCCGCAAGCCCGCTTTCTGGCTGCTCGCATTCTCGGCGTCGTTCAGTTCGCTCGCCGGCTACGGGCTGCTGTTGTGGACGCCGTCGGTGTTCGAGCGAAGTTTCGGACTGGGGATCATCGAACGCGCTCAATTCGTCGGCTCGCTGCTGTTTATCGGCGGGACGGCCGGAGTATTTGCCGGCGGCTGGCTCGCCGATCGCCTCGGGCACCGTGATCGCGGCTGGTACGCGAAGCTCCCGGCCATCGCCTGGCTGATCACCGCGCCGATGTTCGCGCTCGGCCTGATGGTGCCCAATTTGTGGCTGGCGTGGCCGCTGCTGCTCATTCCCAATGCGCTCAACGTCCTGTGGCTAGGACCGGTCATCACCGCAGTGCAACATCTGGTCGAGCGGCCGATGCGGGCGACGGCATCGGCGAGCTTCCTTCTGATCAATAATCTCGTCGGGCTCGGCGTCGGGCCGCTGCTCATCGGCCATGTCTCCGACGTCCTGAAGAAGAGCTACGGTCTCGAGGCGCTGCGCTACGCCGCGATCGGCACGACCGTTTTTTACCTGGTTGCCGCGGCGCTGATGCTGGTTTGCGTCAGGCACCTGCGTTCGGCCTGGGTGGCAGACCTAACTATCTGAACGACCTCGACATTTGAGGTTCACCCCGGTGCGCTAGAGCACAGGTTCCATCGGTTTAACCGTGGAACGGCGCCCCTGATGGGTCGTTGATGCCGTTCAAGAGGAGAATTTATGATGATTAGGCTATTCCTAGCCGCGGGCGTAGCCGCTCTGGCGATTGCCGCGCCGGTTACAGCGAAGCCGGGCGGCGGACATGGCGGCGGAGGCGGCCAGGGGGCTGCTTCGCGCGGCGGCGGCAACGGCGGCGGCGGCCACGGCAACGGCGGCGGCAATTTCGCGGCCGCTCGCGGCGGTGGGGGCGGCGGCGGTCACGGCAACGGTGGCGGCGGTGCGGCGTTCCGCGGCGGCGGACAAGGTCAACAGCAGGCGTTCGCTCGCCAGCAGCAGTCGCGCGGCGGTCAGGGCAATCAGCAGGCGTTCGCTCGCCAACAGCAACTCCGTGGCGGTCACGGAAACCAGCAGGCGTTCGCTCGCCAGCAGTTCCGCGGCGGTCATAGGAACCAGCAGGCCTTCGCTCGCAAGCAGCAGTTCCGCGGCGGTCATAGCAACCAGCAGGCCGTCTCTGGCCAGCAGTTCCGGGGGCATGATCAGCAGCAGGCGTTCACTCGCCAGCAGGTTGGGGATCACCGTTTCGCGCAGAACAACGGGTTCGCGCTGCGCAATCGATCAGATCAGTTCCGCGTCAACAACCAGTTCGCCGAGAATTATTACGGCGGACGCGATCGCGGTTTGACGGGCGGCTGCCCGCCGGGGCTGTGGGCCAAGAACAACGGCTGCATGCCTCCGGGCCAGGCGCAAAAGCTGCTCGGTGCACCGCTGGCGGCCGCCAGCGGCTTTGCGGCACTCAATGCGCTGTCGCCGTCAATGTCGTACCTCTATCCGGACACGCGGGACTATTATTACCGCTACGGCGACGGATATTTGTATCAGGTCAACCGCAGCGACAACGTGATCGATTCGCTGCTGCCGCTGATGGCCGGCGGTTATCTGCCGGGCCAGTATCTGCCCAATGATTACAGGAGCAGCTCCGTCCCCCAGGATTACGGCTTCAACGCCTTTTACCCGGATTATGGCGACACCTGTAACCGCTATGCAAACGGCGTCGTCTATCAGGCCGATTGTTCCACCGGGATGGTCGAGGACGTCGTCCCGCTCTACGCCGGCGGCTATGGCGTGGGGCAGATGCTGCCCTCGTCTTACGCTTATTACAACGTGCCGTCGCAGTACCGATCGGTCTATTACAACACGCCCGACTCCAATTACTGGTACGCGCCGGGCGCGATCTATCAGTACGAGCCGCGGACGAGCATGATTACGTCGGTCGCGGCGTTGCTGTCCCCGGGCTTTTCGCTCGGCCAGCCGCTGCCGTTGGGTTATGACACGTACAACGTGCCTTATTCCTATCGGGAGACTTATTACGATACGCCGAATGCGATGTACCGGTACAACAATGGTTACATCTACCAGGTCGACCCGGCCACTCGGTTGGTGACCGCAATCGTGGCCTCGCTGTTGACCTGAGGCAGCCGTAAAGTTTTGTTCGAGGATGGATCACGGGCGGTCAGGCGTGCGTTGCCGGGCCGTTTCGTATCGACAACGACGGGAGAGTAACGGCATGAAAAGCCAGGCCCTTGCGTTCGGCTTGACGGCGGCGCTGCTGGCGACGTCCGCCTGCAACAAGTCGGGCAGCGCCAATGAAAACAGCACCGGCCAGACCTCGGCCGCGCAAAAAGCCGCGGGCACCAAGACGATCGCCGCCGGGCTTGCGCCGGGCAGCCGGTTCGTCGCTGCGGCCAAGACCGCCGGGCTCGACCAGACGCTCGCCGGCCCCGGGCCCTATACGGTCTTCGTCCCCGACGATGCCGCGTTCGGCAAGGGTTCGCCGGGGGCGTTCGACAACAATCCGCAAAACCGGCCGCAGCTCACCGGAGTGCTGACCAACCTGATCCTGCCCGGCACGGTGATGGTCGCGGACATCGGCAAGGCGATCGACGCCGGCAAGGGCAAGGCGGTGCTTGCAACCATGGGCGGCGGCACGCTCACCGTGACCAAAGATGGCGGCAAGACTGTGCTCACCGACTCCAAGGGCAACAAGGCAGCGATCACCAAGGGCGACGAGCAATATACCAATGGCGTCGTTCACGAGATCGACGCGGTGCTGATGCCGAGCAAGACCCCCCGCGGCCCCGCCGTCGGGCAGAAAGCCGGCAAGTAAACGCCGACCGACAGGTTCGCATCATCATCCCACTTCCGCGCGCGGAACGGCTCGCTATAACGAGCCATGAAGCGCGCGGATGATGGGGCGACACGGCAATGAAAGCGACGATTGAACGGGCGGTCCTTCTGAAGAGCCTGGGCCACGTCCAGTCGGTGGTGGAGCGCCGCAACACCATTCCGATCCTCTCCAACGTTCTCATCGAAGCGGGCGAGGACGGCTCGATCCGCCTCATGGCGACCGACCTCGACCTGCAGGTCGACGAGAGCGTTCCCGCCAACGTCACGCAGGCCGGAGCGACCACCGTTTCGGCGCACACGTTGTTCGACATCGTCCGCAAGCTGCCCGAAGGCAGTCAGGTCGAGATCACGGCCGCGGAAGGCAAGATGCAGATCGTTGCCGGCCGCTCGCGCTTCAACCTGTCGACCCTGCCGCGCGACGATTTCCCGGTGATCGCCGA
>JBDTXI010000082.1:0-16114 GCA_040006255.1 Sphingomicrobium sp.
GCTTCCCCTTCATCATGCTGCGCGAGGATCACGCCTTTCCCCGCATCCAGAAGCACCGCGGCGCCCGGCGGGTCAAACAGGCGCATTATTACGGGCCATTCGCGAGCGCCGGATCGGTCACGCGAACGCTGAACGCGCTGCAGAAGCTATTCCTGCTAAGAAGCTGTTCTGACAGCTTTTTCGAGAATCGTTCGCGACCGTGCCTGCTCTACCAGATCAAGCGCTGCTCGGCGCCTTGCGTCGGCCGCATCGGCGAACCGGAGTATGAAGAGTTGGTCGACGAGGCGAAGGAGTTCCTTTCCGGCAAATCGACCGGGGTCCAGGGTCGGCTGAGCAAGTCGATGGCGGCGGCGGCGGAGCGCCAGGATTACGAGCTGGCCGGGGTCTATCGCGACCGGCTGCGGGCGCTGACCTATATCCAGGGCAGCCAGACGGTGCATGCCGAGGGCCTTGGCGATGCCGATGTGTTCGCGCTTGCGTGCAAGGCCGGGACGGTGTCGATCCAGGCGTTCTTCATCCGCGGCGGGCAGAATTGGGGGCATCGCGCGTTGTTCCCGGTGCATACCAACGACGTCCCCGAAGCCGATGTTCTGTCGAGCTTTTTGGTCCAGTTCTACGAGGACATGCCGCCCCCGCGGCGGATCCTCGTCGACCGCGACCTGGCCGATCGCGAGCTGCTGGGGCAGGCGCTGTCGATGCGCGCGGAGCGCAAAGTGGTCATTGAAATTCCGCGGCGCGGCGCGCGGCGCAAGCTGATGGAGCAGGCGCAGCGCAATGCCGAAGAGGCGCTCGACCGGCGGCTGGCGGAGACCACGTCACAGGGCAAGGTGCTGCGCGAGTTGGTCGACACGTTCGAGCTTCCCGACGTGCCCAAGCGCATCGAGGTCTACGACAACAGTCACATCATGGGCACCAACGCGACCGGCGCGATGATCGTTGCCGGGCCAGAGGGTTTCCGCAAGAACGCCTATCGCAAGTTCAACATCAAGCGGCCGGAAACGCGGCCGGGCGACGATTTCGCGATGATGCGCGAAGTGCTCGAACGGCGCTTTGCGCGGCTCGAGAAAGAGGATCCCGACCGCACGGGCGGGGAGTGGCCCGACCTGCTGCTGATCGACGGCGGCAAGGGTCAGCTGTCGGCGGTGTGCGAGGTAATGGAAGAAATGGGGGTGCACGATGTCCCGGTCGTCGCCGTTTCCAAGGGGCCGGACCGGAATGCCGGCCGCGAGACCTTTCATCAGCCCGGCGGGCGCGAGCTGACGCTGCCGCCCAATTCGGCCCTGCTGTTCCATCTCCAGCGCCTGCGCGACGAAGCGCACCGGTTCGCTATCGGCACTCACCGGGCGAAGCGGGCCAAAAACCTGACGACGTCGACTCTCGACGAGGTTCCGGGCATCGGCCCCAACCGCAAGCGCGCACTGCTGATGCATTTCGGAACCGCGCGGGCGGTGAAGGGAGCGGCGCTCGACGACCTCGAACGGGCGCCCGGGATCAGCAAAGCGACGGCGCGACAGCTGTACGATTACTTTCACCCGCGCGGATGAGGATCGGGACTCCGGCCATCGTCTGCGCGCTGCGTAGCCATGGGGAGCATGGCGCCGTGGTGCGGCTGATGACTCCCGACCACGGTCTGCAGGCGGCTTATGTTCGCGGGGCTCGGGGCCGGCGGATGCGGCCGGTGCTGATGTCCGGCAACGTGGTCGAAGTGCGGCTCAGCGCGCGCACCGACACCCAGCTGCCCCACGCCACCGTCGAGCTGGTGCACAGCCGCGGACCCTTGCTGTCCGAACCGCTTCCGGCGGGGGCGATCGAGTGGGCGACGGTGCTGACGGCGACCGCGCTCCCCGAGGGCCAGCCGTATCCGCATCTCTTCGAAGCCTTGGAAGGACTGCTCGACGCCATCGAAGTCGCGCCGGCGGCGAGCGGGTGGGGGAGCGCCCTCGTGCGCTATGAACTGCTCCTCCTCGCCGAATTGGGGTTTGGCCTCGACCTCGAAAGCTGCGCGGTCACCGGCAGCAACGACAACCTCGTGGCGGTCAGCCCCAAGTCCGGACACGCGGTCAGCGCCGCCGAGGCCGAGCCCTATGCCGGCAAGCTCCTTCCGCTGCCCGCGTTCGTGCGTGACGGCGGCCCGGCGTCGTGGGAAGAAATCGCTCAAGGTCTCGACCTCACCGGCCATTTTCTCCTGCGCGACGTGCTTACCGACCGATCGAGGCCGATCGCCGACGCTCGCGAAAGGCTGGTCGAGCGGTTGCGCCGCGCCGGTGGACTCGCCTAGGCTAGAGGGGTGACCACTGACACCCTGGCCATGTTTTTCCCCAATGTTGCCGTGACCCGCGGGATCGCGGTGCGCGTCGCCGTCAGCTTTCTCGCCGAGCAGTCCGACCCGTCGTCCAATCGCTGGTTCTGGTCCTATCACATACGGATCGAGAACGGCTCCGAACGCGCAGTGCAATTGCTCTCGCGCTGCTGGACGATCGTCGACGGGCGAGGGACAGTCCACGAAGTCGTCGGCGAGGGCGTGGTCGGCGAAATGCCGCTGATCGCGCCGGGCGCGAGCTTCGACTACGTTTCCGGTTGTCCGCTCGACACGCCGAGCGGCGCGATGAACGGCAGCTACCGCATGGTCGACGAAGATGGGACCGCGTTCGAAGTCGGCATTCCGCGCTTTCAGCTTCTCAGCGCCTAAACCCAGACGGCAAATTCAGGAGATATTTAGCGAAACCCTTCTACCGGGCGTCCGTTTGCAATGTATCACAAGGGAAAGCGGTCGCGCGCACAAATGGGAATTTTCAGTTTTATGCAGGCCAATGAGCAGGGCCCGAAAGCAGCGCGCGGTTACCGTGCCTACGTCGTTGGCGACATCCATGGGCGTCTTGACCTGCTCGATCGACTGCTTGGGGAAATCGAACGCGACATGGCCGCTCGCCCGCAGCGCAAGACGCTGCTAGTTTTTCTCGGGGACCTTATCGACCGCGGCCCCGCCTCCGCACAGGTCATCGACCGACTGCGGTCCTACATGCGCGCCGGAGTCCGCACGATATTTTTGCTCGGCAATCACGAAGAAGTCCTGCTGCGCATTCTCGACGGTGACACGGCGCTGATCCCCAGCTGGTTGCGTTTCGGTGGCGCCGAATGCCTCAAGAGCTACGGCGCGGATCCGCGACAGATCGCGAATCTGGATCATGCGCACGTCGTGGAGGCCGTTCGCGAAGCGATCCCCAAGGAGCATCAAGCCTTCATCAGGAGTTTCGTCGATACGTGCCGCTTCGGCGATTATCTGTTCGTCCACGCGGGCATTCGTCCCGGAATATCGATCGATCAACAGCTGCAGTCGGACCTGCGCTGGATCCGGGAGCCGTTCCTGTTCGATGAAACCGACCACGGCTGCGTCGTGGTGCATGGCCACACGATCACGCCTGAGATCGAGGAACGATCCAATCGCATCGGCATCGACACCGGCGCCTATCGCACGGGCAATCTCACCGCGCTTGCGCTCGAGGGTGCGGAGCGCTGGTCGCTCGACACGCGCGAAACGGCCGAGGCCGTTCCGGCAGCGGGTTAAATCGACCCAGTGTAGGCGTTAAGCCCCTCCACATTGAACGAAAAATCGGTAAGGGAGGATTTACACGCATTTCGCGAGGGAACGATCGTGTCTGCTGATCTTGGCCGCCCAAAGATTGCGGTTTGCATTACTTTGGTGGCGGTTTTGCTGCTCGCCGGCTGCTCCGATACGCGCGGCGGCCCGATCGCTTATGACCAGACGCTCGCCGCGCCCGATTCCCCGTCCCTCGCGACGCTCGAGTCCAACTATAAGATCGCCCCGATGGACAAGCTCGCGGTCAAGGTCTTCAAATCCAGCGATATTACCGGTGACTACGACGTCGATCTCGCCGGGCACATCTCGCTCCCGCTGGTCGGCGAGGTCGAAGCCGCAAATATGACGACGGCGGAGCTCGACCAGCGGCTGACTGAAAAGCTGGGCGAGAAATATCTTGAGCATCCCGACGTCAGCGTGAGCATCAAGCAGTCCGCAGGGCGGCTCGTGACGATCGACGGGGCGGTCAAGGATTCTGGCTCGTTCCCGGTCGCCGGGTCGCTAACCCTGCTACAGGCGGTGGCGCTGGCGAAGGGTACGAGCGAGGACGCGAACCCGCACAGAGTGGCCATTTTCCGGACGATCAACGGCAAGCGCCAGGCGGCCGCGTTCGACCTGACGTCGATTCGCCGCGGCCAGGCGCAAGACCCACCAATCTATCCCGGCGACATCGTCGTCGTTGACGGCTCTTCGGTGAAATCGATGGAGAAGAAGTTCCTCCAGAGCATCCCGCTTCTTGCCATTTTCGGACCTCTTTGAATGGGCGGCCGGACAATTCACAGCGAGCGAACATGAACAACAGCCTAGCCGTTCCGAAGGGTGAGGGCTCGTGGCCGCTTGCGCCGCTGGGCGCGGCCTCCGGCGTGCTTCCGGGGCAGCGAACCTATTCGGCCACGAACATCCTCGATTTCCCGACGCTCGCCCGGATCGTCCACCATTGGCGCTGGCTGGTCGTGGGTGGAGCGGCGCTGGGGCTGATCGGGGCGATTCTCGCGACCTTGCTGACCACTCCGGTCTATCGCGCGTGGGTCACGCTCGAGGCCAACCCGCCGACCGTCTCGGTGAGTGCCGAGCAATCGCGTGAGCGAGATGCGACCAACATCAATTCCTTCGATTTCGTCGCCACGCAAGTGGGCCTGCTGTCAAGCAAGAGCGTCGCCGAACGCACCGCGCAGGAACTCAATCTCGCCAACAATCCGAATGTCGTGGCGCAGGACACCGACGCTTCGAAACGCCTGCGCGCGGCGGCCGCCGTCGTGTCCCGCGGACTGAAAGTCATCCCGCCCGACCAGGGAACGCTGATCAAGTTCAGCTACGATTCGCCTTCGCCGCAGCTCGCGGCGATGGTTGCCAATGGGGTCGCCGACAGCTTCATCAACACGGCGTTGCAGCGCCGCTATGAAGCTTCGGCCTACGCACGTAATTTTCTTGAGCGGCAAATTGCCAAGACTCGCAGCGACCTCGAGAATTCGGAGCGCTCGCTCGCCGGCTATGCCCAGGCGCAGGGCATCATCAGCACCGGGGTCGGCGCGGACGGCAAGCCAGCGGTCGGCGACGCCAACTCGCTCCAGGGCGAATCGCTGATCACCTTGAACAGGGCGTTGGCCGACGCCACGGCGCGGCGGGTTGCCGCCGAAGGCGCTTATCAGCAGGGGCTTGCCACGGGGCCGACGAGTGACGTGACGACGAGCACGCAGGCGCTGCGTCAGCAGCGCGCAACCCTGCAAGCCGATTATCAGCAGAAGCGCACATTCATGAAGCCCGAGCATCCCGAGATGCTTAGCCTGCAATCGCAGATCAACGAGCTCGACCGGCAGATCGCGCGTGAATCGGCGCAGATGTCGTCGGGCCACAGCAACACCTTGCTTGCCGATTTTCGCGCCGCGGTCTCGGCCGAACGTGCGCTCCAGTTGCGGGTGGGCCAGCTCAAGAGCGACGTGCTCAACCTTCGCGGCCGAAGCATCCAGTACAATATTCTTCAGCGCGACGTGGACACCAATCGCAGCCTCTACGACGCACTCCTTCAGCGCTATAAGGAGATCGGCGTCGCCGGGGGCGTGGGAACCGCTCCCGTGTCGGTGGTCGATCGGGCAGATGCCCCGACGCTGCCCTACAAGCCCAATTTGTTCATGAACCTGCTGATGGGGCTTGGCGCGGGGCTGCTTGCTGGCCTCGCCGGAGCGGTCGGGTTCGAGTTTCTGACTGACACCATCAAGACCCGCGAGGACGTTCGCAGCAAGCTTGGGCTGCCGTGCCTCGGAGCGGTGCCTAAGACGGCGGCGCGAGATACGTTCATCGAGGACTTGAAGAATCCCGCGTCCGTGGTCTCCGAAGCCTATTCGGCGATCGTCGCGGCGCTGCGCTTCAGCACCGAAGCGGGGATGCCGAAAATTCTGCTAGTTACCAGCACGCAATCGGGCGAGGGTAAGTCCTCGACGGCGCTTGCGCTGGCGCAGAACTTTGCCCGGCGCGAGAAGTCGGTGCTGCTGATCGACGCCGATCTTCGCAAGCCCGCGTTCAAGGCGGCGACCGACAAGGTCGGGCTGAGCAAGCTTCTGACGACGGACGACCCAATCCGCGATCATGTCCTGGAAACGCAGCACGCGAATCTCTGGTTGTTGCCCAGTGGGCCGGTGCCGCCCAATCCCGCCGATCTGCTATCGACCGGGCGAATTCGCAAGATCATCGCCGAAGCGGACAAGCAGTTCGACCTCATCGTGATCGACGGCCCTCCGACTCTGGGCCTGGCGGATTCGCCGCTTCTCGCGTCGGCCGCGGCCAATGTCCTGTTCGTCGTCGAAAGCGGGAGGACCCGGACGAGGGCGGCGATCGAGGCCTTGAACCGCCTCGAAGCCACCGGCGCGCACGTTCTTGGCGCGACTCTGACCAAGGCTGCGGCGGGTGGGGGTTATGGCTACAGCCGCTATGGCTATGGCTATGGCTATGGCTACGCCTACGGGCGTCAGCTGCCGAATGTGGACAAGAAGCGCACCGAGATCCTAATGATCCCTCAGGAAACCGAATGATCCCTCGGGGGACCGGGCACTGAGGCCAGATTCAGCGATTCAAGTTCAATGATGTTGCGGCGGCTATTTATTTTGATGCTGGCGCTGGTCGTCGCCGTTCAAGTCGTTCGCAATGCGTCTGTTGCCGCGCTCGCCGAGAAATCACCGGCTTCGGCGTTTGGCGCGTGGGCTGCGCATCCCGCCGCCGAGCTGGCGCTGGGGATGACCGAAATCGGCACCGCCGCGCATGAGCGCAGGGCGGTCGGGCCAGCGACGTTCGCCCTCATCGACGATGCCGCGGCCAAGGCTCCGCTGGCGCCCGAGCCGTTCCTCGTGCGCGGGGTGCAGGCCGAGCTCAGCGGGCACAATGATCTCGCGGCGAAGGCCTTCGCCGCCGCCGAATGGCGGGATCCGCGGTCGCTGCCGGCGCGCTATTTCCTCGCCGACCTTTACTACCGGTCGGGAAATGCCCGCCGCACGCTGGAGCAGATTGGGGTGCTTGCCACGCTCACTCCGAACGGGCCGCGGACGATTGCGCCCTATCTTGCCGCGTATGCGGAAAACCGCGCGGCATGGCCCTATGTGCGTGAGCTGTTCCGGTCCAATCCTACCCTTGCCGATGCCTCGCTCACAGCCCTTTCGCGCGACCCGGCTCACGCGGACGCGGTGCTTGCGCTCGGCGATGTCCGGCAAACGGCGAAAAGCGATTGGCCGCCGGCGCTCATCGCCAGCCTGATCGGCGCGGGGCAATACGCTAAGGCCCGTTCCGTCTGGGCCCTGACTTCGCACGTGCGCTTGCCCGCAAACGTAACCGTTTATGACTTGAACTTCACGGATTCGAAGTCGCGGGCCCCATTCAACTGGGGCCTCATTTCCTCGACGGTCGGTTTGGCCGAGCGGGAGGCGGGCGGGCGGCTGCACGTGATCTATTACGGGCAGGAGGACGGAGTGCTCGCGCAGCAGCTCATCCTTCTTGCCCCCGGCCCCTATCGCATAACGATGGCAGTCGAAGGCGACCTGTCGCGTGCCCAGGCCATGAACTGGTCAGTGCGCTGCGATGGATCGGTCAAGCCGTTCGCCTCGATCCGCCTCGATGCAGCGGCGCGCGGCTGGGTGTTTGTGGTCCCCGTCGGCTGCGCCGCCCAGTGGCTGGAGGTATCCGGCACTTCCGCCGACATCTCGCAGCAGTCGGACGTGACCGTTAGCAATCTCAAGCTCATTCCGGCGCGGCCCAATGCTTAAGCGATTCCACGAGGGCGGCGCCCCCGCTTATCTGTTTCTGTGTCTGATCCTTGGGGGAAGTGCGCAGGGCATCTGGGCCAACATGGTGCTGCAGTTGCTCGGCCTCGTCATTCTCGCTTGGGCCGCGCTGGCTCCGGCCAGGGAGCCGCTGCTCCCGCCCGCCAGACAGCTGCTCTTCCTCGCCATCATCGCGCTGGCGATTGTCGCATTTCAGCTCGTGCCATTACCGGGGACATGGTGGCCGCACCTGCCTGGGCGCGGCCAGATCGCGAGGGACTTTCTCGTCCTCGGCATCCCCGTCCCACCATTGCCCCTGTCGTTGACGCCCTATGGCTCGCTGAGTGACCTGCTGGCGTTGATCCCGCCGCTGGCGCTGTTCTGCGCGATCGTGCGCCTGAAAGCTTACCGGACCGGCTGGCTCGCGACGGCACTGCTGGCCGGCACCATCACGGGCATCCTCCTTGGAGCCCTCCAGGTCGCCAGCAGCGAGTCCGCCGTCTCGCCCTGGTACCTGTATGAGCGAAGCAATTTCGGAGTGGCCACGGGGTTCTTCGCGAACGCCAACCACATGGCCACTTTGCTGGTCGTCGCTTTGCCCTTCCTCGGCGCGATACTGGGGTCGGCAAAGGGCGCGAACACGCAACGCAATACGGCGGTTGCGGCTGTGGTCGCTGGCCTGACGATCGTGATCGTTCTCGGGATATTTCTCAACGGTTCGCTGGCGGGATACGGGCTGTCACCGCCGGTTGCAGTCACCACGGCCCTGCTTGTCCTGCCGCACAAGAGGTCGCTCCGGCTGGGTGCGCTGGCCCTAGCCGCGCTGCTGGTCGTCGGCGCTCTCGGCACGATCGCAACGAGCACGACGCGAACGGATCGCTTCGGTCAGGACGCGGCGACATCCGTCCAGTCGCGGCAGGAGATGCTGGTCACTACGACGCGCGCCATCCGCGATTTCATGCCGTGGGGATCGGGTCTCGGATCGTTCAGGGGCGTCTACAAACTCTACGAAACCCGCGACCAGATTTCCACGACCTATGTGATCCACGCCCATGACGATTACGTCGAGCTCGCGCTCGAGCTGGGCCTTGGCGGGATCCTGCTGATGATAGCCTTTCTCGCGTGGTGGGCGCGAGCGGCCTGGCGCGCGTGGCGATATGCCGATGCGGGGATCTACGCGCGGGCGGCCTCCATCGCCTCGGCGGCGATCCTCGTTCATAGCCTCGTCGATTTCCCGCTGCGCACGGGGGCGATCAGCGCCGCCTTCGCGATGTCTCTGGCGTTGCTCGTCGAGCGTCGCGCGCCTGTGGCCCGCGAGAAGTCGGATCTGTGGCCGACCCGGCACGTAGTCCTGAGGTAGGGAGCCCACGGTGCATCAATTGTGGTACGCCATCACGGTGGCGATGGTGTCGTGGCACCAGGGCAAGCTGTTCATCGAGCATGCCGTGCGGATCGACCATGACGCGCTTCACGTCCTCGTCGGGGTGCTGTTGTGGCTGGTGCTCGCACTGATCCTGCGGCGGCCCGTCACGTCATGGCGGCCGTGGCTCTGGCTCCTCGCGTTCATCCTGTGGAACGAGACGGTCGACCTGTGGATCGAACGCTGGCCCGAACCGGCGATGCAATATGGCGAGGGGGTGCGCGACGTTGTGCTGACGATGTTCCTGCCTCTGGTGCTGATGTTCGCTGCGCGGAGCCGGCCGGATCTGTTGCGTGGCGGCTCGGCGAAGCACCGGCAAAGGCGCTAGCGATCGGACTCGATGGTCGGCGGCGACCAGCGGACTGGCGCCGGATCGGCGAAGATTCCCACCGACTGCTTGTTCCTTATGCGCAGCAGCATGCCCATGAATGCGCGCAGCGATGATGGGCTTACCGTTCCCCAACCAGTCCACACCAGCGCGGTCATCGTGCGCATATCCAGCCTCAGTCGGCCCCGCTTGAGCAGGCGCACGAACAAGCGCGGGCGGCCACCGGACCAAAGAATGATCGACCCGGCCGAAATGAAGACTCGCGGATCGACCCGCCCGGGCGGTGTGCGGGGCCGCAGCAAATCGTCGTAGCTGCGGCCCTGCTCAAGCCGGGCGACGGCGCGGTACATGAGGTCCACGGCATTCTCGACGCGTTCCCTGCCTGACGTCGCGCGCGTACTGCTGGTCCACTGGCGGACCTGGTAGAGCGCTTCCGGAATGACCATGACTTCAGTCACTGCGGCCATGCGCACGACGAGGTCCTGATCTTCCCAATATTCGCACTCGGCGCGATAGCCGCCGACATCGTCGAAGACGCTTCGCCGGAACATGATTGAGCCGTGCGCTGCGAAGGGCACGAAAGGCGCCTTGCGAGTCAGCCGCCAGAGGTCGGGGCCGCGAATCCGGCGCCCTTGCTCGTCGATCACGTCGAACAAGGTCCCGACAAGCCCCGCCGAGGGGTGATCGCCGAGGACTTTCAGCTGCCGCGCGAGACGATCGGGGGCGCAGAGGTCGTCCGCGTCCATCCGCGCTACCAAGGTCGTATTAGAATGTTCGACGACATGGGCGGAGCTTCCCACAGGGCCGAGGTTGCGTTCGCCTTCGAACAGGCGAATGCGCGAATCCTTGCGCGCCCAGTAGCGCAGCCGCTCGGTCGAACCGTCGGTCGACCCATCGTCGAGGATGACGAATTCGAACTCGCGATAACTTTGCTCGAGGATGCTTCGCACCGCGCCGTCGAGGTGCGGAAGCGCGTTGTGCACGGGCATTACGACGCTGAGCAGTGTGGCGCCGGTCATGCGACGGCTCGTGCCGCGACGGTGACCGGATAAGCGGAATCGACCGGGTCGAGCCTGGCCGTTTCGATCTCCTCGGCGGAGGCGCCGTGAAGAAAGGCCGTCGCGGCGTAGAGATTGCCGTGCGAGGAACGAGTCACGCTTGACGCTGCGAAGGGCCCGCTGAGCAGCCGCGCAAGCGCCACGTCGGTCAGCGACCAGTACCAACGGTCTGTCCACGGCCCGCCGTGGATCGGGCTGATTCCGGGGACTGTGACGAGCGCGACGCCTCCAGGACTGAGTGCAGTGTGGATCTGTTGGACGGCGGCGGCCATGTCGAAAATCAGATGCAAGGTCTGCGTCAGGATGATGCAGTCGAACGTCCCCCGCCGAAGGACGCCGGGAGAGGCGAGGTCGCCGGTGATCGTCGCTTGCGGGTGACCGGCTTCGACATGAAGCACGTCCTGCTTCGTGATCCGGCTACCGCCGAAGCGGCGCGAATAGGTGTAATCGCCGATCTCCAGCACGCGCCCGCGGATATCCTCGCGATGCTCGGCAAGAAAGCGATCGATGTAATACCGGTCGATAGGCGTGCCGCGGCTGTAGCCATATTCGCGGCAGAGCGGAGTCGCGCTCGCGCCCCGGCCGCCAGCCATCACGTCACCGCGCCGAAGCCGGCGAAAGGGCGCGGAAAGCCGGTTGATGGCCGAGCGAAGCATCATCCCCCGAGCATATCGTGCAACTGCCGCGGCTCCCAGTTGCACACGCGAAGCCGCGGCAACGCGAAGAGCGCGCTGTGTGACCCGACGAACCCATCACCGGTTGCACAGGCGCAGGCGTAGCCGGCTCGCTCGACGAGCCGCATGCTTGCGGGGTCGAACTCGCCGAAGGGGTAAGCGAACGTTTCCGGCCGGGTACCCGTGACGGTTTCGCATCGCGCGATGCTCTCGTCGATCTCGCGCTGCTGGTCGTCGGCGCTCAGGGCAGGCAGCGATGGATGGGTCAGTCCGTGGGAGCCAAAGGCGATCGTGGATTGGCTGACCGAGCGCGCCTGCGCGCGAGTGAGCGGGCGGTCAGTTGTGCGGACCTCAATCAATTCACCCTGCTCGCGTAGCTGCTCCATCGCCGCTTCGAGTTCGGCTGGCTGCATCGCGTGAAGCCTCGACCAGACCGACTGGAAAAGCTTTTGGCGCGGCGTGCTCGGGGGGGAATCGGGCGGCCACAGGCTGTCGCGGTCGTTGGCAGGGGGCACGGACAGGGGGTCGCCATTTAGCGCAATGGTGTCGCCGGTCCAGTGGAGGACTATGCCGGCGAGCTCGTCCCACCAGAAATCTCGGCCCTGATCGATGATCTGGGCGGGCAGGAAGACCGTCGCGTGCAGTTCGTGCTTTTCGAGCGGCGCAACCGCATTCAGAACGGACGCGTAGCCGTCGTCGAAAGTGAGCGAGACCGCGTTGCGGGGCAAACTTCGCTCCCGGTGCAGGAGCGCGAATTCCGTCAGCGGCAGAACCGCGCGTTCACGAGCCAGCCAATCAACTTGTGCAGCGAAACGGTCGCGCTCAACGACGAGGCCCCACGGATCGAAGCTCTCGCGCCCGATGCGGTGGTACATGAGAATCGCCGGCCGCGGCCTTCGCGGGAGCAAATGGCGGGCGCGGCGAATGCCCGCCTTGAGCCGGGCCTTGGCATTGCTCATCCGCGGGCAATCTTGCGCAGGAGCCTGCCGGCGGCCCGCAGCGGCGGGCCCAGATGCGGATGGCGGTAGGGCAAAAGCGCGCGGTTCAGAGCGCTCATGACGGCGGGCTGCTGCAAATGCGGGTTTTGCGCAAGATAGGCCGCGAGCCAGTCGAGGAAATGGTGGCGAACCTCGTCGTAGCTTCCCTCCCGCGATACGGTGGCGACGCAGGACGCGTCGTGCCGGCGGTAATCGAGCCAGCAGCGGTCGTCGAAATAGACGGTGCGCTCGAGGTAGAGCTTGGCGAGGAACGCCTGGTCTTCGTACATCTGCAACGCGCCGGTGAAGCTCTCTTCGAATCCTCCAAGCGCGAGCGCGGCCGAGCGGCGGACCATGAGGTCGGACGGGCACGGCGCTGCCGCTTTGCCGAGTGGGTACAGGGCCAGGATCGCCTCGGGGGGATCGATCGGCCGGCCGCGGTCATGGCCCGTCGGGACGAGCTGATCTTCGCCACCGGCCCAGCGGCGCCAGTAATTCACCGCGCCGCAGCAAGCATCGACCTCGGGAAAGCGATCAAAGACGGCGGTCTGCTCAGAAAGCTTGTGAGGTCGCCAGCGGTCGTCCGCGTCGATGAATGCGATCAACCCGCCCTGCGCCTCGGCCATCCCAAGATTGCGCGAGGCGCTCATTCCGCGGTTCTCGCCTGCGGGGTGGCGAAGATAGCAAATGCGCCCGGGTTCGCGTTCGGCATAGGCCCGGGCGATGGCACTGCCCGGGTCGGTCGACCCGTCGTCGACCAGAAGCAGCTCGAAATTGGGATCATCCTGCGCGAGCACGCTCTCGATTGCTTCGCCGAGGAAATCGGCGGCGTTGTAAAAGATCGTGATCACCGAAACGCGAGTGTTCATGCGGCGTGACTTGGCGGCTCCGGGGCGGCAGGTAAACTCCCCATGATGTCTCGCCCGATCCTTCAAGCACCGTGAACGATCGATCGGGAAGGGTCTCGTCCGCAGCGTTGGGGCGCCAGGTTGGGTTGGATTCGCTCTGCCTTGCGCTGATCGCGCTGGCGACGGCGCTCCCTTATGTCGGGAAACTCGGGTTCTACAGCGACGACTGGTACATCCTCGCTAGCTTCCACGCAGACACCCTCCGGCACGAGTTCGGAATTCACTCGATCCTCCGCGACTTCGCGGCGCGGCCGGTGCAGGGGTTCTACCTTGCGCTGCTGTACCGGCTCTTCGGCTTTCATCCGTTCGGCTACCACCTCGTCAACACGGCTGTAATCGCGGCGGCGATACCGCTTTTCTATTGGCTGCTGGTGCGCCTGAAGGTCGATCGCGCAAGCGCGTTCGCCGCCGCCGTTATCTTCATCGTGCTGCCCCAGCTGTCGACGATTCGCGTGTGGTATGCGGCGTTCCAGATTCCTCTCAGCATGCTCGCCGCATGGGTTTCGATGCATTGCCAGCTCAGTGTGGCCCGCAGCGGCAAGCTCGGATGGGCAGCCGGAGCCGCGCTGGCCGCGCTGTTCAGCATCGGCGCGTACGAAATTTTCGCTCCGCTGATTGCCGGCTTTGCGGTCGCCTTGCTGGCGCTGCAATGGCGGAGCCCGGTTCGCGGGCCGGGACGCCGGACGATTGCGCTGGCGGTCGTGGTGATGCTCATCGCCGTGTCCGTATTGGCCAAGTTCGCGCTGAGCGATCGGCCCCCGGCGCCCGAAATCGCCCGATATACCAAGGGCCTGATCCAGCTCGTCCGGCCCGATTATGACTGGCGCACCGACTATGCCCTCAACATCTTCGCGGCGGCTAACGTACATTTCTGGTGGCCAGTGCTAGGTTGGGCTCGCGCAGCCGAGGCGCTGTTTCGTGGGCAGCTCGATTGGTCGGCCCCCGCTGCGGCAATTTTCGCTGCTTTCGTGGCGTTTTGGCGCGTTCGCGGTGATGCGCGATCTCGCGCGGCGTCGGTGGGCGATGGACAATTGCTGCTGGTCGGGTTGACCGCCTTTGTCCTTGGCCACGCAGTGTTCGTGATCGTCCCGGCAATGTTCTTCTCGCCCGCGGGAATGGCGAACCGGGCGCTTGTAGCGGGCGCGGTGGGCGTGGCGCTGATTGTCGTCGCGATCCTTCAATATGTTAGCGGGAGGATCGCGGAAAATCGGCGGCAATTGGCCTATTCATCGGCAGTCGCGGCGTTGGTCATGCTGGGAACGCTGAGGATTGAGCAGATCGCCGCATATTGGACCGCCGCGCCGGCCATCCAGCAGTCGGTGGTTGCGGCAGCGCGAGCGGACCTCAAGGGCCTGCCGTCGCAATCGTTCGTAATGCTCGACAATGTCTGTCCCTATCACGGCCCGGCCCTCATTTTCGAAGCGCCGTGGGATGTTTCCGGGGCGCTCAGCCTGGCGGTCGGGAAGACGATCCACGGCGACGCGGTGAGCCCGCGCATGTCGTTGAGGAACGACGGTCTGGCGACGTCCATTTACGGCGAGCAGGCCTTTTACCCGTACGCTGCCGCGCTTTACGTTTATGATCCGGCCCGGCATCTGCTCGCGCGGCTCGGCGATCTCGGGGCGGCCCGGCGCTACTTCCGCCAGGCCAGTAAGTCTCGGACGCCGTGCCCACGCGGATATGTCGGACATGGAGTGTTGATCTGAGCCGTTCCGATCCCAACCGCGACGAAGCGCCGGACCTGATCCTCGGCACCGTCGAACATTATGATTTCTACGAGTTTCGCCGGTTTCTGATGACGCTTAGGCAAACGGACTTTGACGGTCATGTCTGCCTGTTCGTCGGTCCCGGAATCAGCCGCGCGACCGTGCGCAAGATTCGCCGGTATGACGTCGAGACCGTCCCCTATCGCGGCGCCTTTTCGTTCGTCAGCGAACCCCATCCCGATGCGCCAAGCTCGCTGCCTGACCCGATTTACGTGTTCAATTACCGCCATTTTCTTTATTACGATTACCTGCTGAAGCACGGCGGCAGGTACCGAAACGTGCTCCTCACCGACGTCAAGGACGTGATCTTTCAGCGCGACCCGTTCGGTTTTCCCGTCTCCGACCATATCCACGTTGCGATGGAGAACCCCGACATCCCGCTGGGCGCCTGTCCGTGGACCAGCCAATGGGTGCTCGCCGGCTACCCGCCCGAAGTGCTGGAAAGACTGAAGGACAAGCCAATGAGCTGCGCCGGGACGACCCTGGCGCCGGTGCCGTTAATGATGCGCTATCTCGCGCTGATGCTGAACGAGATCGCGGGCATGAGGGACGCGTATGAGTGCGCCGACCAGGCGGCCCACAATCTGCTGCTTCACGAAGGCAGGCTCGACCCGATCAAGAAATTGCGCAATTTCGAAGGCCCGATCCTGACGGTCGGAACTGAGCCCCGCTATGCGCTTAACGAAAGCGAGGAGCTGGTGAATCGCGACCAATCGGTCATTGCCTTCGTTCACCAATATGATCGGCACCCGGAATTGGTGCGGTTATTCGAAGAGAAGTCGGTCCCGTCGGCGTGGCGGAGGTGGGCGGGGAAAATGGCCTTCCGGGTCAAGCGCCGCATCCGGTCGTCGGCGTCTCTTCCCGGGCGAATATGGGCGCGTGCGGCCAGCCGGGCCTGACTCCGAACAAGACGCAAGCGACCGTTGCCTAGCGGGTCCATTTGCGCTCGGCAGGAACCTGTGCAACATTCCGCCTACGGTTTTGCTGCCGCAACTTTCGTTTTGATCAAGTGTTGTCCAAATATTCATTGAGCGGGCCTTCGGTTCGCTGCGCCAGGAGAGTTTAGTATGGCCTGCTCGCGGTTCAGAGGGGTCGTCGGAATCCTCGTCGCCGGATCGATGATCGTCAGCTCAAGCGCGGC
>JBDTXI010000083.1:0-8868 GCA_040006255.1 Sphingomicrobium sp.
TTCTTCCAGCGGTCGATCAGCCCGGCGAGCTGGCGCGCCGGCCAGCGCTTCTCGTCCAGGCCCGAAGCCTGGATCAGCTGCTTCAGCACGCGGAGCTGATCGTCGGTGTCGAGGATCGTGAAGTTGGATTGGAGGCCGACAAGCTCGGCGTCGCTCCGCAGCATCCGCGCGGCGACGGAATGGAACGTCCCGAGCCACGGCATGCCTTCGATCGCGCCGCCGGAAATCGCGGTCACTCGGTCCTTCATTTGCCGCGCCGCTTTGTTGGTGAAGGTGACGCTCAGGATCTGGCTGGGCCAGGCCAGCCGGCTCGCGATCAGATGGGCGAGTCGCGCGGTCAAGGCCGCAGTCTTTCCGGTGCCGGCACCGGCCAGAACCAAGATTGGCCCCTCGGTGGTCAGCACCGCCTCTCGTTGAGGCGGATTAAGGCCGCTCAGATAGGCGGGCTCGGGACGGATCGCAGGCGATTCAGGCACTCCGCCGAGGTAGGCGGGCGCGCAGTGATCGGCAACCGAGAGGGCACATCCTGGCGTTTCAGGAGGTTCCAATGGTTGTTACCGATATCCCCGTTATCCACAGGCTTGGTCCCGCTTTTTTCGCTTCCCCGACTCGGAGCGGAAGAGCATGGTTCACGGGTGATCGGGACGGCGGTCCCCGCCTAACCAAGCGCCGGCAACGGCAGGAGGAAGCGGCAGGTGACCAAAGGTCCGATCTCCGCCGGCAGGCAGTGGGAAGAGCTTTCGAGTTCTTTTCGGGGTCAGTCGGGAAGAGGCGCCGGAAGAGGTGATCGCCTCTCGCGCGACGCGGCTGATGGGAGTTCCTCGGAACTTCGGTGAGCAAAGCGGGACGCAAGAGTGGTTACCCCAAGAAGGGCCGCAGAACATCGGACGGCTTTGGCCGAGAATTTCGGTTTCGGGACTTCGGTCCAGGAATTACGGTTCTCAATGGACAGGCCGGACTTCGAAAGACAAGCGAACCTTCGGGAGGCGCAGTCCGGTAGCAGGTCAGGGCTCTTCTTCGGAAGGAGCGGTCGGATGGAAAGCGACGCCTGAGCTGGTGAGCCAGGATCGAGAGCGGGTCAGCCAAGCCTTCGGGTAGAAGCGAACCAAGTTGCGAACACCGGCAGATCCTTCGCTCGGCGCAGTGGGGGCTGGCAGCAATGCCGGCCCCCATTTCTTTTGGGCTGACGCACAAGCGACGGCGCCTTCTGGGTTATTCCTGGTAGCTGTCGAAGCGCGAATCTCACTGGGAGCGCGTCGGCATCGTCACCGCACGCCAACCCAATTCCTTGACCGTCCTGGCTGGCCGGGCTTCGTCGCGCATTTCACCAATCGCTTCCCTCCTCTCTGTTGCGTACGAGAGTCTCGCAGCGGGTGAGACCCGTCAAAAGCAGCGGGTGCTCGCGGGACGACGAACAGGGTTTAGCCAGCGTATCGATGGCCATTAACGAGCCCGATCATACATTGCGGACACGAACCGCGAATTGCGCGTTGGGTGATTCAGGTGGCGGCGGCGATAATGCCGCCGGAGCGGCGGGCACGAAGGAGACAGAGCGTGTTCCGCGCCATCGCTGCCCTTACACTGGCTTCGGCCACTGCCAATTCCGCAGCAACCTCGCTTCCGAGCTCTCCGTGGTGGGAGCGGGTCACGGTGACCATTTCGGGCGACGGCAAGCCCCAATCGTGCCGATTTGAATCGAGCCGCAGGCTGGACGGTGCGCAGACTTGCGACGTTGTCGGCGATAACGCGACTGTGGCCTCATCCTCCAGCGCGAAAGACCAGTATACGCGCATCACCTTCGAGCGCCGCTTCAAGCCCGGCGGGCAACCAGTATCGAGCGAGCTGCAGCCTGGCGAGACACTGCTTGGTGGCCAGGTGATGGCACTCGGAATTGATTCCCTCGGTGAGGTAAAGACCTGCAAAGTCGTCGCGGAATCCGGCTCCGTCCGGCCGCAAGATGGTTGCGCGCAAGCCACCGCCGAGCGGTTCGAGGCGAGCGCCGCAACGTCCCGGCCCGAGGCGCGGGAAGGCTATATGACGATCGTCGTTTTCGGCCACTCCGAGCACGTCGTTTGAGATGGAGCGGATTGGTACTTCGGAAACGCCGGACGAACTAGCGCACCAGAATGGTGCCGCTCATTCCGAGTTGTTTGTGAAAGAAATGGCTGCAGTGCGCCGAATAGGCCCCGGCGCGCGGGATGAGGCTGATGCTTTTGGTTTCGTGCGGCCGCAACTCGATCTCGCCCCCCGGCGCCACCCCGGACGTGATCAGCGAATTCGCGAAGAACGTCTTGGCTGTGAAGTCGTGGCCGCCTGCCGAGCGGTTTAGGAAGGTTAACGTCACCTGCCGCCCGGCAACCAGGCGAATGGGTTTGGGCGAGAAACCAAAGCTCCATACCTCAATGATCTGCCCCGGAGACAGCGCTGACCCTGGAGCCGTGAATAGCAATGACAGTGCGGCGGCCGCCGCCAGGCGAGTTAGGATCATCGATATCTCCTTAGACTCGTATGTCGCAATACCAGATCAAACGGTTCAATTCACCGAGCCGATAGGCCTTCGCGAACCTATACGGTAAGTTATTGCTTGCAATCGTTACGCTCATCAGGTACACCTAGTGAAGAAATGCGAGTCGGGCCGCTCCCTCCGGAGTTCGGCCCGCTTTTCTTGAGCGAATATTCCGGCATCAGCCGGATTGAGCGCCGGCAGATTGGTATGCCAGCGGCGGCCAGCGAATCCAGGAGCGAGCATGGGGTGGTGGTTCGGGCGCAAAAGCGCACCGGCAGACGCGAGGCCGTTCGTGCCAGCGTGGCTGACTACGACGAGCCAGGTGGAGGGGTTCGCTCGCACCTTTGAAGGCGTCAGCGCCCTCATCAAATCTACGACAACTTGCGCGACATTTGTGGCCGGGGTTTGGGAACTCGGAATCGTAAGAGCCGCCAAGGTCGTGATTGCAGGACAGCAGGTCGTCAGCGGTCGACTTGCGGCGATCGCCTCATCGTCCGGCGGAACGATCGTTGACACTCAAGCTCGCTCCACCCTCGACCAGATTTTGACCGCGATGCGGCAGCACGGTCTCATCGAGACATAGAAAAGGCCATTTCCCACAAGGACTTGTAAAACACGCCGGGAAAGTGGTGAGGCATTTTCGCAACAGCTGCTTTCTAATCCTGACCTTGCGCGGCAACCGGTGCTCTCATAATGTGTTCGAGCGATTCAATCTCTAGAACGCATGTGAAAGGGGACTAATATGCGCAAGCTGGCCATCGCGATGGCGCTCGCATCCACGACCATGGCCACTCCGGCCCTAGCTCGGGACCACTCGTTTTACGCGGGTCTCGAAGGCGGCGTCATGTGGATCGAAGACGTAAACTTCAATTATGCGGACAGCACTGGCCTGGAGCTCCGGCCGGGCGTGACTATCACACACCACAGCGGTTTCGATGTGGACGCGATTGCCGGGTACGATTTTGGCATGCTCCGTCTCGAAGGCGAGCTTGGTTATAAGCGGGCCTCGGTCAACCAAGCGACCCTCCACCCGTTCATCTCGGGCGGCGGACCTGGCGACAATTTCGACGCCAGCGGCCGCAGCCGTGCGCTTTCGGCGATGATTAACTTGTTGCTCGACTACGGCAATGAGGACGGGCTCAGTGGCTACGCCGGCGTCGGCGTGGGCATTGCCGACATTAAAATGAACCCGTTTGCCGACACGCCGAACGGAGTTGTCGGATTCTCGGACAGCCACAGTGGCCTCGCTTGGCAGGGCATTCTTGGCCTGCGCTACGCGGTGGGTTCGAATGTGGATATTGGTCTGAAGTACCGTTACTTCAATGCAACCAACCTGAAGTTCGGCGGGTCGAGCGAAGATGGTCTGACCAGCTTCGATCTCGACGGCAAATGGCGTTCGCACAGCGTCATGGCGAGCGTGATTTACAACTTCTGGGCGCCTCCGCCGCCACCGCCGCCGCCGCCGCCGCCTCCTCCGCCTCCGCCGCCACCTCCCGCGACGCAGACGTGCCCGGACGGTTCGGTGATC
Organism: Sphingomicrobium sp.; assembly: GCA_040006255.1. Taxonomy (GTDB): domain Bacteria; phylum Pseudomonadota; class Alphaproteobacteria; order Sphingomonadales; family Sphingomonadaceae; genus Sphingomicrobium. Next base: position 4,035 of record JBDTXI010000083.1, read on the forward strand.
CTGGCGACGGACACCTGTCCGGCTCCTCCGCCTCCGCCTCCGCCGCCGCCTCCGGCGCCAGAGCGCGGACTTTAAGGCAGCGTAAGAGAATTACCGGCCTGGGCATTCGCCCGGGCCGGTTTTCTTTTGCCCTTCGAAAAAAACGGAGACGCTGTGGGATGAGCCACGGCGAATGGCTCGACTAAGTCGAACATGACGCAGTTTCGGCGGCTGGCTGCGCCGACCAATTCCTCAACTAAATTGAGCTCAGCCGGTCAGTTGGACGCAAATAGCGGCGCTGCGCGGTCCCAGCCGTACACATCGGGCAGATAGGTCAGCTTGCCGTCTTTCGCCTGTGCCGTGATATAGGTGAGGTAGATCGGCGTACCCCGCTCCAGCTGGACCCGCGTCTCCGCATCCGTGCCCGGCGCGACGGGGTCATGGCCGAGCAGCCAGCGGCCGAGACGCTTCGCATCCTCCACCCGAACGCAGCCGTTGCTGAGGTTGCGCTTGACCAGGCCGAATTTCGCATGGTCGGGCGTGTCGTGGAGGTAGATGTCCTGCGGATTTGGGAATGGGAATTTCAATATTCCCATGGAGTTCAGCGGGCCCGGATCCTGCTGGATTCGAAGGTGTAGCGTGCCCGCAGCGGCCGCCTTCCAGTCGACGCTTTTTGGATCGATTTCTGTGGGGTTTTCACTCCATTCGTCGATCACATGATATCCTCGCGACTTCAGATAGGTCATCCCGAGGTGGAGCACATTTGGCGCGATCGTCTTGCGGACGAGATGGTCGGGCGAATGCCACCGCGGATTGTAGGTGATGTAGTACATCACGCTGGCGATCAGGGGCGTGGGCAACTCAACGGTCCCCGTGATGACTTTCATCGAATCGACGACCTGGCCGTCCTGATAGAGCGTGAGCAGCGACGCCCCGGAATCCACGAGAAGGAACCGGCCACTGCCCGGTAATGAGCGGACGCGATCGAGGTTTGCCAGCAACCGCGGATCCGGGGTCAGATTTCCGGTCACCTGAGCCTCTGCCCAAGCCGTGTCGCGCAACTGCGCGTAGATCGAGTTTACCTTCGCAACGCGGGCGAGATAGGTCTGAAGCGAAGGCGCTGCTGCCGCCGTCAGCAGGATCTGGTCCGCACGCGCACCCTGCGGCTGAAGCACCGGGTAGGCGTAAATCATGCCGCTCGTCGGTTTCTTGATCGTCTGGACATATTGGACCCAGGCAGACGACAACACGCGCTCGGCCGCTGCGATGTCGCCCGGCTTGCCGCTGGCCGCCTGGGCTGCGGCGGCTTGGACTTGGGCCGCGAGCTGAGGGCCTGAGGCCAGCCCGTCGAATGGCGCGCGCTGAAGAATCGCCGTGAGCCGTGCGATCGCGGTCGCATCCGCGCCATTCCTGAACCAGATAGGCTGAGCGAAATGCTCATTATAAAAGGCGGATACCGATGCGAGAACCGGGGTGCCTGGCGCCTCCATTGCGGCAGGCGCAACCATGCCGACCTGCGCCAGCGCTGGACCGGCCCAAAGGAGTGCCGGTGCAGAAAGTCCCCGTCTCAAAACTTTTGTCAGGTCGCGCTTCACCGGCAGCCCCATATGTTGTCGACACTATGACCCCAGCATATCGTTTAACCAACCTGCATTTGGGATGAACTGGACGAACGCGACAGCGAGCGGCGGAGTTTGTAGCCGCGATATTGCGCAACACTGATCTTGAATCCGGCGCTGCTGAGCGACTAGGCAAACTTTGCGCAAGTCCGAACGAGGAAATCGAATGAACGTCAATGGAGTGGCCGCGATCGTAACGGGCGCGGCGTCGGGCCTCGGCGAAGCAAGCGCGCGCGAGCTCGCGCGGCGCGGAGCGAAGGTAGCGGTGTTCGACCGCGATGCCGAACGCGGCGAAAAGGTGGCGGGCGAGATCGGCGGGATCTTCTGTGAAGTGGACGTGACGTCCGACGACAAAGTCGCGGCCGCGTTCGCCAAGGCCCGCGAGGCGCACGGCCAGGAACGCATCCTCGTCAATTGCGCCGGAGTGGCCAATGCCGCCAAGACGGTCGCGCGCGACAAGGAGACCAAGGCCGCCAAATCCTACCCGATGGCGCAGTTCGAGCTGGCGATTCAGATCAACCTCATCGGCACTTTCCGCATGATCGCCCACAGCGCGTACGGTATGGTTGACCTCGACCCGCTCGAGGAAGGCCAGAAGGGCGTGATCATCAACACCGCGTCGGTCGCCGCCGAGGACGGGCAGATCGGCCAGGCGGCCTATTCGGCGTCGAAAGGCGGCGTCCTCGCCATGACCTTGCCCATCGCCCGCGACCTGATGAATGAAGGCGTGCGCGTGAACACAATCCTTCCCGGCGTCTTCAAGACGCCGATGGTGGCGATGATGCCACCCAACGTGCAGGACGCCTTGGGGGCTCAGGTCCCCTTCCCAAAACGCTTGGGCAGGCCCGAAGAATATGCGCGGCTGGCCTGCTTCTTGATTGAGAACCCCTACATGAACGCTGCGTCGGTCCGTATCGACGGCGGGATCCGAATGGCCCCACGCTAAGTGGACGAAAGCAAGCTGCTCGATGCGCTCGCCGATGCCGCGCGCGAAGCTGGCGAGGCGGTCCTCTCCATCGTCCGCGGTGGATATGAGGTCGAGTCCAAGGGCGATAGTTCGCCTGTCACCGAAGCGGACCGCGCGGCAGAGCTGATCATTCTCGCCGCTCTGGCCAAGGCCGCGCCCGGTGTTCCGGTCATCGCCGAAGAGGAAGTGGCGGCGGGGCGCATACCCGCGCATGACGATCTGTACTTCCTCGTCGATCCGCTCGACGGCACCAAGGAGTTCATCCGCGGCGGCGACGATTACACGGTCAACATCGGGTTGATCGAAGGCGGCGTCCCGCGCCTTGGGGTGGTTTATGCGCCGGCGACCGGCCGGCTGCACGGCGGCATTGTCGGCGCGGGCGCCTGGCTCGATGAGGGAAACGGCCGCTGTTCCATCGCGACCCGGGCTCGGGGAGCGGAGATTATGGCGGTCGCTTCACGATCGCATTTGAACCAGGCAACCATCGATTACCTCGAAGCCGCAGTCGGCTCCTGCGATTACGTCGCGGTCGGCTCGTCCCTAAAATTCTGCATCGTCGCCGAGGGCAAGGCGGACATTTATCCGCGCGCGTCACCGACCAGCGAGTGGGACACCGCCGCTGGGCACGCCGTTCTGCTCGCCGCCGGAGGCCTGGTTGATGGTCCGGGCGCAACGCCCCTTCGCTACGGCAAGCGCGCGTTTCTCAATCGGGCGTTCGTCGCCACTGCAGGTTGGAAAGCACCGCAGCTCGAGCCCTTCCTCGAACCCTTTTCAGGTGGAGGCGAAATCCCGCAGGGGGTTTAACCGTCGATCCTCGGAAGCGCGCGTTCCCACGGCAAGTGTTTGCTCCAATCAGGATCAATATCCTCGGCCGTCTCACTGATGCGGTTGCGGCGCAGCGACTGAACCTCGGCCCCGGCCGCGCCTAATCGCGCTGACAGGTCGAGAGATTCAATCCGCCGGCCCTCAGCCGTGGCAAGGCGGACCACAAGCGCCTGCGCTTCCTCCAGTGCCTGCGCGAGTTCACCGAGCCACCGCGCACGCTCAACGGCGGACACAACAGTCGGCATCTGAATCACATTCAACCCCTATAGCGAGGCCGCTGTACACGCCGCATACGTCGAGGCGCGAAGGTATTTGTCCGTTTTGGAGCCGAAACCGTCTAACTTTTCTCCGGAATGAGAGTAATCACCCCGCTGCTCGGTCCCGCTTCTTACCACAGGTTAGATGCCCATGGACGCGACTTTCACCCACCCGGACGATCTCCGCAATGTTGACCGCCCTCCGATTCTGATAGCCGGGAGCAGCGACGCCGCCCGTGCACGGGCAGTTCGTACAATCGAGCCTACGGGATTCCGAATCGCCGACAAGGTCGCGGTGGAAGACGCCCTAAAGCGTGTCGAGCGGCAGGGGTCAGCATCTGCCGTCTGGATTGAGCTTGACGAGGACTGCGGCGCGCCCTTGGACGAACTGCTGGCGCACATGAACTCAGACGTCGCGAGCGGGCGGTATGCTGGCGTCGTCTCCGCTTCGTCGGCGTTGATCGACCCCGTCATGGCCCGCCTCACCGACTTCGCGATCCAGTTCATCATTGACGCGAACGATGCCGAACGCGCGGCGGCACTGGCGATCGCGACAAGCTCACAAGGCTCATCGGGCCGGGTGTCCGACATGGCGTCCGAGCGCAATGCGGAACGACTACGCCAATTGAGCGACGAAGTGAGCCGAATCGCATCGACGCTGGCGCGACTCTCTGTCGGCCCCGCCGTCATTGCTCCAGCGGCCGCGCCCGCCCCGAGTGCGGATTTGCCTCCGCTGCAACCGGACACTGTGCGCGCAGTTATCCGAGCGCGAAGGATGCGCGCGCGCTATTTCCCCGAGGATTTGTTCGCCCACCCTGCGTGGGACATGCTGCTCGACCTGTTGCAGGCCGAGATCGCGCAGATGCGCACGCCGGTCTCGAGCTTGTGCATCGCCGCAGCAGTGCCGGCGACGACGGCGCTTAGATGGCTCAAGACTTTGGTTCAGCAAGGGGTTTTCGTCCGCCGCGCCGATCCCCATGACGGGCGGCGCGTGTTCGTCGAGCTTGCGCCTGGGGCAAGTAACGCAATGCGCCGTTATTTCGCCGAAGTCGGGAAGATAACGGTCGTCTAAGCCCGCTTGCCGCCCTCGCTTGAGCGTGGCACGGGACGCCCGACGGGCGGTTAGCTCAGCTGGTAGAGCATCTCGTTTACACCGAGAGGGTCGGCGGTTCGAGCCCGTCACCGCC
>JBDTXI010000084.1:0-25758 GCA_040006255.1 Sphingomicrobium sp.
GCTCGCCGTCGTCCCCGGCGGGAGCTTCCGCAGCAGCTTCCGCAGCAGCTTCCGCGGGAGCCTCGTTAGCAGCTTCGACCGAAGCTTCGGCAGCTTCGACGGGCTCTTCCGCCGCAATGTCCGCGCTGACCTCGGAGGCCGCGCCCTCGGTGTCGCCGGCGATCGAGTCGAGATTTTCGGCCGCGGCGGGTGCGGCATCGCGCTCGAACATCTGGTTGAGCACGTCGATTCCCTGCGCCTGCAGATCGGCTTCCTCGGGCGAGCGGGCGACGTTGACTTTGACGGTCACCGCGACCTCGGGATGAAGCGCGATCTTGATCTCGTGCAAGCCGATCGCCTTGATCGGCCGGTCGAGCACCACCTGGCTCTTGGTCACGTTCGCCCCGACGCCTTCGAGCGCATCGACAATGTCGCGCGCCGAGACCGAGCCGTATAGCTGGCCGGTGTTGGACGCCTGGCGGATCAGCTTGACCGTCTTGCCCTCGACGTCCTTCGCCGCTGCCTGCGCATCCGAGCGGCGGCTGGCATTGTCGTCCTCGATCCGCGCGCGGTTGGCTTCGAACAGCTTGCGGTTGGACTCGTTGGCGCGGAGCGCCTTCTTGTTCGGCAGCAGATAATTGCGAGCGAAGCCGTCCTTGACCTTCACCACGTCGCCAATGGCGCCAAGCTTTTCGACGCGCTCGAGCAGAATGATTTCCATGTCGCGCCCTTCCTATTTCACGAGGTAGGGAAGCAGGCCGATGTGGCGGGCGCGCTTGATCGCGCGCGCCAGCTCACGCTGCTTCTTGGAGGAGACGGCGGTGATGCGCGAAGGCACGATCTTGCCGCGCTCGGAAATGAACCCCTGGAGTAGGCGGACGTCCTTGTAATCGATCTTCGGCGCGTCCTTGCCCGAGAAGGGGCAGGACTTGCGGCGGCGGAAAAACGCGCGGGCCATTATTGGACCTCCTCTTCACGAGCGGCGCGGAACTCGGTGCGCTCGCCCCGGTCCCCACGGTCCCCACGATCGGAGCGGCGGTCGCGCTCCTTGTCGCCGCGGCGCATCATCGCCGACGGGCCGGTCTCATGCTCGTCGACACGGATGGTGAGGAAGCGGAGCACGTCCTCGTTGATGTTCGACTGCCGCTCGAGCTCGGCGATCGCGGCGGGCGGGCCGTCGATATCCAGCGCGACGTAATGCGCCTTGCGGTTCTTGGCGATGCGGTAGGCGAGGCTGCGCAGACCCCAGGTCTCGGTCCGAGCGATCTTGCCGCCATTGTCCTCGATGATTTTGGTGGCGTTTTCCGCGAGCGCGTCGACCTGGGCCTGGGCAAGGTCCTGACGCGCGAGGAAAACATGCTCGTAGAGCGGCATGTCGTTCGTCTCTCTATTGGCCGATCGCTGACGCGCCCCGATGGCGCGCCCCTCCGGCTGTCGTTAAAAAGCGAAGGGCAGGCCACAGCCCGCCCCAGCGGTGCGCCCATTGCCGCAAAGTCGCTGAAATGGCAAGGGTCTTTCCATGGCGACGCAGCTCCGTAGCATCACGCCCGAGAAGGACCCGCTCGACGACATGAGCCTTCCCGGTTGGCTCTATTTCGATCCCGAGTTTTTTGAGACGGAGAAGGCGGCGTTCTTGCGGGCGGCGCCGCAGGTGGTCTGCCACACCAATGAAATCCCGCAGCCGGGCGACTGGCGGACGCTCGAATATCTCGGGGAAAGCGTCATCGTCATTCGCGGGGACGATGGCGAGGCGCGCGCCTTTTCCAACGTCTGCCGCCACCGCGGTTCGCGGCTGGTCGACGGCAATGGCGGCTGCGCGAAGGTGCTGACCTGCCCCTATCATGCGTGGAGCTATGCGCGGGATGGTAGGCTAGTCGGGGTGCCGCACCGGCACGAATATCCCGGGCTCAAGACCGAGGATCACGCGCTGTTCCCGGTTGCGATCGAGAACTGGCGCGGGTTCCTGTTCGTCACGCTCGAGCGGGGCGCGCCATCAGTGGCCGAGATGATGGCGCCGTATGAGAATGAGGTCGCGCCGTACCGGTTCGAGGAGCTGCGCATCCTCAGCCAGGTGAAGCTTCGCCCGCGGGCGCTCAACTGGAAGACGTTGTGCGATAATTATTCGGATCATCTGCACATCCCCGTCGGCCACCCGGGCCTGACGCGCTTGTTCGGGCGCAATTACCGGATCGAGGCGCAGCCGCACGTCGACCGAATGGAGGGCGACCTCATCGAAAAGGAATCGGTCAATCCGTCGGAGCGCGCGTACCAGCGGTTGATGCCCGCGGTCGATCACCTCCCGCGAGCGCATCAGCGTAAGTGGCTGTACTACAAGCTGTTCCCCAACGTCGCCTTCGACATCTATCCCGACCAGGTCGACTTCATGCAGTTCCTTCCGGTTAGCGCGACCGAGACTGTCCTTCGCGAGGTTAGCTATGCGCTGCCAGACGACCGGCGCGAGATGCGCGCCGTCCGCTATCTCAACTGGCGCATCAATCGCTGCGTGAACGCGGAGGATACCGAGCTGGTGACACGAGTACAGCTCGGCATGCGCTCGGCGGCTTACGTCGCCGGACCGCTGGGGACGAGCGAGGTGTGCCTACGAAGCTTCGCGCGCAAACTGCGCAAGCTCATTCCACAGGCGCGGCTGAAATCGGCTCCTGCGGCCGGGTGGAGCCGCTCGTCGAACTGAGCCGGCGGAGGAAGAGGCGAAGCGCATAGCCGACGGCGAGCAGCACCAGGCCCCAGGCATTGGCCCTCCGCGCCCGCGCCCCACAAGGCGAACAGGCTGAAGCCGATGGCGAGGACGCGCGGGTCGCGTTGGCGACGATCAGGAGGCTGGCAAGCGCACGCGCCGTGCCATTGCGCGAGGACCGGCGTGTGTCATGGCTCTAGGCGGGAGGCGGACGGGGACTCGGCAGACGCGGATCGGGAACTTGCTTGAATGAGCTAGGTCACGCGTACGGAAGGACTGCGGCGGTTTAGCCAACGGGCGAGCACGTAGATCAAAACCCCCGCGCCAAGGAGCAACGCTCCCCACTTCAGCGGCTCCATGCCGGCGCCGTAGAGCGCCCAGATGGCGTAAATGAGCGCCAGGCCGGCGACCGCGGTGATCGATCGGCGGCGGGCGAGGACGCCTTGCATCTGCAGCCGCAAGGCGGCCGCGGCGCAGGACAGGTAGAGAATGAGCGCCGCGGCGGTGGCAAGCAGGGCCATGAAGGCGAACAGGCCGGCGAGCGAGCGGCTGTAATTGGCGGCGACCAGCAAGGTGGCCAGGGCGCTCGAGAGGAGCTGCCCCGGAACGGCGATGCCGTTGCCCGATACTTTTGCAAAAAGGCGCGGGAACACGCCATCGCGGGCCCAGGCGAGCGGGAATTCGCCGGAAATGAGGATCAGGCCGTTGAGCGCTCCAATGCAGCTGATGGCCGCGAACAGAGCGACGAAATTGCCCGCCGCCGGGCTCCAGAAGCGGCTGACGAACATGGCAAAGGGCGCGTTGGACGCGGCGACGGCGCTGCTCGCCATGAACAAGGTGACCGGAGTCGCCGTCGCGAGGTAGAGCAAGCCGACGATCAGCGTGCCCGCGATTGTCGCTCGTGGGACATTGCGCTCGGGATCGCGCACCGCGCGCGTCGCGATCGAGGCCGCTTCGAATCCGAGCATCGCCCACAAGGTCAAGGTCGCGGCCGAATTGACCGAACCGATGGTGATGTCGGAGGCGTGATAGGGCGGCACCGTCGCGCCTTGCGGCCCGCCCAGCACGATGATGGCGAGGACGGCAACGACGATCAGCGGCAGCACCTTGATTAACGTCGTGACGAGCTGGATGCCGCCGCCGCCGCGAACGCTGAGACAGTTTACGAGAGTCAGAAGCCAGACCATGGCAATCGCTGCAGCGGCGCCGGCGCCAGGCGTGCTCGCCAGCCGCGGCACGAACACGGAGAGGTTGCTGACCGCCGCAATGGCGATCGCCGCATTGCCGACCCAGATCGAGGTCCAGTAGCTCCACGCCACCACGAAAGCGGGCGCCCGGCCGAATGCCTCTTCGACAAAGGCGTAAGGACCGCCCGCGAGCGGTAAAGCGCGCGACAGGTTAGCGAAGACGACGGACAGACATATTGCGCCGCCGATGGTGATGAGCCAGCCCCACACCGAACTCCACCCAAGCGGGGCGAGCTGTGCCGGAAGCTGGAAGATGCCCGAGCCGATGAATGTCCCGACGACGAGCGCCAGGACCATCCAGAATCCCAACTTCTTCTTTGCCGCTGCGCGCCCTGTCACGAACGACGTGTCGCAGGCCGTTGCGGTCGAGGCAACGGCGGCGCACCGCGCGCTCAAAGCGGGGGTTCTTGCGGCGGCTTGACCGGTTCCGTCGCAGGGGCCAAGCGCCCGCCGAGATCGTTCGAGGGGCCGTGATGCGCGCGTTTATCTTTCCCGGACAGGGCAGTCAGGCGGTTGGCATGGGCGTCGCGCTAGCGCAGGCGAGTCGGACCGCGCGCGACGTCTTCGACGAGGTCGATCAGGCACTCGGCCAGAACCTTTTCAGGCTGATGCGTGAAGGACCGGAGGACGAGCTCAAGCTCACCGAAAATGCGCAGCCGGCGATCATGGCGCATTCGTTCGCGGTGTTCCGCGCACTGACCAGGGACGGCGGAGTCGACCTCGCGAAAGCAGTGAGTTTTGTCGCCGGGCACAGTCTCGGCGAATATTCGGCGTTGTGTGCCGCGGGCGCGTTCGATCTGCCGACCACGGCCAGACTGCTGAAGTTGCGCGGCGAGGCGATGCAGCGGGCGGTGCCGGTCGGGCAGGGGGCGATGGCCGCGCTCCTCGGCGCGGACCTCGCGCTCGCGCAGAAGATCGCCGACGCAGCGGCGCAGGGTGAAGTTTGCACCGTGGCCAATGACAATGACCCGTCGCAGGTCGTCATTTCGGGGCACAAAACCGCGATCGATCGGGCGATCAAGCTTGCAAAGGAGATGGGTGCCAAGCGCGCGGTGCCGTTGCCCGTGTCCGCGCCCTTCCACTGTCCGCTGATGCAGCCTGCGGCCGAAGCGATGGAAGACGCGCTCAGCTACGTTGTCGTCGAACGTCCCGTCGTCCCCGTCTTCGCCAACGTGACCGCGCAACCCGAAAGCGACCCGGATAGGATCCGCGGCCAACTCGTCGAGCAGGTCACGGGCATGGTCCGTTGGCGCGAGAGCATCGCCAACATGGCCGACGCGGGCGGTGAGGAATTCGTCGAACTCGGCGGCAAGGTGCTCGGATCCATGGTCAAGCGCATCGCGCCGGAAGCGAAGGTCACCAGTGTGGTCACGATCGCGGAGATCGAAGCGCTGGCGAAGGAGATCGCGTGATGTTCGACTTGAGCGGAATGACCGCGCTGGTGACGGGAGGTTCCGGGGGGTTGGGAAGCGCCATTGCCAGGGCTCTGGCGTCGCAGGGCGCGCGCCTCGCGGTGTCGGGAAGCAATGTCGACAAGCTCGAGACTTTCCGCTCTTCGCTTGGTGGTGACCATGTTGCACTGCCGTGCAACCTCTCTGACGGGGCGGCCGTCGACCAGCTCGTCCCGCAAGCGGTCGGGGCACTCGGCGGCAAGCTCGACATCCTCATCAACAATGCCGGGGTAACCCGCGACAATCTGCTGATGCGGATGAAGGACGAGGAGTTCGAGGACGTCATCCGGATCAACCTGGAGGCCGCGTTCCGGCTGATGCGTGCGGCGGCGAGGCCGATGATGAAGGCGCGCTTCGGGCGGATCATTTCCATCACTTCGGTCGTCGGCGTGACCGGCAACCCGGGCCAAGCCAATTATGTCGCATCGAAGGCCGGGCTGATCGGTATGACCAAGGCGGTCGCACAGGAGCTCGCCAGCCGCGGCATTACGGCCAATGCCATCGCGCCCGGCTTCATGACGTCGGCGATGACCGATGCGCTCAACGACCAGCAGCGAGAATCCATTCTCGCGCGCATTCCGCTGGGCGCTATGGGCAGCGGCGACGACATCGGCGCGGCCGCCGTGTTCCTCGCCAGCCGCGAAGCCGGCTACGTCACCGGCCAGACCCTGCACGTCAACGGCGGGATGGCGATGCCCTGAGCGGGCAAGTCTGTGCCGCTGCACTCCTTGTCGTCGGTTCCGCGCCACCTATATCCTCGAAGGAAATCAACAATTCGGCTGCCCTGGTGGGAGCCGAAGAGGGGCTAAGAAGAGGATCAGACATGGCCAAGGTCATTGGCATCGACTTGGGCACGACCAACAGCTGCATCGCCGTCATGGAAGGCGCCAAGCCGAAGGTCATCGAAAATTCGGAAGGCGCGCGCACGACGCCTTCGGTTGTCGCCTTCACCAAGGATGGCGAGCGGCTTATCGGCCAGCCGGCCAAGCGGCAGGCGGTCACCAATCCCGACAATACCATCTTTGCGGTGAAGCGCTTGATCGGCCGCCGGTTCGACGATCCGATCACGAAGAAGGACACCGAGCTGGTGCCCTACAAGATCGTCAAGGGGTCGAACGGCGACGCTTGGGTCAATGCCGGCGGCAAAGACTATAGCCCGTCGCAAGTTTCCGCTTTCATCCTCCAGAAGATGAAAGAAACGGCTGAGGCCTATCTCGGCGAGAGCGTCACCCAGGCGGTGATCACCGTTCCCGCATACTTCAATGACGCGCAGCGCCAGGCGACCAAGGACGCCGGCCAGATCGCCGGTCTCGAAGTCTTGCGGATCATCAACGAACCGACCGCGGCCGCGCTCGCTTACGGGCTCGAGAAGGCCGACGGCAAAACCATTGCCGTCTACGATCTTGGCGGCGGAACCTTCGACATCTCGACGCTAGAAATCGGCGACGGGGTGTTCGAGGTAAAGTCGACCAACGGCGACACCTTCCTCGGCGGCGAGGACTTCGACGCCCGGATCGTCAATTGGCTCGCCGACAAGTTCAAAGCGAAGGAGAATATCGACCTTCGCACCGACCGGCTCGCGCTGCAGCGCCTCAAGGAAGCCGCGGAGAAGGCCAAGATCGAGCTGTCGTCGGCGGCGACGACCGAAATCAACCAGCCGTTCATCACCGCGCGCATGGAAGGCGGGACCACCACTCCGCTGCACCTGGTCGAGACGATCAGCCGCGCCGATCTCGAGAAGCTGGTCGACGATCTGATCGAGCGGACGATCGAGCCGTGCAAGAAGGCGCTCAAGGATGCCGGGCTCGAAGCCAAGGACATCGCCGAGGTCGTGCTCGTCGGCGGAATGACGCGCATGCCGCGCGTTCGCGAGCGTGTGAAGGAATTCTTCGGCCGCGAACCGCACACCGGCGTCAACCCGGACGAGGTCGTCGCGATGGGCGCGGCGATCCAGGCCGGCGTCTTGCAGGGCGACGTCAAGGACGTGCTGCTGCTTGACGTGACTCCGCTTTCGCTCGGCATCGAGACGCTGGGCGGCGTGTTCACGCGGATGATTGACCGCAACACGACCATTCCGACCAAGAAGAGCCAAGTCTTCTCGACCGCCGAGGACAATCAAAATGCGGTAACGATCCGCGTCTTCCAGGGCGAGCGCGAGATGGCGGCCGACAACAAGGTGCTCGGGCAGTTCGACCTGGTCGGGATCCCTCCGGCGCCGCGTGGCGTGCCGCAGATCGAGGTCACCTTCGATATCGACGCCAACGGCATCGTTAACGTGTCGGCCAAGGACAAGGGCACCGGAAAGGAACAGCAAATTCGCATCCAGGCGTCGGGCGGCCTTGCCGACACCGACATCGAAAAGATGGTCAAAGAAGCCGAGCAGTTCGCCGAGGAAGACAAGAAGCGCCGCGCCGCGGCCGAGGCGAAGAACAATGCCGAGAGTCTGATCCATTCGACCGAGCGCCAGCTCGCCGAGTTCGGCGACAAGGTCTCGCCCGAGGTGAAGACCGAAATCGAAACGGCGATTGCCGAAGCCAAGACAGCTGTCGAGAGCGGCGATGCCGACGAAATGCAGCAGAAGACCGCAGCGTTGACGCAGGCTGCGATGAAGCTCGGCGAGGCGATGTACAAGGCTCAGCAAGCCGAGACCGACGGCGCCGCGGGAGCGGACGCAGGAGCCTCGGGTTCTGCCGAAGAGACGCCCAGCCAGGAAGAGGTCGTCGACGCCGAATTCTCGGAAGTCGACGAAGACAATAAGGGCTGATTCCAATGGCCGTTCGCCCCGAGCTTGTCGAAGGGCTGTTCTTTTCCTTTAAATGGAATCGGGACGGACTTCGACGGGCCCGGCCCGGACGGCGTGTGGGGGAGTGACCGCGTAAATGGTCGAGCAGGATTATTACGATCTGCTGGGCTTGCAGCGAGGCGCGGACGATGCCGCGATCAAGGCCGCGTATCGCCGGATGGCCAAGGAATGCCATCCCGATCGCAAGAACGGCTGCAAGGAATCCGAGGCGCAGTTCAAGGCCATCAGCGAGGCCTATGACATACTCAAGGACCCGCAGAAGCGCGCCGCTTACGACCGTTTTGGCAAGTCCGCGTTCCAGAACGGCGGCGGCCAGGATCCTTTCGGAAGCGCCGGCTTCGAAGGCTTTTCCGATATTTTCTCATCCATCTTCGGCGAATTCATGGATCCGCGCGGCGCGCGCCAAAACGCCGCTCGCGGAGCCGACCTGCGCTACGATCTCGAGCTGAGCCTCGAGGAAGCCTTCGCGGGCGTCGAACAGGCCATCACCGTCGAGGCGCATGCGCGGTGCGAAGCGTGCCACGGGCGCGGCTGCACGAGGTCCGACGATTGCGCGAAGACCTGCGCGACCTGCGGCGGGATGGGCAAGGTCCGTGCGCAGCAGGGCTTCTTCGTGGTCGAGCGCGGGTGCCCCAACTGCCGCGGCTCCGGCGAAGTGATCACCGATCCCTGCGCCAACTGCCACGGCGAAGGCCGCGCGCTGACGCAGCGCAAGCTATCGGTGAAGATCCCGGCCGGAGTCGACGAAGGCACGCGCATCCGCGTTGCCGGAGAAGGCGAGGCTGGGGTTCGTGGCGCCGCCAGCGGCGATCTCTATCTATTCGTGCATATGAAGCGTCACCCGATCTATGCGCGAGAGGGCACGACCCTCATCGCCGAATGCCCGATCAGCTTCACCACGGCAGCGCTCGGCGGGGCGATCAGCCTGCCCGGGCTCGACGGGCAGAAGGTCGACATCAAGCTCCCCGCTGGTGTTCAGTCGGGCGAGCAGCTGCGCCACCGCGGCGCCGGGATGAGCGTGCTCAACGGCCGTGGCCGCGGCGATATCGTCGCCCGCATCCTGGTCGAGACACCGACGCGGATGAACGCCAAGCAAAAGAAATTGCTCGAGGAGTTCCGGGCGACCGAGACCGGCGACGAATGTCCGGCGACGAAGAGCTTCTTTAGCCGCGTGCGCGAGTTCATCATTACCAACTAGTCAAGTCGGCCGTCTAGACCTTCGTCAACCGGTCGATTTCGATTTGCATCGCGAAGAGCTGCGCGAACAGTTCGGCCGCGGCGTGGAGCTCGAAACTTGGCGGGCGCGGGCGCGTATCGGCGAGGCGGAACTCGCCGATATTGTCGCCGCCGAGCACGCGCATTGTCGAGGCAAACCCGCGGTCGTCGAGTTCGGCCCTCTGGCTCGCAGAAGGCGCGCGCAGGAGCGCCGCGGCGGCGGCTCGGTCGTTTCCGCGGCGTGGGAACAGCGGCACGGCAGGCGCCGCGGCATCGACAATCTGCGCTGGGAAATCGTCGCCGAGTGTGGCGTTCGCGCCGGGACGGAAGGGGACGCCGCTGCGGCTGCTAGTCGCCTTGGCGTCACCGACGAGCAAGGTGACCCGGTCGAAAGCGGTCAGCGCGCGCATGCGCCGCGCGCCGGCATCGAGGAGCTCCTGACCGCGGCACCCCGCCAGCCCTGCGATTAGCCCGCCCACGGTGCCGAAATAGGTCCCGAACCCCTCGTCGGAGCTCGGCACGGCTTCGAGGATCACGCGCCCGTTGCTGAGCTGAAAGGCGATGTCGAAGAGATCGGGATAGTCGGTCAGTCGAACGCGATAGGCGCGCGCAATGCCGGTGGTCCCGCTGAGGCGCGAAAAGAGGTTCCGGAGGTCGTGCAGCGCCTGGGAGTGAACGAAGCGGCCGAGCGGCTCGTCGATCAGGGTGACGTGGGATTGTCCGAGAAGGTGGTGGACGTTCTCCGACACGCGCAGCACAATCCAGTCGGGAGAGAGCTCGAGCAGAAAAGCCCCGGCCTGGACGCCGCAATCCGCGCTCGGCGGGGGCTCGGCGGCGAATTCGGATTGGCGTTCCTGCACGGTCTCCATCGCCCCCCCGGCTATGCGATCCCGCCGCGCACAATAATCGCCAATTCGCTTGGCGCACGTGAAAAATTGCGCTCCATGAAACGCCTAGACGCTTTGGCCGAACACACGGTCGAAGATCGTGTCGACCTGCTTGAAATGGTAGCCGAGGTCGAACAGCGCATCGAGCTCGGGCGGGCTCAGCCGCTGCGCAACCTCGCCATCCCCCTTGAGCAGGTCGAGCAGCGACAGCTGGCCGTCGGACTCCCATACCTTCATCGCGTTGCGCTGGACGAGCGCATAGGCCTCCTCCCGGCTGAGGCCCGCCTGGGTAAGCGCGAGTAGCACCCGCTGCGAGTGGACAAGGCCGCCCATGCGGTCGAGGTTCTTCTGCATACGCTCGGGATAGACGAGAAGCTTGTCGACGACGCTGGTCAGCCGGGCGAGCGCAAAATCGAGGGTGATCGTCGCATCGGGGCCGATGAAGCGCTCGACCGACGAGTGCGAGATGTCGCGCTCGTGCCACAGCGCCACGTCCTCCATCGCCGGGAGCGCGTAGCTGCGCACCATCCGGGCGAGGCCGGTGAGGTTCTCGGTCAGCACCGGGTTGCGCTTGTGCGGCATCGCCGAGCTGCCCTTCTGCCCGGGCGAAAAATATTCCTCGGCCTCGAGCACCTCGGTGCGCTGCAGGTGGCGGATTTCGGTCGCCAGCCGCTCGATCGACGAGGCGACCACGCCGAGCGTGGCGAAATACTGCGCGTGGCGGTCGCGCGGGATGATCTGGGTCGATACCGGCTCGGGCGCGAGGCCGAGCTCGGCCGCGACATGCGCCTCGATCTCGGGCGAAACGTTGGCGAACGTCCCGACGGCGCCGGAAATGGCGCAGGTCGCGACCTCGTCGCGTGCGGCGACGAGGCGCTCGCGGTTACGGGCGAACTCGGCGAAAGCCTGCGCGAGCTTCAAACCGAAGGTGACCGGCTCGGCGTGGATCCCGTGGCTGCGGCCGATGGTGGGGGTGAGCTTGTGCTCGAACGCCCGCCGCTTGAGCACTTCGAGCAAGCGGTCGAGGTCCTCGATCAGCAACTCGGCGGCCTGCTTCAATTGCACCGCCAAAGCGGTGTCGAGGACGTCGGAGCTGGTCATGCCCTGGTGCAGCCAGCGCTTCTCCGGCCCGAGCTTCTCGCCGGCCCAGGTGAGGAAGGCGATCACGTCGTGCTTGGTCACTGCCTCGATTGCGTCGATTGCGGCGATGTCGATTGTGCCGAGCACATCGCGATCGTAGGCGGCGCGGATGGTCTTCGCGTCTTCAGCCGGGATCATGCCGATGTTGCCCATCGCCTCGGCGGCGAAGACCTCGATCTGCCACCAGATGCGGTAGCGGTTCTCGGCCGACCAGATGGCAGTCATATCGGGGCGCGAGTAGCGGGGGACCATGGCCAAGGCGGCTAGCAGAGCCGCCGCGAGGCTTCAAATTTGGACGCCGGAGCGCCTGCTCTCGGTGGCAAGCGGACGTTGGTCCCGCGGGCCGGTCTCCAGCAATTCGCCGAATCTGCTTGCAGCGAGCATCCGCGGGGACCCAATTGCGCTTCGCACCGTTCCTGAGCCGCGAGCAAGTGCGATCGACCGCCCGACGTTTTGAACGATAGTCAAAGAAGGAGATCGGCGATGAACGCCTCGGAGGAAAGGCGGGCGGGTGCGACCGAACGCCCACGCTGGCTCCTGCACCCTGCCTTGGTCTCGATCGGCGGGTCGCTTCTGATTGCCGCCTTTCCGTCGGACATCATGTACTATCAGACATCGCTCATGCAGTGGGCCAACGCCTCGTCCTGGCTGATCGCGGGCGGGCTCGTCCTCGCCCTTGTCGCCGCAATTGCCTTGCTGATTGACGTGATCAGTGGCCGCGGGCGACCGATTGGCTGGCTCAACTTCATCCTGCTGACTGTGGCCTCGCTGCTGTCGCTGGTGAACGTATTCATTCACAGCCGCGATGCCTGGACATCCGTTGTTCCGGAAGGCCTCTGGCTGTCTGGAATTGCGGCTCTGCTGCTCCTTGTCGTGGCCTTTCGCGGGTGGACCGTGACGGCAGCGCCGATCATTCCCCGAGGAGACCGCAGATGACGCGCCTGTCTTGGTCGCTCACCGCCGCATTCCTCGCTGGCGCCTTGCTCTCAGCCTGTGCGCAGAAGGGGGGTGATCCGTCGCGCCAATATGGGCCTAACCCCGAGCTTCCGGAGCCGCATCAGTATCTGCTGCCACCGATGAGCGTTCCCAAAGAAGTCGGGTGGAAAGCGGGCGAAACGCCGACCGTGCCGTTAGGTCTCAGAATCCAGGCGATCGCGACTGGGTTAATGCACCCGCGGATGGTCTACACTCTGCCCAACGGCGACATACTCGTCGTGGAATCAAATGGGCCAGGAACGAACCGCTTCCGGCTCAAGGATTACATTCAGGGCAAGGTAAAGGCGCGCGCCGGATCCGCAGCCAAGGGTGCGAACCGGATCACGCTGCTGCGCGACACCAACGGCGACGGCATGCCTGACTTGCGGACGCCTTTCATCGACCACCTCAATTCGCCCTTCGGCGTCGTGTTGGTTGGCGATATGCTCTATGTCGCCAATACCGACGAAATCGTCGCCTACCATTACGCGGCGGGGGCGACACGGCTCGCCGACCCGCCGATCAAGCTGACAGACCTTCCGGCGGGCGCGATCAACCATCACTGGACGAAGAGCCTGGCGGCCAGCCCCGACGGATCGAAGCTTTATGTCGGCGTCGGCTCCAACAGCAACATCACCGAAAACGGGATGGACGTCGAGCAAGGCCGGGCCGCGATCTACGAGGTCGATCGGCTGACCGGCGCCAAGCGCATCTATGCGGCAGGCACCCGGAACCCCACGGGGCTCGCCTTCGAGCCGGGGACAAACCAGCTGTTTGCGATTGTCAACGAACGCGATGAGATCGGGCCGGATCTGGTGCCGGACTATCTGACGCGGATCCGCGAGGGCGGCTTCTACGGCTGGCCGTACAGCTACTGGGGCCAGCATGTGGACGTCCGCGTCCATCCGCAAAATGCCGCGGCCGTCGCCAAGGCGATCAAGCCGGATTATGGCTTGAGCTCGCACGTTGCCGCCCTCGGGCTCGTCTTCAGCGCCAGCGAGACGCTGTCCCCCGCCTTCGCCAACGGAGCGTTCATCGCCGAGCATGGCAGCTGGGACCGTAGCCCGGTGAACGGCTATCAGGTGATCTTCATCCCATTCGCCGGCGGGATGCCCAACGGCAAACCGATCCCCGTCGTCACCGCTTTCCTCGGACAGGCGGGCACCGTGCGCGGCCGGCCCGTCGGCCTCGCCCTCGACCACACCGGCGCATTGATCATCGCAGACGATACCGGGAACACGGTGTGGCGCGTGAGCGGGACGGCGGCCGCGCGGTAAGCTTAAGCCTGCGATGAGTCCGCGGAATCGTTCGGAATCAGACCTCCAACCCTCGCGCTAGAGCAGATATTCAATGAGTTCGTAATCATGGGAAGCGTCCGGCCCACCGTCGAGCAGCCGCTTGCGCAACCGCGAGCGGTGGCCCGCGCGGTCGTCTTGCGCCATCTTCTCGGCGTGCTCGTTCATGGCGCTCCTCTGCGCGACGAACCGAGCGGGATGCGCAGTAGCGCACACATGCGGCTCGAGGAAAGCGGTCATGCCGCTCTCGGAACGGTCGCGCGCCGCATGGGTTAGGATAATCCAATGAACGAGCGGCGGACGGATCAGGGGCAGGACGTGCCGGACAAGTCCGGCACGACGGTCGTCGTGCGCGGGATTCGCTGGGGACGAATCGGCGCCATTGCCGGGCTTGTCGTCCTCCTTCTCCTGGCGATCGCGATTGCCGCGGTGTGGGTCGAGCGCCGGCCGATCGCCACGCGCTATCTGCGCGGCGAATTCGAGCGCCGGGGAGTCACCGCGACCTACCATCTCGACCGCGTCGGCTTCCGCACTCAGGAGGTCAGCAACCTAATCCTCGGCGATCCCGCCCGGCCCGACCTCGTCGCCCGGCACGCAATCATCCAGATGCGGCTGAAATGGGACGGCAGCTTCGAGGTTTACCGGGTGCTCGCGCGGGGAGTCCGGCTGCGCGGACGGCTGGTTCACGGCAAGATCAGCTGGGGGCAGATCGACAAGCTGCTGCCGCCGCCGTCGAACAAGCCGTTCGAGCTTCCCAATTTCGTCCTCGACGTCGCCGACAGCAGCATCGCGCTGCTGACTCCGTTCGGGCCAGCGGGAGTGGCGCTGCAGGGCTCGGGCAGGCTGAGCGGCGGCTTCAAGGGCGTTGCCGCGATCGCCAGTCCTCATTTAATCCCCGGCCGCTGCGCCGCCCACAATGTGCACGCGCTTCTCGCCGTCTCCGTCGTGGCCCGCCGGCCGCAAGCCGAGGGGCCGGTGACGCTCGAGAGGCTGAGCTGCCCGTCGAGCCGCTTCGAAGTCGTCGCGCCGCGCTTTGATTCGCGGACCAGCTTCAACGAATCGTTCACGCGGGTCGACGGCCGCGGGCGGATGGCCATCCAGACGCTCACCGCGGGATCGAACGCCCTCGCGGCGTTTACGGGGGACATCACCTACAAGGGAGCGCCGGATGACGTTGCCGGACGGGTGAGGCTCACCGCGCAGCAGTCGCGGATGGCCACGATCCGTGCCGATCGAACGCGGCTCGCGGGCGCTTATCATCTCGGGATCGGCGCCGGCACGTTCCACCTCGTCGGCGACTATGCGGCCGAAAGCGCCGCCCTCGACCCGGCCATGCTCGCCTCGGTCACCGGTCCGCTCGCCGCAGCGGCGAAGACGCCGATCGGCCCGGTCGCGACGAGCATCGGCGATGCCATCGGGCGCACTTCCCGCAATTTCAACGTATCCGGTCAGATCCGCGTCGTGAACTTCCCCGGCCGGGGCGCGGTGCGGATCACCGACGCCAATGTCGTCGGGCCGAACGGCGCCCGCGCGCGGGTCTTCGGCGGCAGCGGCGTCACCTATTATTGGCCCGGCTCCGGATTGCGGATCGACGGCAATATCGAAATGGGCGGCGGCGGGTTGCCAAGCGGCCGAGTCAGCCTTCGCCAGTCGCATGCGGGCGCGCCGATGAGCGGGGTCGCCGAGCTGGCGCCCTATGCCGCGAACGGTCAGCGACTAGCGCTGACACCCATCCGCTTCGGCCCGGGGCGGGGCGGTTCCACCGCGCTGAGCACCGTGGCCCAGCTCGACGGGTCTTTCCCGAATGGCCGCGTGCAGGCCCTGCGCCTGCCGATTCAGGGCCACGTCGGGCGCGGGGGCAGCTTTGCCTTCGGGACCAGCTGCGCGGTAGTCAGCTTCAATTATTTGCAGATGAGCACGATCCAGCTCGGAGCCGCGAGGCTGCCGGTTTGTCCAATCGGCCGGGCGATCATTACGAAGGGACCCGGCGGCGCGGTCCAGACCGCGGCGCGGATCAAACAGCCAGTGCTGAATGGCCGGATCGGGACCTCGCCGCTGCACCTGGCCGCGGCGAACGGGGAGCTGATCGGCGACCGCTTCGGCTTCAATCAACTTGCGATGCGGCTGGGCAAGCCGACATCGCCGATCGTGTTCGACGCGGCGCGGCTGACCGGCAGCATTTCGGGCGGGACCCTGCGCGGCAACTTCCGCGGCGCCAAGTCGACGATCGGCAACGTCCCGCTAATCCTCAGCGATGGCTCCGGAACATGGCTGTTTCGCAAGAGCGCGCTCAGCGTGCAGAGCGCGCTCACCGTTTCGGACCGCGATCAAAGCCCGCGCTTCTACCGGCTGCAGAGCGACAATGTCCGCTTCACGCTCGCCGGCGATTACGTCCGCGCAACGGGGGCCCTGCGGCACTCGGGGACGCTTGTTGCCGACGTCTCGATCGAGCACCGGCTTTCGACCGGTGCCGGGCACGCCTCGCTCGACGTCCCGGGCTTGGCGTTCGGGCCAAATCTGCAACCCGAAGAGCTCACGCGCCTGACCGAGGGCGTGATCGCGCTCGTCAACGGCGCGGTGAGCGGCCATGGCCGGATCGACTGGAGCGCGGGAGGAAAGGTCAGCTCGACCGGCGATTTCTCGACCGCGAACCTCGATCTCGCGGCGCCGTTCGGACCGGTCACTGGAGTTTCCGGCACCCTCCATTTTAGCGACCTGCTCGGGCTCACGTCATCGCCGGGCCAGGTGCTGAGGGTCGCGTCGATCAATCCCGGTATCCTCGTCGAGAACGGGGTCATCCGCTACCAGCTGCTACCCCATCAGCTGGTGAAGATTGAGCGCGGCGAGTGGCCGTTCATGGGCGGCCGTCTGATCCTCGACGAAACGGTCCTCAATTTCGCGCGGCCGACCGCCAAGCGGCTGACGTTCGAAGTGGTCGGGTTGGACGCACACGCCTTCGTCTCCAGCCTCGGCTTCAGCGGGCTCGAAGCGACCGGGGTGTTCGACGGCGTGCTGCCGATGATCTTCGACGAGAACGGCGGGCGGATCGTCGGCGGTCGTTTGGATTCGCGCCCCGGCGGCGGGTCGCTCGCCTATAACGGGCTGGTCAACAAGGCGGACCTCGGAACGATGGGCAACATCGCGTTCAATGCGCTGCGGGACTTGCGCTTCCGGTCGATGATCATCCGCCTCGACGGCGACCTTGCCGGCGAGTTCGCGGCGCGTCTGTCGTTCGATGGCGTGGCGCTCGGGCAAAGCACGAAGACGCAACGGATCATCCGCGGCCTGCTCGCGAAGCTGCCGATCCGGCTCAATCTGAACATCACCGGGCCCTTCCGCGCGCTGATCGCGACAGCCAAGTCGTTCAACGACCCGCGCCAGGTGATCAAGGACGTGCTTCCGCGCCCGCTCGACGATGTTCCCGGGATCACCACCGAAGTGCGCCGCCTCCAAGAAGATCAGCAACAGACCCAGACCCCGCCCACGGGGCAAGTCAATGCCGCCCCGCCACCGAAAACGAAGTGAGAGAGATGATGAAACCAGCCATATCGCCCCGCCGACTCTTCGCCGCCGCGCTGCTTGCCGCACCGCTGGCGAGCTGCGTCTCGGTCAAGGCGCCCGACAAGCCGATCGACATCAATCTCAACGTGACGATCAAGCAGGAGGTGCTGGTGCGGCTGCAGCGCGACGTCGAGCAGCTGATCAACCAGAATCCGCAGGCGTTTCCGCAGAAGAAGCCGCAATGATCAGGGCAATGCTGGCCGCGGTCCTGCTGGCGCTCGCCCCGGCCGTCGCCGCGCAGACGCCAGCCGTCGATGCGGCGCGGGCGGAGGCGGCCCTGGGGGAGCGGTACGACGGCTATATCGGGATTGCAGCACCGCTTTCGACAGCGGCTCGCAGCCAGGTCGCGAGGATCAATATCCAGCGGCGCGCGCTCTACAGTCGGCTCGCCGCGAGCCGCGGCGCTTCGCCGCAGGAGGTCGGGGTTACCGCCGGCTGCGAGCTGCTCGCCCGGGTGGGAGTGGGCGAGGCCTACATGCTCAGTGACGGGGCGTGGCGCAGGCGCGCGGCGGGGCAGGGTGCGCCCACGCCCGACTATTGCCGCTGAGCTTTAGCGGACAGGCGATATTCCGCGGGGAACGTTGACCGATTCCATCCGCACGCGGTTGACTATCGGCGGCCCGGTTCATAAAGGGACCGCGCCTTGGCGGGGTCGTTCACCGCCATGTTCCTCGCCTTGACTGCCCCAATTCCAGCAGGGGCGACGCACAGGGGAGACGCATGGCCGAAGACGAAACCGACGAGGTCCCGAAGCTTCCACCAGACGCCCGGCTTGAATCGCTCGACGAGCGGCTCGACCGGATGCAGCAGGCGGAAGCGAAACGGGGGCCGAATACGGATTCGCAGGCCGCGATTCGGTCAGCCGGTACTCAGCTGGCGCAGAATCTCATTGGGATGCCATTGGGCGGATTCGTGGTCGGGTTCTTGTTCGACCAGCTATTCGGGACGCTGCCGTGGATCGCGCTGGCATTGATGTTCATCGGCTTTGCCGGAGGAGTCTTGCAGTTGATGAAGTCGACAAAACAAGGCGGCGACAGGGACGCAGGGAAGTAAGAAGTGGCTGCTGAGACCAAAATCGACCCGATGCACCAGTTCCAGATTCACCCGATCTTCGGGGAACTGGGACTGAGCAATCCATTCGTCTTTACGAACGCGACGTTGTGGACGTTGGTGGTCCTCGCCCTGATCACCGGCTTCATGCTGCTCGGCATGCGCCGCGAACTGGTGCCGGGCCGCTGGCAGGTCGCAGCAGAGGGGCTCGTCGGCTTTTTGAGCAATATGGTTGATACCAGCATTGGGCCGCAGGGGCGCGCCTATTTGCCCTGGATTTTTACGACCTTCATTTTCATCCTATTCGCCAACTTCCTTGGTGCAATGCCGTTCGCCGTCTATCCAGGCTTGCATCCATTCACCGTCACTAGCCAGTTTACAATCACCGGCGCGATGTCGATCGTCAGTTTTCTGATTGTCCTCGGCGTCGGTTTCTGGAAGCACGGGCTGCATTTCTTTTCGCTATTCGTGCCAAAGGGCACACCCTTCTTGTTGAAACTGCTGATCACACCGGTTGAGTTCATCAGCTTTGCCGTGCGCCCATTCAGCCTGGGCCTTCGGCCTTTCATCGCCATGTTTGCCGGCCACATCCTGCTCGACGTGTTCGGCAATTTCGTGGTGCAGGGGATCAACAGCCAGAGTGCAACTGGCTATGCCGTATCGGCCTTGTCCTTCCTGTTCGTCGCCTTCATCAATGCGCTCGAACTGTTGGTAGGCGCCATACAGGCTTACGTTTTTGCTTTGCTGACGTCGCTGTACATCAACGACGCCGTCAATCTTCACTAACCTTAAGTTTCATTCAAGGAGTTACATCATGGATCTCGCTTCCGCACAGGTGATTGGCGCCGGTCTCGCGGCCATTGGAGTTGGCGCCGCTGCTGCCGGTGTCGGCAACGTGTTCGGCTCGTTCCTTGAGGGCGCGCTGCGCAACCCGGCGGCGGCCGACGGCCAGCAGGGCCGCCTGTTCATCGGCTTCGCGGCTGCCGAGCTGCTCGGGCTTATGGCGTTCGCCGTGGCGATGATCATCCTCTACGCACGGTGACGGGCTAGGAGAAACGTGCTCCGCGCCAACTAAGAGGAATTCATGCCTCAACTGAACCAACTCTCGGAGGTCGTGCTATCGCAGCTGTTCTGGCTCGCGGTCGTGCTCAGCTTCATTTATTTCGCCATTGGCCGCGGCATGGTGCCAAGAATTCAAGCGACCGTCGATCAGCGCGAGGGCAAGATCGCAAGCGATCTTGAGCGAGCTCAAGAAGCGCGCAAGGAGGCCGACGAGACCGAGGCCGCATGGCGTGCGCGCATGGATGCGGCTCGAAGGGACGCCGCACGCATCGCCCAGGAAGCAAAACAGGAAGGTGCTCAGGAGACCGAGGCCAAGGTCAAGGCCGCGGCTGACAAGATCACCCTCAAGGTCGAAGCCGCCCAGTCCAAGGTCCGCGAAGCCCTTCAGTCCGCGCGGGCGGAGATCGAATCCGTCGCCGTCGAAGCGACACAGGACATGGTTGCGCGCCTGACCAGCCTCAAGGTCGATAGACAAGCAGCGGCCGATGCGGTGAAGGCGGAACTGAATGTCTGAGGCTCTCGCCATCACAGCAGGCACCGAGGTGCCTCTGGCTCACGAAGCTGAACCGACTGCATTCGGTCTCAATGCTGGGGGATGGGTCGCATTAGCGATGCTGGTCGTTTTGGCGGTGATGATCTGGAAAAAAGTGCCGGGCGCGATCGCGAAGGCGCTCGACGCCAAGATCGCGCTGATCCGCGATCAGCTCGCCGAGGCCGAGGCGCTGCGCAAGGAAGCCGAAGCGCTCAAGGCCGAATATGGGGTCAAGGCCAAGTCGGTCGACAAGGATCGGGAGGCGATGATGGAACGCGCCAGGCACGAGGCGGACGAGATCATCGCCAAGGCTAAGGTCGATGCCGAGGCGCTGGTTGGGCGCCGCACGCGCATGGCCGAGGACAAGATCGCGGCCGAGGAGCGCGCCGCGGTCGAGCAGCTGCGCGCCGCCGCGGCTGAGGCTGCAGCGAAGGCGGCCGCGCGGCTGATCGCCGAACGGCACGATGCCGGAACCGACGAGAAGCTGGTCAATCAGGCGATCGGCGAGATCGCTCGCGGCTAACGCCTAAGGTACGTTTTCGGTCAGCAGGGTGTAGGTCGCGACCAGCTCGTCTTTCTGGTTGAAGACCTCGACCGCCCAGCGGACCTGGCCGGTCTCCTCCGACTTGATCGACTTGGCCTCGACCGAGAGCTCGACCCGCAGCGAATCGCCGGGGTAGAGCGGCGTTAGGAAGCGCAAATTCTCAAGGCCGGTATTGGCCAGCACCGGACCCGGATCGGGGTCGACAAACAGTCCCGCGGCGAAGCTCAGGATGAGATAGCCGTGCGCGACGCGGCCTTCGAAGATGGGCGACGCCTTGGCCGCTTCCTCGTCCATGTGGGCGTAGAATTTGTCGCCGGTGAATTCGGCGAAATGCTCGATGTCCGCGATCGTGACCGTGCGGCTGCCGGTCTTCCACGTGTCGCCGATGTGGAGCTCGCTCATCTTGAGGCGGAACGGATGGACGTCGACGATGTGCTTGGGCGCGCCCGCGACATATTGCTCGGTGATTGCCGCGATCACCGCCGGCGACGACTGGATGGCGGTGCGTTGCATGTAATGCTTGACGCCGCGGACCCCGCCCATCTCCTCGCTTCCGCCGGCGCGGCCGGGGCCGCCATGCACCAGCACCGGTAGCGGCGAGCCGTGCCCGGTCGACTCGGCCGCGTTGGTGCGGTCGATGACCAGCATCCGCCCGTGATAAGCGGCGGCCCCCTGGACGAACTCACGCGCCGCATCGGGCGAATGGGTGAAGAGCGAGAGCACGAGGCTGCCGCGGCCGCGGTTGGCGAGCGCGATCGCGTCGGCCATGTCCGTGTAGGGCATGATCGTGGACACCGGCCCGAACGCCTCGACATCGTGAACCGCATCGTTGTGCCAGGGGTCGTCGGTTCTCAGAAGCACCGGCGACAGGAACGCGCCGCCGGCGATCGGCGGTTCGGCCGAGGGATCGCCCGAGACGATCCGCGCGCCCGCGGCTTCCATCTCGGCAATGCGCTCCCGCACGTCGTCGCGCTGGCTGATGCTGACGAGCGCGCCCATGCGCGTGCCTTCCGCGCGCGGGTCGCCGACCGTGGTCTTCGCTAAGCGCTCCCCGAGCGCCTGCTCAACGGCATCGAGATAGGCGGCGGGTGCCATCGCCCGTCGGATGGCGGTGCATTTCTGTCCCGCCTTCACCGTCATCTCGGTCGCGACTTCCTTGATGAAGAGGTCGAATTCGGGCGTGCCGGGCGCCGCATCGGGACCGAGCAGCGAGGCGTTGAGGCTGTCGCGCTCGGCGACGAAGCGCACCGATTCGCGGGCGATCACCGGATGGGTCTGGAGCTTGAGCGCCGTCGCCGCGGATCCAGTGAAGCTGACGATGTCCTGGCAGGAGAGGTGATCGAAGAGGTCGCCGACTTGACCGACGATCAGCTGGATGGCGCCGGGTGGCAGGATGTTCGCCTCGATCATGATGCGGAACGCGGCCTCGGCGAGATAGGCCGTGGCCGACGCCGGCTTCACGATCGCGGGGACGCCGGCGAGAAGGGTCGGGGCGAGCTTCTCGAGCATGCCCCAGACGGGGAAGTTGAAGGCGTTGATGTGGACCGCTGCGCCCTGCAGCGGCGTGTAGATGTGCTGGCCGACGAAGGTGCCTTTCTTCGACAGTGCCTCGAGCTGGCCGTCGAGCAGCACGTGCGCATCGGGAAGCTCGCGCCGGCCCTTGGACGAGAAGGAGAAGAGCGTGCCCGCGCCGCCCTCGATGTCGATCCACCCGTCCTTGCGCGTTGCGCCGGTCAGGTAATTGAGCTCGTACAGCTCCTCCTTGCGCGCCATGATCGCCTGGGCCAGCGCCTTGATCATTCGTGCGCGCTCGTGGAACGTCAGCTTGCGCAACGCCGGGCCGCCGACTTCGCGGGCATGGTTGAGCATCGCCGCGAAGTCGAGGCCGCTCGACCCGGTCATCGCCACCGGCGCGCCGTCGATGGCGCTGTGGATCTCGGCTAGAGCGCCGTCGCCCGAGATCCAGCGGTCGCGCTCGTAATTTAGGAGCTTGAGAGTTTTCATGGCGGCTCCTTAGAAGAGGTTCGCGCGGAACAGGAGAGGGACATGATCGAACCGGTACGGCCGATCGCGATCGAGGACATCGAACAGGCGCGCGAGCGCATCGCCGGAACGGTTCTGCGCACACCGCTGGTGAAGCTCGATCCTGGCGGCGGGGGACCCGACATTCGCCTCAAGCTCGAGAATCTTCAGCCGACCAACGCCTACAAGATCCGCGGCGCGGCCAATGCCGTCGCGCGATTGTCGGATGAGGCACGCGCCAAGGGCGTGTGGACGATCAGCGCCGGCAATGCCGGGCAGGGGGTCGCCTACGCCGCGCGGCAATTCGGCATCCCGTGCACGGTCGTGGCGATCGAGACCGCGCCGCAAACGAAGCTCGATCGCATGCGGGCCCTTGGCGCGAGCATCGTGCCCGTTTCTTATGACGATGCCTGGGTCGCCGCTGAAACGCATCGATTTCCCGGCTTGGACAGCACCTTCATTCATCCGTTCGACAATCACGATTTCATCGCCGGCCACGGCTCGATGGGGCTGGAAATCCTCGAGGATTGCCCCGAGGTCCGTACCGTCATCTGCGCCATCGGCGGCGGTGGGCTGATCACCGGCGTCGGCAGCGCGATCAAGGCGCGGCGGCCGGACGTGAAGGTGCTTGGCGCCGAGCCCGAAACCGCCGCGCCCTACGCGCTGTCACTGCGCGAAGGCGGACCGCGCAAATATGCGGAATGGCAGGCGTCGTTCGTCGACGGCGCCGGCGGCAAAAGCGTCACGACACGCATGTGGCAGCGGATGCGCCCGGCGACGGACGGAGCGATCACCGTCACCCTCGACCAGACGCGCGACGCAATGCGCCTGATCGCCGAGAAGTCGCGGACCATCGCGGAGGGCGCTGGCGCCCTGTCACTGGCCGCGGCACTGAGTGGTGAGAACCTCGAAGGCCCCATCGTCTGCGTCGTCTCCGGCGGCAACATCGATCTCGAAAAATTCGCCGAGCTGGTGACGAGCTGAATCAGGTAGAATGTCTGCAATGGGTGGAAAGCTGACGTTAGCAGATTCTCCCTGCTTCGCTCCACGGCTTAAGGTCGAAAGTCACTTCCTCGAAGTCTATGCCAACGGTGGATTCGATTGCTTGGCAGTAGCCTTCAATCATTGAAAGCTGACCCCCTTTGAGGAACACGATGAATCCCATCGCATCCTCAACTCCATTCACGCTGCCGGAAGCACCGTCGAGGGGTGACGCAGGTGCGAGACGTGGCACATCACCTTCCACCGAGAGTGTCGAGAAGAAACCCGCGCCCGTGTTCTCGAACTCAGTAACGGTTGCCCTTGCGGCTTGCTGCTGAAGAGCCTCGGCGCAATTAGGATAATCACGCGCGGTTGCCTCAAGCACGGCACGCTCAATGGGCCAAAGAGGTCTCATCCTCACTAGGTAACTCGTCACCCTTAATGTCCGGAATGGGTCGAAAGCGGACATAAAACATGAGGGCAAACCCGAAGATCAGAGCATCCGGAGATCGAACCTCCGCGCCGTCGGGTGGCTGCTCGACAGGCCGCCGTCGACCACCAGCGCGGCGCCGTTGACGTAGCTCGCTTCGCCGGAGGCGAGGAACAGCGCGGCTTGCGCGATTTCCCCTGGTTCGCCGCCGCGCTTGAGCGGGTTGAGCTCGCCGATGCGGCTCTCCTGCCCGCGTTCGCGCGCGACGTCGTACATCGGCTGCGTCATCCCGGTTTCGATGAGGCCGGGGCAGATCGCGTTGACGCGGATGCCGGTGCCGGCGAGCTGCTGCGCGGCGGTCTGGACGAGGTTGATCACGCCCGCCTTGGACGCCGAATAGGCCGCTCCGCCCGCGCCCGAACGAAGCCCGGCAACACTCGCGGTGCAGATGATCGAGCCGCCGCCACGCTTCGCTATCAGCGGTCCCGCATATTTGATCGCGAGGAACGGGCCGATCAGGTTGATGCGCAGGATTTCCGCCCAGTCCTCGGCGGTCTGCTCCGACATTGTCGCCCAGCCGCCCGAGATGCCCGCATTGGCAAAGACGATGTCGAGACCACCGTGCTGCCCCGCGACGCTTTCGATGAGCCGCTTCACTTCGTCTTCGCTGCCGGCGTCGGCGCGCACGTCGGCGCCTTCGCTGACGTCGGCGCCGACCACGGTCGCGCCCTCGCCGCGGAACAGCTCGACCGCCGCCTTGCCAATCCCCGACGCCGCGCCGGTGACGATCGCGACCTTGCCTGTGAGCCTGCCCATGCGCTCGTCATAGTCACGGCGCGCGCCAGCTGATAGTCGGCGGCGATGGATTTCAGCCTTGGCCCAGCCGAGACCGATTGGCGCGAGCGCGTTCGTGCCTTCATGGACGCGGAAGTGCGGCCGCGCGTGGCGGATTACGAGGCGCAGCAGCGCGAGGGCGAGCGCTGGAAAATGCTCCCGGTGATCGAGGAGCTGAAGGCCAAGGCGCGGGCCGAGGGGCTGTGGAACCTGTTCATGCCTCCGTCGCACGGCGCGGCGCCGATTGATGACGGCTTCGCGTTCGAGGGGCCGGGGCTGACCAACCTCCAATATGCGTTCTGCGCCGAGGAGATGGGCCGCATCATGTGGGCGGCGGAAGTGTTCAACTGCTCGGCGCCTGACACGGGCAATATGGAGGTCATCCACCGATACGGCACCCGCGAGCAGAAGGAGCAATGGCTGCGGCCGCTGATGGACGGCGAAATCCGCTCGGCGTTTCTGATGACCGAGCCCGATGTCGCCTCGTCCGACGCGACCAACATCCAGTGCCGGATCGACATGCGCGGCAACGAATATGTCGTCAGCGGGCGCAAATGGTGGTCGAGCGGAGCGGGCGACCCGCGCTGCAAGGTCGCCATTCTGATGGGCAAGACCGATCCGGGCGCCAACATCCACCAGCAGCAGTCGATGATCCTCGTGCCGCTCGACGCGGACGGCGTCACGATCAAGCGCCACCTGCCCGTGTTCGGCTATGACGATGCGCCGCACGGGCACATGGAGATCGCGCTCGACGACGTGCGCGTGCCGCCGTCGAACATATTGCTCGGCGAGGGCCGCGGGTTCGAGATCGCGCAGGGGCGCCTGGGGCCGGGGCGCATGCACCATTGCATGCGCACGATCGGCGCGGCCGAGGAAGCGCTGGAGGCGATGGTCAAGCGCCTCTCGTCGCGCACGGCGTTCGGCAAGACGCTCGCTGAGCAGGGGGTGTGGGAGGAGCGGATCGCGGACGCCCGAATCAACATCGAGATGACGCGCCTTTTGTGCCTCAAGGCCGCGGACATGATGGACCGCGCCGGCAACAAGGCGGCGCAGGG
>JBDTXI010000085.1:0-12521 GCA_040006255.1 Sphingomicrobium sp.
ACCGTCAGCGACCGCAGCGACGGCAAGATCGCGCATCTCGACGGCCTCAACCTCAGCCGTGCCTGGTGCTGGCGAAGCCTGGCGCCGCTGCTTGGGGAGCCGGAGCGGGAGATTGCCGACGCCGCGGTGGACGGGCATCTCGCCGTCGCGATGCCGCATCTTGCCGGCGATTATATGGGCGAGCACTGGCTGGCGAGCTTCGCATTGCTCGCGCTGCTCGCCGAGGGGTAGACTGCCCGCCATGCCGGACATCGACGCGCTCAACCGCGACTTTGCGAAATACGACCAGGTCGAGAAGGCGCACACCTATCGCCTGGCGGAGCACGAGAGCGACGCCTTCGACGACGATTACCGGATCGCGACGCTAGACCTGCAGCCGTTCCTCCACGGGGACGCGGCCGACAAGGCCCGCTTCGCCGAGGCGTTCGGAGCAGCGCTCCAGGAAATCGGATTTGCGGTGCTGACCGGGCATGGCGTCGATCCGGCGCTCTACGACGCGATCGACGAGAGCGTGCTCGACCTGTTCACCGCCACTCCGCTCGCGGACAAGATGCGCTTCCGCGCCGAGCGCCACGGCTCCGTCAGCCAGGGCTATTTCCCGATCGAGGAGACCAGCGACATCCACCCCGATCTGGTCGAGGGCTGGGTGTGGTGCCGGCGCGCGTTCGACGTTCCGCAGCACCGCGACGGGCCGTTCCGCGCCGAGGATTACTGGCCGCGCGCGGAATATGAGCGGCAATTCCGCCGCCTCGTCCTCGCCCATGAGCCGTTGTTCAAGCCCATCGCCCAGGCGATGTTCATGGGCCTCGGCTGCGATTCGCACATTTTCGACCGCAGGCTCACCGACACCAATTTCGGCCTGCGGCTGAATTATTATCCGCCGATGAGCGAGGAGCAGAGCCTCTCGGGCGCCGGGCGGCTGCTCGGGCATGAAGACGTCGACCTGTTCACCTTGCTCCCCGCCTCGCGGGTCGATGGTCTGCAGGTGTGGAACCACCGCAGCGGCAAGTGGGTCCGGCTGAGCCCGCCGTTCGGATCGCTGATCATCAACACGGGCGATTACATGCAGCGGATCAGCAACGACCGCCTGCCGTCGACGACCCACCGGGTCGGAAAGCCGACCGACTCGTCGCACCTCGCGACCGCTCGGGTGTCGTTCGCGACCAATGTCTATCTGTGGGAAAATGAGGTGCTGGAAGTCCTGCCCGGCCTCGGAGAACCCAGATACCCGCCGATCAAGGCGATCAACTTCCACACCCGCAGCACGAGCAAATTTTACGGCGACGATTATGCGGTGAATTCCGCCTAGCGAACAGCGGTTGGCGCGCTTGCGCATTGCGTGGCGAGCGTCGCTCCACCGGTGCTGTTGACGTAGCTGACCGGACACACCGGCGCGTTCGCGATGTACGAATCCCCGCCCAGCGATTGGTACAATGCCACACGGTTTTGGGCGGCGGTGCGCTTTGTCACCACCAGCACCTGCCGCACCGTGTAATAGGATCGCTGCGCGTCGAGCAGGCTCAGATAGCTGTCGATCCCCGCCCGATAGCGCGCTTCCTCGAGGAGGACGACGTCGGCCGCGGCGGCCTGCTGCCGCCCGGTCGCCGCGAGCTGGGCGTCCATGGTCGCGCGCCTCGCGAGCGCGTCGGAAACTTCGCGGAAAGCGGTCTGGACCGTCCGCTGATAGCTCGCGAGGGCGGCGTTGCGCTGGGCTTCGGTCAGGCGAACATTGGCATGGCCGGCTCCACCCTGGAAGATCGTGTAGGCGGCGTTGGCCCCGGCCTGCCAGCCGAACGCGCCGCCGGTGAAGAGGGTGGTCAGGGCCGAGCTGGCGAAGCCGAGCAGGCCGGTCAGCGTGATCTTGGGGAACAAGGCGGCGCGGGCGGCGCCGATGTCGGCGTTCGCGGAGCGCAGCTGGAACTCGGCCTGGATCACGTCCGGCCGGCGCAACAGGACGTAGGAATTCACGCCGGCCGGAAGCTCCGCCACGGAGGGGCCGGCCTGCTCGATAGAGCCGGGCAGCAGGCTCGGAGCGATCCGTGCTCCGACCAGCAGCTGCAAGGCGTTGACGTCCTGCGCCAGCAAGGTGCGCTGCTGGGCGAGATTGGCCTCGGCCTGGCTGAGGATTTCCTGGGCCTGGCTAAGGTCCGTGCGCGGGGCGATCCCGCCTTCGAGGCGAAGGCGCGTCAGACGCACGCTGTGTTGCGCGGTATCGACCGTCTGCTGCGACACGAGGAGCAGGCTCGAATCCGTCGCATAGTCGAGCCAGGTGTTGGCAATGTTGGCGACGAGTGTCAGGCGCGTTGCCCGCGCGCCGGCGTCCGTTGCGAAATATTGCTCGAGCTGGGCGTGAGAAAGGGAGCGCAGGCGCCCGAACAGGTCGATTTCGAAACTGGGGACCTGCAGGCCGAGCTGGTACTGGGCTTTCACGTTCGCGCTCGATCCGCTCCCCGAACCCGAACCACTGCCAGTCGTGGAGGTCGACCGGTCCCCGCTCACCGTGACTCCGCCTGTCGCTCCGAGCTGCGGCAATTGCTGCGCGCGCTGGATGCTATATTGCTCGCGCGCCGCAGCGATGTTGGACGCGGCGACCATCAGGTCGCGGTTGTTGACCAACGCCTGGGCGATGAGCGTCTGCAGCCGGGGGTCGGTGAATATCTGCTGGTAGGTGACCGCGGGAAGCGACGCCTCCGATTGCGAGAGGTAAGGCGAGCCGACCGGCCACGACGCCAGGATTGCCGGGTCCGCCCTCCCGAGCTTTGGCTCCATCGTCATGCAACCGCTCGCAAGGAGCGCCAGCAAAGCGGCGGCGCGCTTCATGCCCGCGCTTCCCGCCGGCGGCGAATGCGGTCGCGGATCACGGACACGCCATCGCGAACGCCCCGGCGAACGAGGACGTAGAACAGCGGAATGTAGAAGATCGCGAGGATGGTCGCGGTGAGCATGCCGCCGATGACCGCCGTGCCGATCGCGATTCGGCCGTTGGCGCCCGGGCCCGTCGAAATCGCCAGCGGGAACACGCCGAAAATAAAGGCGAAGCTGGTCATGAGGATCGGCCGCAGCCGGATCCGCGCCGCTTCGATCGCGGCTTCGATAACCCGCTTGCCGTCCTTTTCGGCGCGCTCGGCGAATTCGTTCATCAGGATCGCGTTCTTCGACGTGAGGCCCATTGTGGTGAGCAGCCCGATCTGCAGGAACACGTCGTTTTCCAGCCCGCGCAGGGTGACGAAGAGGATCGCGCCGACGAGCCCGACCGGAACGACGAGAAGGACCGCGAGCGGGATCGACCAGCTTTCGTAAAGCGCGGCAAGGCAGAGGAAGATGACGATCAGCGAAATCGCGTAGAGCAATGGCGCCTGTCCGGACGCGATGCGTTCCTGATAGGATTGGCCGGACCAGGCGACGCCGACTCCCGGAATGTCGGCCGCGAGCTTGGCGACTGCGTTCATCGCCTGGCCCGAGCTTTTGCCGGGCGCCGCCTGTCCCTGCACCTCGAACGATGGAAAACCGAGGAAGCGGTCGAGCGTCGTCGGCGCGGTCTGCCAGCTGGTGCTGGCGAAAGACGAGAAGGGCACCATTCCCCCCTGGCTGTTGCGCACGAACCACTGGCCGATGTCGGACGGCGCGGCGCGATAGGGCGCTTCGCCCTGGACGTACACTCGCTTCACCCGGCCGCGGTCGATGAAGTCGTTGACGTAGCGTCCGCCCCACGCGGTCGACAGCGTCGAATTGGCGTCGCTTGAAGAAAGACCGAGCGCGGCGAGGCGCTCCTGGTCGAAATTGACCTTGAGGCTGGCGACATCGGGAAGCTCGCTGAGCCGCACCTGCGCCAGCACCGGGTCGCTATTGGCTGCGGCAAGCAACCGGTCCCGGGCCGCGGCGAACTCTTCACGGCTCATGCCGCTGGTGTTCTGCAGCTCCATGGTGAAGCCGGCCGACTGGCCGAGGCCGCGAATCGCCGCGGGGACGAGCGCGAACACCTGGGCATCGCGAAGGCCGCGGAACGCTCCGGACGCTCGGTCGACGACCGCCTGCGCGCTGTTGCTCGACCCCTTGCGCTCGCCGAATGGAGCGAGGTTGACGTAGGCCTGGCCCGTATTCTGCCCGGAAAGGCCGCCGCCGCCGCCGGTCACCGCAAAGAACGTATGCACGTTCTCGTTTTCGGGGCCTTGCAGGAAATAATGCTCGACCGCCTGCTCGGCCTGCTGTGTGCGGCCGAACGTCGCTCCCGCGGGCAGCCGGAACTGGACCGACGCATTGCCCTGATCCTCAGACGGGATGAATCCGGTCGGAAGCCGCAGGAACAAGACGATCAGGAGCGCGCACACGCCGGCGTAGATGGCGAGGAAGAGCCACTTGCGGTCGACCACCTTGCCGACGCTGCCGACGTACCAGTCGATCAGCCGCTGGAAGCCGGAGTTGAATTTCTGCCGTCCCGTTTCGACCGAATGCGCGAAGCGCGGCCAGCGCTTGGCCAGCCCGGTCTCTTCGACGCTGGCATGCTTGCGCCTGAGCACATTGGCGGCGAGCGATGGGCTGAACGTCAGTGCGAGGAGGACCGATAGGCCCATCGCCGAGACGATGGTCGCCGAAAACTGGCGGTAGATGACGCCGGTGGAGCCGCCGAAGAAGACCATCGGCAGGAACACCGCCGACAGCACCAGAGCGATGGCGATGAGCGCCGTCTGGATCTGGTTCATCGACATGATCGTCGCTTCCTTGACCGAAAGCTCCGGGTGGTCGTGGAGGATGCGCTCGACGTTTTCGACCACCACTATGGCGTCGTCGACCAGCAGGCCGACCGCGAGGACAAGTCCGAACAGGGTCAGCGTATTGATCGAGAAACCGAGGATATAGAGCATCCCGAACGTGCCCAGCAGGACGACGGGTATGGCGAGGGCCGGGATCAGCGTCGCGCGCCAGCTCTGCAGAAAAACGAACATGACGAGGATGACGAGCGCCATCGCCTCGGCCAGGGTCTTCACCACTTCGATCACCGAGAGCTTGATGAAGTCCGAGCTGTCGTTGGCGTAGGCGACGGCGTAGCCCGGCGGCATGCTGTTCACGACGCGGCCCATCGTCGCCTTGACGAGCTTCGACGTAGTCAGCGCATTCGCGCCTGGCTCGAGGAAAATTCCGATGCCCGCGCCGGGGTGGCCGTTGATGCGGATGGTCGCCGAATAATTCTCCGCGCCAAGCTCGACCCGGGCGACGTCCGACAACAGCACCCGTGCGCCCGACAGATCGGACTTGACGATGATGTTGCGAAATTCCTCGGGGGTTTGCAGGCGCGCCTGCGCGGTCACGGTCGCATTGAGCATCTGCCCCTGCGGCTGCGGCATTCCCCCAATCTCGCCCGCGGCGACGTCGACATTCTGGTTCTGGATCGCGGTGATGACATCGCTCGGCATCAGCTGGAAGCTCGACAGCTTGGCCGGGTCCAACCACACTCGCATCGCATATTGCGAGCCGAAGACGTTGACGTCGCCGACGCCTGGAATGCGCGACAATTGGTCCTGAATGTTGCTGGCGAGCCAATCGGACACGTCGACGTTGGTGCTCTTGTCGCTTTCGTCATAGACGCCGACGATCATCAGGAAGTCCGGCGAGCCCTTGGTCACCGTCACGCCCTGCTGCTGCACCGCCTGCGGCAAACGCGCGACCGCCGACTGCACCTTGTTCTGCACCTGGACCTGGGCGATGTCCGCATTGACGCTCTTGTCGAACACGGCGGTGATCGAGGTCTGCCCCCGCGAGCTCGACGAGGCGCTGAAGTAGAGCAGGCCGTCGAGCCCGGTGAGCGTCTGCTCGATCACCTGGGTGACGCCGCTCTCGAGCGTTGCGGCGGACGCGCCGGGATAGGTCGCGCGGACGTTGATCTGGGTCGGCGCCACGTCGGGATATTGCGCCACGGGCAGCGACAGGATGGCGCCGATGCCGCCCAGCGAGATGATGATCGCGAGGACCCAGGCGAAGATGGGCCGCTCGATGAAAATCCTTGCCATCGCGGGCTTAGCCGCCCCGCTTGGCGGCGGCTCCGGCCTTCAGCGCGCCGGGCGGGGGCGCCTTGACGGGTTGCGGAGCGCTTTGCGGAACGGGCTTGATCGGAGCGCCGTCGCGGAGGTTCGCAATGCCCTGCGTGATCACTTTCTCGCCCGGAGCGAGGCCCTGGGTCACGACCCAATAGGGGCCCTGGGTGCGCTCGGCGACGACCGTCCGCTGCACTGCCCGGCTGCCGGGGCCGACGACGAACAGCGTCGCGTTGCCCTGCGGATCGCGAGCGACCGCTTGTTGCGGCACGAGGAACGCCGAAGTGTCGATCGCCTGTGCGAACTCGGCGGTGACGAACATTCCGGGCAGAAGGATCGACTGCGGATTGGCAAAGCGCGCGCGCAGCGTGACCGTGCCGGTGTTCTGGTCCACCAGCACCTGGCTGAACTCGACCGTTCCAGATCGATCATAATATGACCCGTCGGGCAGCTTCAGCCGGACTTGCGCGCTGCCCGGTGCTGCGCCGCCCTGCGCCAGAGCCTTGCGCAACGCGAGCAGGTCGGCGGCCGACTCCTGGATATCGACGAAGACCGGGTCGAGCCGGGTGATGGTCGCCAAAGCGCCGGTCTGACTGGCGGTGACCAGGGCGCCCTCGGTCACGCTGGAAAGGCCGATCCGCCCGGTGATCGGCGCAGGGACGCGGGTGAAGCGGAGGTTGATTTCGGCCGACCGGAGGGTCGCCGCGTTCTGCGCGATGGCCGCATCGCCCTGCCGCGCCTGGGCGACCGCGTTGGTATAGTCCTGCTTCGAGATCGCCTGTTGCGCGACCAGCGGCTTGTAGCGCTCTGCAAGCGTCCGCGCGGCTTCGGCGCTGGCCCGCGCGCCCTGCAGATTGGCAGCCGCCTGCGCCGCCTGCGCCGAATAGACGCTCGGATCGATCTGGTAGAGGGTCTGGCCCTGGCGGACGACCGAACCCTCCTGGAACAGCCGGCGGAGAATGACTCCGGAGACCTGCGGCCGCACTTCCGAGACCTGGTAGGCGGCCACCCGCCCGGGCAATTGCTGCTCGATCGGAGCGCTGCCCTGCTGGACGACGACGTAGCCGACCTGGGTTGGACCCTTGCCGGAACCTCGGCCACCGCGCCCGCTGGCTGAGTCCTGACCGGCATTTCCGCACGCGTTCAGCAGCAGAACGGCCGCGAGAAGCGCGCCGGGTTGGGCTGTTGCCGAGGGGAGGAACCGAATCGCCATCGCGTTGGAACGCACTTTCGCCTGAAGCCGCGGATTGCAAGCCGGCTGCTCCTGGGCCGCGCGACATGAACAATGAAGGGCCGCTAGGTGAACTCCGGGCAAGCTCGACCCTCTGTTCGACAAACGGCCTCTACGGCCCGACAAAGATTTGGGGAGGCGTGCCGTTGCTTCGATTCAACGAATGGATTGAAAGTACCATTGATTCTTGCCGCTCACTTATCTGCGCGAAGCGAGAAGTCGTTTTGAAGCCCTGACCGGGCAAAAATGGTGGACGCACTAGGGCTCGAACCTAGGACCCGCTGATTAAGAGTCAGCTGCTCTACCAACTGAGCTATGCGTCCCCAAGTTAACCTGGGCTGCCGTGAGGCGAAGGCTCCGGCCGTCGTATTCGCCTGGAGCGGCGGCGCCGGTAGCATGGGGGCAGGTGGCGCGCAACCGGGCGGCCTTCAAGATAAGCGCGGGCTGCTCTAGGGGCTGGTCCGAATCCCTTCACTTCCGCGAGGATGCTGCCGTGCGCTTTCGAACCCATTTGCTCCTCGCGCTGCCGTTGCTCGGCGCCGCCGCCGCACTCCCCGCGGCAACCGTCGATCCGCGGCTGTTCCAGGACCTGCACTGGCGGTCGGTCGGGCCGTTCCGCGGCGGACGCGTGCTTGCGGTGGCGGGCGATCCCAGGGATTCGAAGCGTTTCTATTTTGGAGCGGTCAACGGCGGCGTGTGGCGCACCGACGATGCCGGCCGCACGTGGCAGCCGATCTTCGACGAGGTCAACGTCGGCTCGATCGGCGCGATCGCGGTCGCGCCGTCCGCGCCGAACGTCATCTATGTCGGCACCGGCGAGGCCGACATGCGCTCCGACATCGCGCAGGGCATCGGCATGTTCCGCTCCGCCGACGGGGGCAGGAGCTGGAGCGCAACCGGCCTGTCCGATACGCAGCAGATCGCGCAGATCCTCGTCGATCCGCGCAATCCCGATGTAGTCCTCGTCGCTGCCCTTGGTCATCCGTACGGGCCGAATGCAGAGCGTGGCGTGTTCCGCTCAACCGACGGCGGCAGGCATTGGACCAGGCCGCTGTACAAGGACGCGGACACGGGTGCGATCGACCTCACGTTCGAGCCGGGCAATCCGCAAATGGTCTATGCGGCACTGTGGCAGACGCGGCGGCCGCCCTGGAGCGCCTATCCGCCGTCCAATGGGCCGGGGAGCGGACTGTATAAGTCCATCGACGGCGGACGGACGTGGCGGCAGCTGACCGGCGCAGGCTTGCCGGCCAACCCGGCGCGAATCGGCCTCGCGACCTCTCCCGCCCAGCCGCACCGCGTCTACGCGCTGATCGACAGCGACAAACCCGACCAAGGCGGCCTGTACCGTTCGGACAATTCGGGCGCGAGCTGGCGCAAGGTCACCGGCGACAAGCGCATCTGGGGACGCGGCTGGTACTTCGGCGGGGTCACCGCCAACCCGAAGAACGCCGATCAGCTGTGGGTGCAGAATACGATCCAGCTGCGGTCCGACGACGGCGGAGCGCATTTCATTCCGCTCAAAGGCGATCCGACCGGTGACGATTTCCACACCTTGTGGATCGACCCCAGGAACCCCGATCGCCGGATACTCGGGGTCGACCAGGGGACGCTGGTGACGGTCAACGGCGGCAAAACCTGGAGCAGCTGGTTCAACCAGCCGACGGGGCAATTCTATCATGTCTCGACCGACAACCGGTACCCGTACCGGATTTACGGATCGCAGCAAGATTCGGGCGCGGCTTCGGTCGCGAGCCGCAGCGACAGCCGCTTCGACGGGATCACCATGACCCAGTTCCACGAAGTGACCGCGGGCGGCGAAAGCGACGAGATCGCGCCCGATCCGCTCGACCCGGACTTGGTCTATGGCGGGCGCGTCGACCGCCTCGACCTCAAGTCCGGCCAGACGCGCAACATCGACCCGACGCTCGCTTTCCCCGACAAGTACCGCGGCGAATGGACGCTGCCGCTGACCTGGGGCCGGCGCGAGCATGCGCTCTATTTCGGCAACCAGGGGATCTGGCGGACGGCCGATGAGGGCCGCAGCTGGCAGCCGATCAGCCCGGACCTGACGCGGCCCGACCCGGGGGTTCCGCCGAACCTCGATGCGGCGACGGTAAAGGATGCCGCGGAGACTGGCCCGAGGCGCGGGGTGGTCTACGATATCGGTCCGTCGCCGCTGAAGGACGGTCTGATCTGGGCGGGCACCGACGACGGGCTCATCTGGCGTACCCCCGGCGGCGGGGCGCACTGGCAGAACGTGACGCCGGCTTCCCTCCAGCCGTGGTCGAAAGTGGGGATCATCGAGCCGTCGCATTTCGATGCGGACACCGCTTATGCGGCGATCGACCGCCACCGGATCGACGATCAGCGGCCCTATATCCTGCGCACGCGCGACGGCGGACGCAGCTGGCATTCGATCACGTCCGGGCTGCCGAGCTCGGGCGGACCCAATTCGGTCAATGTCGTGCGCGAGGACCCGGTGCGGCGCGGCTTGCTCTTCGCCGGGACCGAGCGCGGGGCGTTCGTGTCGTTCGATGACGGCGATAACTGGCAGCCGCTGCAGACGGGCCTGCCGACGACGTCGGTCCGCGATATCAATATTCACGGCGACGACCTGGTGATCGCGACCCATGGTCGCGGTTTCTACGTGATGGACGACGTCGTTCCCTTGCGGGCCGTCGCGGCCTCGCCAGCGAACGCGCCGCGGCTCTATCCCGTCGCGTCGGCGGTTAGGGTCAACGAACCGAATTTCACGGGTACGCCGATGCCCAAGGACGAGCCGCTCGCGCCCAACCCGCCGCTCGGCGCGATGATCGATTACACGGTCGCCGAGCCCGCGAATGGGGCGGTAGTCATCCGCATCTTCGATTCGGCGGGCGCGCTCGTGAACAGCTTCAGCAGCGATGACAAGGTGCCGCCGGTTGATCTCACCAAGCTCGCTTTTGCGCCGGAGTGGGTGGTGCCGACCAAGCCGCCCGTGGCGACTCCCGGCCACCACCGCTTCGTCTGGGATCTGCACTACGCGCGGCCGACTGGTTTCGCGGACAAGGACGGCTTTGCGGGCGCTTGGGCGCCACCCGGACGGTATACGGTCGAGGTCGTTGCTGGCGGTCAGCAACTCCGCCAGCCGCTCGAGATCGTTCCCGATCCGCGCATCCGCGTGTCGCAGGCCGATTTCGAGGCGCAGTTCCGCCTCGCCCGGCAGATCGAGCCAGCGCGCGTCCGCGCACGCAACATTCTCAAGGAGGCTTCGGCGCTGAAGGACAGGCTTGCGGCGGGGAAGACGACTGCCTCGGCGACCCTGCTCGCGCAGATCGAGCAACTGGTCGGTACTCCGCCACCGATCCTCGGCGTGTCCGAGCCCGGCTCGCTCCAGGGAATTTCCGATCGCCTCGATGCGCTCAACGGGGCGGTGGAGGGAAGCGATGGCGCGCCTTCGCCCGACAGCCTGCGGGGCTTTGCGCTGGCGAGCCACGCGCTCGACCTCGCGGCTAGCCGGTGGAACGCAATCGCTGCAGCCGCGGGACAGTGAGCCTCAGGCGAGGGGCGACGATGAGCCGGTGCGCTGCTGCCGTTCGAGAGCCATCAGCAGGCCAAGGCAAAGCATCACCGTCATCACCGCCGATCCGCCGAAGCTGACGAGGGGGAGGGGCACTCCGACCACGGGTGCGAGGCCCATCACCATCATCAGGTTGACCGAAACGTAGAAGAAGATCGTTGCCGAGAGACCGGCCGCGGCGAGCTGGCCGAAACGGGTGCGGGAGCTGGCGCTGACCCGCATCCCCCAGCGGATCACCGCTCCGAAGGCGAAGATCAGGAGCACTCCGCCGACCAGCCCCCATTCCTCGGCCATGGTGGCGAAGACGAAGTCGGTATGGCCCTCGGGCAGATATTGCAGGTGGCTCTGGCTGCCGTGGAGGAAGCCTTTGCCCCAGATCCCGCCGGATCCGATGGCAATCTTCGACTGGGCGATGTGGTAGCCGGCGCCCTGCCGATCGCTCTCGGGATTGAGGAAGACGTCGATGCGCTTGCGCTGGTAGCCGTGCATCATTCCGTAGACGATCGGAGCGGCAACCGCGACGGCAGCGGCGGGCCCTGCAAACAGCCACCATGGGAGCCCGGCGAGGAACATCACCGTTACGCCGCACAGCACGACCATGATGCACGTACCGAGATCGGGCTGGACGAGGATCAAGAACGCGGGAACGCCGAGCAGCAGCAACGCCGGCCAGATCGCGCGCCATTTGCGGATCTCGGAAGGGGGAACCAGCTCGTAGAAGCGGGCGAGGGTGAGCACGATGGCCGGCTTCATGAACTCGGACGGCTGCAGTCGCAGGGGACCGAGATCGAGCCAGCGCTGCGCGCCTTTGCTGACGAAGCCGAGGACCTCGACGGCAATGAGCATGATCAAAGTCAGGCCATAGAGCGGGAACGCGATCGACTTGATGGTCGTCTCGCGCATCCATGACATGGCGACGGCAATGACCAGAAAGACGAGAAATACGAACGCCTGCTTGATCGCCCACGGGTGCATCGAGCCGCCCGCCGCGGAATAGAGCACGATAAAGCCGAAGGTCGCGATTCCAGCGACGAGGAAGATCAAGCGCCATGGCAGCCGCGCCAGCGGCCGCGGGATGAGGGCGGAGGTGATCATGCCCGCTCGGGCTGGATCGGCGGAAGCCCGTTGGCCGAACGCCACGCGCCGGTCTTGCGCGCCAGGCGTTCGTTGAGCGGCCCGCCGATGCTTTGCTCGAAAGTGTCGAGCGCCGCGAACGCCTTCTGCTTGTCATACAGATAGGTAAGCGTGTCGCGGATCAGGGGCGCGGCTACCGCGGCGCCGAAGCCGCCATGCTCAACGATGGTCGCGGCGGCGTAGCGCGGGTTGTCGTAGGGGGCGAAGGCCATGAACAGCGAATGGTCGCGCAGCCTCCAGGTCGCGCTCGTGTAGTCGCCGCGTTCGCCGGCACTGAGGTTGTGCGTCTGCGCGGTGCCCGTCTTTCCCGCCATCTGAATGCCGTCGAGCGGCAGTTTCGCTCCGCCCGCGGTTCCGTGATCTACCACGCCCCACATCGCCTTGCGAATGAAGTCCAGATGGTCCTGGTCGACATCGAGCGAGACCTGCGGCTTCACCGGCTCGTTCTTGAGCAAGCGCGGGATGACGCGCTTGCCGGTGGCGAGCCGGCTCGCCATCACCCCGAGCTGCAGCGGGTTGATGAGCACCATGCCCTGGCCGATGGACATGTTGACCGTGTCATATC
>JBDTXI010000086.1:0-6653 GCA_040006255.1 Sphingomicrobium sp.
CGCAGCGGCACGGGTTCATCGCCGCGACCAGCTGCACCCGCGCCGGAAAGGTCACGTGGGTGTTGGCCCGGGCGACGCTGACGCTGCCCGTTTCGAGCGGCTGGCGAAGGGAATCGAGCACGGGCCGCTGGAACTCGGGCAGTTCGTCGAGGAACAGCACGCCGAGGTGCGCGAGGCTGATCTCGCCGGGCCGGACGCGCAGCCCGCCGCCTACCAGCGCCGGCATCGAGGCGCTGTGGTGCGGTGCTCGAAAGGGCCGCTGGCGGCGGATCCTGCCGCCGTTCAATTCCCCCGCCACCGAAGCGACCATCGACACTTCGAGGGCTTCCGACGGCTGCAGCGGCGGAAGGATGCCGGGAAGGCACGCCGCGAGAAGCGACTTCCCCGCCCCGGGAGGACCGCTCATCAGCAGATTGTGCCCGCCCGCCGCTGCGATCTCGAGCGCGCGCTTGGCGACTTCCTGACCTTTGACCTGCGCGAGGTCGGGTCCGCCAACGGCTGGCTCGGCTTCAGCCGGAGGCGGCGCCGGAACCAGCGCCGTGCCCTTGAGATGCGCCAGCAGCGCGAGCAGGTCGGGCGCGGCGACGACCTCGAGCTCGCCCGCCCACAACGCTTCGCTGCCCTGCGCCGCCGGGCAGATCAGCCCCTTGTCGAGCCCGGAAGCATGAATCGCGGCGAGCAGGACTCCGGGAGAGACCGTGATCCGCCCGTCGAGGCATAATTCGCCGACCGCGACGTAATGCGACAGCGCTTCCGCGTCGGTCGCGCCGATCCCCGCCAGCAGGCATAGCGCGATCGGCAAGTCGTAATG
This sequence comes from Sphingomicrobium sp., assembly GCA_040006255.1. Taxonomy (GTDB): domain Bacteria; phylum Pseudomonadota; class Alphaproteobacteria; order Sphingomonadales; family Sphingomonadaceae; genus Sphingomicrobium. The sequence goes on from JBDTXI010000086.1 coordinate 812, forward strand.
CGAGCCTTCCTTGGGCAAATCGGCCGGCGACAGGTTCACGGTGATGACCTTGGGCGGAAGGGCAAGACCGATCGCGGCAAGCGCGGCGCGCACCCGCTCGCGGCTCTCGGCCACGGCCTTGTCGGCGAGCCCTACAATGGTGAATCGCGGAATGCCCGAGGAGAGCTGCACCTGCACCTCGACAGCGCGGGCCTCGAGCCCGAGATAAGCGACAGTGGCGACGGTCGCGGCCATTCAGGCCCCGTTCCCCGCACCCGTGACGATGGACAGACGTCCCCCTAGCTCGGCGGAGCAAAGCTAGACCGCCGTGGACCTTTCCTGCAAGCGGCTTGCGCGAACAGCCGTGGCTGACCACATGTCCACGCATGATCAAGCGCGAGCAATGGCGGCGTTTTCTCGACAGCCCGATCGTCGAATGGGGACTGTTCGCGCTCGGCCTCGTGCTCATCGTCCTTGGCGTCGTCCTCGCGCCGGTGCCGGGCCCGGGCGGCATTTTCCTGATCGCTCCGGGGCTAGCGCTGATCCTCAAGACGAGCATCTGGGCCAAGCGGCATTATGTCCGCGTCAAGCGCTGGCAACCCAAGGCCGGCCGGTGGATGGACTGGGCGTTGCGGCGTAAAAGCGCGCAGCGGCGCGAGGCCCTGCGCAAGGCCGATCGGCCGGGTCTCGGCAATTGACTTCGCCCTGCCTCTCCATTATCGGCGCGCTCGACAGCGGCTGCCTCTTTGGGCGGCCCTTTTTCATTCAGTTTGAGGCATGAGCGATGAAGCGCACCTTCCAGCCGAGCAATCTCGTCCGCAAGCGCCGGCACGGGTTCCGCTCCCGCATGGCGACCGTCGGCGGCCGCAAGGTGCTGAACGCCCGCCGCGGCCGCGGCCGCAAGAAACTCAGCGCCTAACCACCCTCAAGAAGCGCGCCGATTTCCTCGCCGCCAATGGCGGCAGGCGCGTGTCGACTCCGGGCTTCGTCCTGCTCGTTCGCGACCGCAAAGACGCGGACGTGGCGATGCGGGTCGGATTCACCGTCACCAAGAAAATCGGCAACGCGGTCGTCCGCAACCGCATGAAACGGCGCTTCCGCGAGCTGGCGCGCCACATCGTGCCCGCCAAAGGCATGGCCGGCTGCGACCATGTGATGATCGGCCGCGCCCGCGGCATCGAACGCGAGTTCGGCCAACTCCGGACCGACCTTGAAGGCGCGCTCGAAAGCCTGCGCAAGCCATGATCGCGCGGCTGATGATCTGGATCGCGCGCGGCTGGCAATTGGGGCCGTCGCGTGTGCTTCCGCCGAGCTGCCGCTACCAGCCGAGCTGTTCGGCCTATGCGATTACGGCAATCCAGCGCTATGGGGCCGCGCGGGGCGGATGGATGGCCCTCAAACGCATTGGCCGCTGCCACCCGTGGGGCGGTCAGGGCCACGACCCGGTACAGTGAGGATTAGAGCCCAGTGAACGACAGCAAGAATCTGATCCTCGCCGTGGCGCTGAGTGCGCTTGTGCTCCTCGGCTGGACGTGGGCGGCGAACAGATATTTCCCAACCGCCAACCCGCCGAGCACGAAAATCGAGAACGGCAAGCAGCAGCAGCCTCTGCCCGCGCAGCCGCAGGCGCAACCCTCGGCGCCGTCGACTCCCAAGGCGCTGCAGAGCGTTGCTGCCGCGCTCGCCGCGACTCCGCGCGTTCGCATCGACACGCCGTCGCTGTCCGGCTCGATCAACCTCAAGGGCGCGCAGATCGACGACCTGCTGCTGGTCACGCAGAAGCAGACCATCGCCAAGGATCCGCCGCCGGTGCGGCTGCTTTCGCCACTCGGCTCTCCGGGTGCCTATATCGCGCAGTTCGGGTGGACGGCCCCGGGCGGCGCGGCGCCCGATCTCAATACGGTGTGGAGCGCGGACAGCAATGTCCTGACGCCCGGCCATCCGGTGACGCTGACCACGCAGACGCCCGACGGCCTGCGCTTCGCGATCAAGGTCTCGGTCGATGACGGCTATCTGTTCACCGTCCAGCAGGCGGCGGCGAACGGATCGGGCACGCCCGTGCAGCTGCGCCCGATCGGGCTCGTCAGCCGCGCCGGGAAATCCACCGACGTTTCGACCTGGACCAACCACGTCGGCCCGATCAGCGTGTTCGGCGGCAAGGCCGATTATGGCGTCAACTGGAAGGACCTCGACGAAAAGGGCAACCAGGCCTTCGGCAGAGTCGCCGGCTGGCTCGGCTTTACCGACAAATATTGGCTGACCGCCCTCGTTCCGCCGGGCAGCGTCACCGCCGATTTCCGCAACAGCGCAAGTGGCGGATACCAGGCCGACTACTCGGCGACGCCGCTCAATGTCGCTCCCGGGCAGACGGTCACGACGCAGGCGCGCCTGTTCGCCGGCGCCAAGCAATATGAGCTGCTCAAGAAGTATGAGGCGGGCGGCATCGACGGTCTCACGCGGGCCATCGACTGGGGCTATTTCCGCTGGTTCATGCTGGTCATCTACGACGTGCTCGTCTTCCTTTTCGAGCATATCGGCAATTTCGGCGTCGCCATCATCTGCCTGACGTTGATCGTCCGCGCGATCATGTTCCCGATCGCGCACAAGCAATTCCAGTCGATGGCGGCGATGCGCAAGGTCCAGCCCAAGCTCAAAGCGCTGCAGGAGAAGTACAAGGACGACAAGGCGCGCCAGCAGCAGGAGACGCTGAAGCTCTACCAGGCGGAGAAGATCAATCCGGCGGCGGGCTGCCTTCCGATCCTGCTCCAGATCCCGGTCTTCTACGCGCTCTACAAGACGCTTCTGGTCAGCGTCGAAATGCGCCACCAGCCTTTCGTCGGGTGGATCAAGGACCTCTCCGCGCCCGATCCGCTGACCCCGGTCAACCTGTTCGGCCTGCTGCACTTCGCGCCGCCGTCCTATCTCGCGATCGGCATCCTCCCGATCCTCGTCGGCGCGACCCAGTGGCTGTCGATGAAGCTGAATCCGCAACCGATGGACCCGGCCCAGGCGCAGGTGTTCGCGATCATGCCGTGGTTCCTGGTGTTCATCATGGCCCCGTTCGCCGCCGGCCTGCAGCTCTACTGGATCACCAACAACCTCCTGACCCTGGCGCAGCAATCGTGGCTCTATCGCAAATACGGGCTGCACCTTTCCGACACGCACCCGGTCCGCACATGATCGACGAGCGGACCCAGGAACTCACGGAGCGCGCGCGGAAACTCTTCGCGGGTCCGATCGAGTTCCTGAAATCCGCGCCCGAGCTTCAGTTCCTGCCCGACCCGGACGTGCCCGAGGTCGCGTTCGCGGGCCGGTCGAACGTCGGCAAGAGCTCGCTCCTGAATGCGCTGACCAACCGCAACAAGCTCGCGCGCACGTCGAACACCCCTGGGCGGACGCAGGAGCTCAATTTTTTCGACGTCGGCAGCCCGCTTCAGATTCGGCTGGTGGACATGCCGGGCTATGGCTTCGCGGAAGCGCCGAGGGACATGGTCAAACGCTGGCGCTTCCTCGTAAACGATTACTTGCGGGGCCGTGCGGTGCTCAAGCGCGCGCTGGTGCTGGTCGACTCGCGGCACGGCCTCAAGGACGTCGACCGCGAAGTTCTGCGGATGCTCGACGACGCGGCAGTCAGCTACCACCTCGTGCTGACCAAGGCGGACAAAGTGAAACCCGCAGCGCTCGGCGCGATTTACGAAGGCGTGGCGGTCGAAGCCGCGAAGCACCCCGCGGCGCACCCGACCATCTTCACCACGTCGAGCGAAACGGGTAGCGGCATCGCCGAGTTGAGGACGGCGATCCTCGAAGCCGTGACGTCCTAGGGAGCCGCTGTTGTTCAAGCTGATTATCGGCAATCGCGCGTATTCGAGCTGGTCGATGCGCGGCTGGCTCGCGGCAAAACAGTCCGGCGAGGAGTTCGAAGAGCTCGTCGTGCCGATGTTCGACGCCGAATGGGAGCAGCGCCGCGAAGGCGACGAGTTCGCCCCGTCGCTCGGCAAGGTGCCGATCCTGTGGGACGGCGAATGCGTGGTGTGGGACAGCCTGGCGATCATCGAGTTCCTCGCCGACCGCGCCGGCCGCGAGCTTTACTGGCCCGAGGACGTGACCGCGCGCGCGGTCGCGCGGTCAATGTCGGCCGAGATGCATTCCGGATTCGCCAATCTCCGCCGCGAGCTGCCGATGAACGTCCGCAAGAGCTTCCCGCCCAAAAAGCTCGAGCAACCGGTCCGCGACGAAATCGACCGCATCCTGCAGCTATGGGCCCAGGCCCGCGCCCGCTTCGGCGGGACCGGCGATTTCCTCTTCGGCGACTGGTGCGCGGCGGACATCATGTACGCTCCGGTGGTCACCCGCTTCATCACCTACGGCGTGCCCGTGCCCAGTTTCGCCGGGGCCTACATGAAGGCCGTTTTGTCGCACCCACACGTCGCCGAATGGATCGACAAGGCCCAGGACGAGCCCTGGGTCATCGAGCAATACGAGGTCGGCAAGGCCGCCTAGGCGGGCCGCTTGGACTCAGCATAGGAGCGTCCGTCCTTGTGGACGTAACGGCCGTCGGCGGTGAACAGCATGTCGATGTCCGAATAGCCTCCGCCGGTGTTGGTGCCGCCGCCGACAACGATGAACGAGCAATTCTCGCTGCTCTCGTTGCGCAGATGATGGCCGTTGGTGCTGCCCTTGGGCCAGGCGGCGCAATCGCCGACGCGCAATGTTGTGCGGCCATCATCCTCCACCAGCACCGCTTCGCCCGACAGCATCACCAGGAACTCGTCCTCGCCCTCGTGCCAGTGGCGTTGCGACGACCATGCGCCGGGCTTCAGCGTGACGTGGCTGACGCCGAAATCCGTCAGCCCCGTCGCCGGCGCGAGGCGACGGTACCAGCGCCCGGCCACCTCTTTGTCGAACGGCGGGGGATAGCCGGTGCGGTTCACCTGCTCGATACGGTCGAGGTCGATCTTGGGCATCCCTTATCCCTCTGCTAGGCGGCGGCAATGTCGCTCGACCCCATCGCGCTTGCGCGCCAGCTGATCAACTGCCCGAGTGTTACGCCGGCGCGCGGCGAGGTTTTCGACGTCCTCGAATCCGCCCTCGAGCCGCTCGGCTTCACGGTCCACCGCTGGGTGATGGGCGAGGCGCCGGACGGGCCGACGGAGAACATGGTCGCGATCCGCGGCGAGGGCGCGCCGCATTTCGGCTTCGCCGGCCATCTCGACGTGGTGCCCCCGGGCGAAGGCTGGAGCGGGGACCCCTTCGCGGCAGACGTCGTCGACGGGCTGCTGACCGGCCGCGGCGCCAACGACATGAAGAGCGCAATCGCCGCTTATGTCGCCGCGCTGTCGCGGATCGGCGACGCCAACGGCACCCTGTCGCTGCTCATCACCGGCGACGAGGAAGGCTATTCGACCTGGGGCACGCCGCGGATCATTGACTGGCTCAACGAGCGGCAAATCCGGCCCGACATGATCCTCATCGGCGAGCCTACCTCGGTCGACCAGCTCGGCGATACAGTGAAGATCGGCCGCCGCGGCTCGGTCAACATGTGGATCGAAACGCCGGGCGTGCAGGGACACGTGGCTTACCCGCACCGCGCGACCAACCCGATCGCTCCCCTCGCCCGCATTATCGCGTCGCTCGACGCCATTCATCTCGACGACGGCACCGACTCATTCCCGCCATCGAACCTCGAATTCACCAGCATCGACACGCCGACCCATGTCAGCAACGTGATCCCCGGCTCAGCGACCGCCCAGCTCAACATCCGCTTCAACAATCTGCAGAAGGGCGCCGACCTAGTGCGCATGGTCGAGGAGATCGCCGAGCGCGAGGCGCCGGGCGCGAAAGTCAGCGCGCGCATTTCGGGCGA